>NZ_JAMYRZ010000026.1:0-92202 GCF_040321675.1 Mesorhizobium sp. M0296
ACGGACGGCTCCCTTGTTTGAGATCTCAACGAACTCATTCTGGCACATCCGATGCCGTCGGGCGCCGTCCACCCCATCATGCCGTTACCTCTGCCGAAGGGCACGGCGGATCAGGATTAGTGTGATCTACCACCGATCGGGATAGCCCCGTTACCCAGAACGGGATGATGAGCGTTCGGTTCTGCACCGCCGGCGCACTGCATCACTATCACGGCATGGATCCTGGGGTCTGCGCCGCGTCGCTTCGCTCCTTGCTCCGCCCCAGGATGACGAGGAGCGGGGTCGCTCACTCTGCTGCCTCTTCGATCTTCTCCATATCGTCGTCCGAAAGGCCGAAATGGTGGCCGATCTCGTGGATCAGCACATGGGTGACGATGTCGCCCAGCGTTTCCTCGTTCTCGGCCCAATAGTCGAGGATGGCGCGACGATAGAGCGTGATGCGGTTCGGCCCCTCGCCGGTCTGCGGATTCCAGCGCTCGGCGATGCCGCGCCCCTCGAACAGGCCGAGCAGGTCGAAGGGCGTTTCCAGCGAAAGGTCGTCCATGATCTCGTCGGTCGGGAATTCGGCGATCTGAATGACGATCTCGCCGGTCAACTTGCGAAAGTCCTCCGGCAGATGGGCATAGGCCTCCAGCGCCAGGAGCTCGATTTCCTCCATCGTTGGCGAAAGCTGGTCGTGCCAGATGCGTGTTTGGTAGATGCGAGCCATGCTTTGTCCTTTGATCCCGGCATATAGGCTTTCAGGCCGGACTCGGCAAATAGCGGGGCTGGAGCGCCCGTGCCATGCCCCACTACAGGAATAAATTCCCCATGACTCCGCTTGACTCTTCGGGCGGCCTCTGGAATCTATAGGGAACATAACAGGAACAATTGTGAGTGGAAGCTGATCGTCATGGCGATGACCGCCGTGGCGCGGGAGACTGTTTTTGCCCTGCGCCGCCAGATCGCGAAGATCGAAGGGACCTTGCCCGAGCGCCTGGAGGCGCCGGCCAGTTCGTCGTTTGACGCGGATGTCCCTCGTCAGAGTCTGACACCCTCTCGGCATCCGACACCCGCTCGGAATCTGACCATTGTCCGGCGCGGCCTCGCCGTGGCGCCGCCCGATGCGTTTTTGCGCACCGGCGCCGAGCGCCTCGATGCTGCGCTGAGCGGCGGCCTGCCGAAGGCGGCGGTGAGCGAGTTTCATGGCGCCGCGACCCGCGATGCCGGGGCCGTTGCCGGTTTTGCCTTGTCGCTCGTCAGCCTGATCCTCAGCCAGGGGCCGCGATTGCCGGTGCTGTGGATCGGCACATCCGAGGTTTTCCGCGAGGCCGGCTTTCCCTATGCCAGGGGGCTTCACGCCTTCTTCGGCATCGAGCCGGAGCAATTGCTGTTTTCCGAGGCGCCAAGGCTGCTCGATGCGCTGTGGATCGCCGAGGAGGCTGCCCGGATGACGGCACTGGCCGCCGTCATCCTCGAAATCCGCGGCAGCCCGCAGCGGCTTGACCTCACCGCGACGCGGCGGCTGCACGCCCGCGCGCAGAGTGCGGGCCGGCCGCTGTTCCTGCTGCGCCAGGCCGGCGAGCCCGAACCGACGGCAGCGCCCGTCCGCCTCATCCTGTCGGCGGCACCGGCGGCAACGCGTAAGACGCTTGCCGGGCCGCTCGCCGGCTCGATCGGCCGGCCCGCCTTCACCGTCGCCATCGGCAAGAGCCGCACGGCCTTGCCCGGAAAATTCACACTGGAGTGGAACCCCGATGAACGCATATTCGAAGAAAGACGGGGCGAGCAAGGAAGGTCTCAGGAATGGGCCCCAGAACGGCCAAAGAATCCTATCCCTGTGGTTTCCGCATCTCGCCGCCGAGAGGATCCTGCGGCAGCATCTGGGGCGGTCCTGGCGTTCCCGGCCGTCGGATCACCTGCCGCTGGTGATCAGCCATCGCCAAGGGAACACCCAGCGCATCGCCGCCCTCGACGAACGGGCTGAGGCGCTTAATCTGAAGCGCGGCATGGGCATAGCCGACGCACGCGCCATGCATCCCTCGATCGACATCGTGGAGGCCGATCCGGAGGCCGACCGGCGCCTGCTCGAAGGCCTCGCCGACTGGTGCGACCGCTACACCCCGCTGGTGGCGCTTGACGGGACCGACGGCCTCTATCTCGACGTCACCGGCTGCACCCATCTTTTCGGCGGCGAACGCTCGATGCTGGACGATATCCTGTCGCGTTTTTTCCATCAGGGCTTCGATGTCCACGCCGGGCTTGCCGCCACGCCTGGTGCTGCCTGGGCGGCTGCGCGGTTTGCTGGCGACCGCATCGTGCCCGATGGTGAGGAGGAAGCGCTTCTCGCGCCCTTGCCGCTGGCGGCGCTGCGCATCGACCCGGAGGTACGCGCCAGCCTCGAAAGCGTCGGCCTGCGCACGGCGGGCGCTGTCATGGCGGCACCGCGCGCGCCGCTGGCCCGCCGCTTCGGCGCATCGCTGCTCTTGCGCCTCGACCAGGCGCTTGGCCGCCTCGAGGAGGCCGTGTCGCCGCGCCTGCCGGTGGCACCGCTTTCGGTCGAGCGTCACCTTGCCGAGCCGATCATGCTGACCGAGGACATCGAGCGGCTGACCGGCATGCTGGCGACCACCTTGAAGAGCGACCTCGAGCGTCGCGGCGAGGGCGCAAGGCGGCTGGCGCTGCTGCTTTTCCGCGTCGATGGCGGCGTCAGCCGCATCGCCGTCGGCACCTCGCGGCCTCTGCGCGAGCCGCGGCTGATCCAGAAATTGTTCCACGAAAGGCTTGCCGTGCTCGAACAGGATATCGACGCCGGCTACGGCTTCGATCTCGTGCGCCTTTCGGTGCTGACCGCCGCCGCCTTCGACATGCAGCAGGCCGACCTTGCCGGCGAGACGAGCGACGACGGTGCCGATATCGCGCTTTTTGCCGACCGCATTCGCGCCCGGCTCGGCGAAGGCGCGGTCTTGAAGCCGGTCGCCGTCGAGAGCCATTTGCCGGAGCGCGCCGTCGCCACCCTTCCCTTCACGGAAGCGCCGCAGAGAAGCTCGCCGCCGAAGCAGCCGGACAAGGCGAAGGACGCTCCCACGACTGTCTTCCAGCCGGAACGGCCGATCCGGCTTTTCCGTTCGCCCGAGCCGATCGAGGTGCCGGCCACCGAAATGCCGGAAGGCCCGCCTTTGAACTTCCGCTGGCGGCGCGCGCTCTATCGGGTCGCGCGCGCCGAAGGGCCGGAGCGCATCGCGCCGGAATGGTGGCGAGGGGCGGCGGGACGAGAAGATGCCCCGACCCGGGATTATTTCCGCATCGAGGATGCCGACGGCCGCCGTTACTGGCTCTATCGCCAGGGCCTTTACGGCGCCTCGCAGCCCTCGCCGCGCTGGTTCATGCATGGGATCTTCGCATGAATGCGCTGACGGCCAACCCCTATGCCGAATTCGGCATCCAGTCGAACTTCTCGTTTCTGCGCGGTGCGTCGAAACCGGAGGAGCTGGTGGTCGCGGCAAAATTCCTGGGGTTTTCGGCGATCGGTCTCGCCGACCGCAACACGGTGGCGGGCGTGGTGCGCGCCTGGCAGCAGGCCAAGGTGGAGGGTGCTTCCTATCATCCCGGCTGCCGCCTGGTTTTTTGCGACGGCACGCCGGACATCCTCGCCTACCCGCAGGATCGCAAGGGCTGGGGGCATCTCTGCCGCATGCTGACGCAGGCCAATCTGCGTGACGAGAACGAAAAAGGGGCGACGCTCCTCAAACAGAGCGATCTTCTCGAATGGGGCGATCTCCTGTCGCTCGCCATACTGCCGGATGTGTCGGCGGACGCGGAAACCAGCCTCGCACTCCTTAGCCGGCTCAAGGATCGTTTCGGTGAAAACCTGCGGCTTGCGGTTTCGCCGGATTACCGCGGCAACGACCGCTTCCGTATCGAGCAGGCGGCGGCGATGGCGGAGCTGGCCGGCATCCCGTTGATGGCGACCAACGATGTTCTCTACCATACGTCTGAACGGCGCCCGCTGCAGGACGTGCTGACGGCGATCCGCCTCAATGTGCCCGTCGCCGAGGTGGGGCTGGAGCTGGCGGCCAATGCCGAGCGTCACTTAAAGCCGCCGCTGGAGATGGCACGGCTTTTCCGCAGGCATCCGCAAGCGCTGGCGGAAACGCTGCGTTTTGCCGGCGAGCTGACCTTCTCGCTCAGTGACCTGCAATACAACTATCCCGACGAGCCGACGGAATCGGGTCTTGGGCCGCAGGCCGAACTGGAAAGGCTGGCCAAGGAGGGAGCCGCCATCCGCTACCCCTCGGGCGTGCCCGCTTTTGTGACGCAGCGCATCGAGGAGGAGCTCGCTCTGATCGAGCGCCTGAACTACGCGCGCTATTTCCTGACTGTCCACGACATCGTCAAATTCGCCCGCAGCCAGAACATTCTCTGCCAGGGGCGCGGCTCTGCCGCCAACTCGATCGTCTGCTTCTGCATTGGCATCACCGAAGTCGGCCCGGACAAGATCGAAACGCTTTTCGAGCGCTTCATTTCCGAGGAAAGAAACGAGCCGCCCGACATCGACGTCGATTTCGAGCATGAAAAGCGCGAGGAGGTCATCCAGTACATCTATTCCAAATACAGCACGAAGCGCACCGCGCTGGCCGCCGCCGTCGTCAGCTACCGGGGCCGCTCGGCGATGCGCGAAGTGGCCAAGGCGATGGGCCTGTCGGACGACGTCCGGGGCGCGCTGTCCAGTTCGATCTGGGGCTGGTCGACCTCGGAGCTTGGCGAAAAGGAGACAAAGGCCGGCGGCCTCGATCAGACTGATCCATCGACAAGGCATGTGATCGAATGCGCCAACGAGATCATGGGCTTTCCCCGTCATTTGTCGCAGCATGTTGGCGGTTTCGTCATCACCCGGGACCGGCTCGACGAGATCGTGCCCATCGTCAAGACGGCGATGGACGAGCGCAAGATGGTCGAGTGGGACAAGGACGATCTCGACGCGGTGAAAATCCTCAAAGTGGACGTGCTGGCGCTCGGCATGCTGACCTGCCTGCAGCGCGCCTTCACCCTGCTCCAGGATCATTATCCGCAGGCGCGGGACGAGTACGGCCTGCCCTATGTGCTGGCCACTCTGCCTGCCGAGGACAAGCATGTCTACGACATGATCTGCCGTGCCGACACGATCGGCGTCTTCCAGATCGAATCGCGCGCGCAGATGTCGATGCTGCCGCGGCTGCGGCCGAAAAGCTTTTACGACCTCGTCATCGAGGTGGCGATCGTGCGGCCCGGCCCGATCCAAGGCGACATGGTCCACCCTTATCTGCGCCGCCGGCAAGGCAAGGAAAAACCCGAATATCCCAAGCCGGAACTGGAAAAAATACTCGGCAGGACGCTGGGCGTGCCGCTGTTCCAGGAGCAGGCGATGAAGATCGCCATCGTTGCTGGCGGCTTCAGGCCGGGCGAGGCCGATGAACTGCGCCGCGCCATGGCGACATTCAAGCGCACCGGCACGATCGGCAATTACCGCAAGAGAATGGTCGACGGCATGGTCGCCAAGGGCTACGAAAAAGACTTCGCCGAGCGCTGCTTCAAGCAGATCGAGGGTTTTGGCGAATACGGCTTTCCCGAGAGCCACGCCGCCTCCTTCGCCCTGCTGGTCTATGCCTCCTGCTGGTTCAAGACCTTCTATCCCGACGTGTTCTGCGCCGCGATCCTGAATTCCCAGCCGATGGGGTTTTACCAGCCGGCCCAGCTTGTCCGCGACGCGCATGACCACGGCGTCGAAATCCGCGAGGTCGACGTCAATTTTTCCGGCTGGGATTGCGCCTTGGAGAAATCGCCTTTCGATCCGGATCGTATCCTTGACCGCCATGCCCAGATGCGCGGCGTCATCCGGACCAGCCATGCCGTCCGGCTCGGCTTTCGCCAGGTCAAGGGCCTGTCGAAGGAGCGCATGGAAGCGTTTGTGTCGAGGCGCGGCGCCGGCTATGCATCCGTACGCGACGTCTGGCTGCGCTCGGGCCTCAACGTCGACGAGATCGAAAAACTGGCGCAGGCCGACGCTTTCCGGTCGCTTGGATTGAACCGTCGCGACGCTCTATGGGCGGTCCGCGCGCTCGACGGCAAGAGTGCCGCCGAAAAGCTGCCGCTGTTCGACCAGCCGGCGATCCGCTTGCGCGATCTGGAGCCTGCAACCAGGCTCCCGACAATGCCGCTCGGCGAGCACGTCGTCCACGACTACCGCTCGCTTGGCCTGTCGCTGAAGGCGCACCCGGTCGCCTTCCTGCGTCAAAGGCTGGATCGTTCCGGCGTCACGCCCAATGTGCGGCTCGGCCAGGTGCGGGACGGCCGGCGCGTTTCGGTCGCCGGCCTCGTGCTGGTGCGGCAGCGGCCGGGCAATGGCAAGGCGATTTTCCTGACGCTGGAAGACGAGAATGCGGTCGCCAACATCATTTTCTGGGAAAGGACTTTTGACCGCTTCCGCCCCATCGTCATGGGCGCGCGTCTCATCCGCGTCACCGGCAAGCTGCAATCGGAATCGGACGTTATCCATATCGTCGCCGAGAAGGTCGAGGATCTGACGCCGTGGCTGTCGGTGCTGCTTGAGCAGGCAAGGCCTGCGGATGAGCCTTCGAGCGGCCCAGAGGAGGACCAGTCCGATAGCACCGCGCAAGCGGAATTATTGGGAAAGGCGGAGAAGGTCATGCCCAAGGGACGCAATTTTCAATAGGTCCCCTGTCTTCGTCAGAGCGTTGCGGTGGAGAATTTGATGCCGGCGGGACAGAGGGGGGCGCGAAGGATTGCTGCGGAGCGGCCTCTATTCTGAGCCAGCCAGGCGCGGCGGCGGTGGCATGGCATCATCTATGGTGATGACACGCGCTTCCGATGGCAGCATGATCGGAATGCCGTCCCGCACCGGATAGGCAAGCTTTGCCACCCGCGAGATAAGCTCGCCGCGCTCCGGATCCCAGGCAAGCGGCCCCTTGGTCAGCGGGCAGGCCAAGAGTTCCAGCAGCTTGGGGTCGACAGTCCTGTTCCCGTCACGTCCATCCGCCATTCGATCCATCCTTTTCACAAGGCAATCGGTTAAGGTTTCGAGCGCGGACTTCCCCTTCTCCCCTTGTGGGAGAAGGTGGCCGAGCGAAGCTTGGTCGGATGAGGGGGTGTTCCAGCTTGGCACCGACGGCGATCCTTCCAACACCCCTCAACCGTCTCGGCGCTGCGCGCCGATCCACCTTCTCCCACAAGGGGAGAAGGCAAGAGCCTACTGCAAACTCGAACCGAAATCCTCATTGTCGCGCGCCAGCGCCATTTCGGTGATGGCGATCAGGGTCTCGGCGCGTGTCTTCAGATCGGCCGCTTCGAGCAGCGCCTGTTTCTCGGCCGGCCCGTAGGGCGCCATCATCGACAGTGCGTTGACCAGCATGGCGTTTTCGGCGCGGCTGACGCTTTCCCAGTCGGCCTCCAGATCGTTAGCCTGCAGATAGGCGCGAAACGCTTTGAGCAGCGCCGGCCGGTCGATCTCGGCGTCTGCCTGCTCCTCGTCGAGATCGGCGAGAAAGGGTGCCAACCGGCACTGCCGGAACGGTGTTTTGACCGTGAGCTCCTGGACAATACGGAACCGGCACACGCCCTGCAGCGAAATCAAGTAACGGCCGTCGCCGCTCTCGGACAGCGCAATGATGCGCCCGGCGCAGCCGACATTGCAGAGCTCCGGCTCGCCGTTGGGACGCAGCGCACCGTCAAGGCTGGGCTGGATCATGCCGATCAGCCGCGGTCCGGCGATCGCCTCGTCGACCATCTGCAGATAGCGCGGCTCGAAAATGTTGAGCGGCATGCGGCCTCCCGGCAGCAGCAATGCGCCCTCAAGCGGAAAGATCGGCATGGTCGACGGTAAGTCCGCAGCGAGTCGGTAATGCGCGTTTCCCGCCTGCACCTCAATCCTCCGATCGCTTTGTCAGGAAGCGCACCAAATCCGTCTCCTCCCGGCCGGCACAAGGCGCAACACCGGAAACCTGAAATCGAACGCCATCCGAAAACCTAATCTGGCGCAGCCGCGGCCCACCGCAAGCCCGCGCGACAAAACAGTCTGGGCCGGCTCAGGAAAACAGCAGCGACGACAGTTTGCGCCGTGCCGACAGCGTTGCTTCGTCGGTTATGCCCCATGCCTCGAAGAGCTGCAGCAACTGGGTTCTGGCGCCGTCGTCGTTCCACGAGCGGTCGGCCTTGATGATCGCCAGCAGATTGTCGGCCGCCGCCATGCGATCACCCTTGGCGTTCTGGATCATGGCAAGCTCGAACCGTGCCTGGTGATCCCCGGGATTTTCGGCCAGCCGCCGTTCCAGTTCCGCCGGATTGCCGAGCACTGCTGCTTGCGCGGCGAGCGCCATCTTGGCCCGCAGCGCGGCGAGCTGGGGCGCATCCTTCTTTGCTTCCGGCGCCCGCGCCAGCACCGCCTCGGCACCTTCGGCATCGCCGGCCTCGAACAGCAGATCGCCCAAGCCAGCGATCGCCTCGATCGTCTCCGGCGCCTGTTCCAGGATGGCATCGTAAATGTCGGCCGCCGTCTGCACGTCCCCGGCGTCGCGCGCTTCGGCGGCCGCGGCCAGCGCCTCGGCAACTTGCGGCGCACCGCCGTTCTTGCCGCCGACCTTCTGGATGAATTGCGTGATCTGGCTCTCGGGAATGGCGCCCATGAAGCCGTCGACCGGCTGGCCGTCCTTGAAGGCAATGACCGCCGGTATCGACTGGATGCCAAGCTGGCCGGCGATCGATGGATGGTCGTCGATATTCATCTTGACCAGCTTGACCTTGCCACCGGCGGCTTTCACCGCCTTCTCCAGCAGCGGCGTCAATTGCTTGCAAGGGCCGCACCACGGCGCCCAGAAATCGACCAGCACCGGCTGGTGACGCGATTCCTGGATCACGTCGGCGGCAAATCCAGCGGTCGTTGTGTCCTTGATGACGTCGGCCGGCGCCTCCGCAAGCGCGACCTTCTCACGCGCGGCATCGGTGCCGCCATATTGCACGGTGGTGGCATACCGGCCGCCATTGCTGCCAAATGGGCCGCCAAAGGGGTTGCTATCACTCATCTCGTCGCCTTTCGGTCGCGCCGCCGGCCAAGGGACGGGCGCAACATCCTTCTTTAGAACCCGGTTTCAGTCACCCATGTGGCGATCATGCCGAGACTTTCAAGATAACAGCATCATGTCCGGTTGCCTCGACGAATTTGACCAGGTCCGCGGCAGCGATGGAAGTCGTCGCTTCGTTGGTCAGCGGGTGGGCATTGACCACCGCATGGCTCATCAGCTCCTCGTCCAACACGACCTTGATCCTTCGCTCGGTGTCGTTGATCAGCCCGAACACCGTGACCGCGCCCGGGACGACGCCGAGAAGCTCCATCAGCATCTCCGGCCGGCCGAAGGACACGCGCCCGGCAGCGCCGATCAGATGGTGGATATGCTTGAGATCGACCACCGCCTCCTCGCCGACGCTGACCAGGAAGAAATTGTCCTTCTTGTCCTTGAGGAACAGATTCTTGGTATGGCCGCCGGCAATCTCGCCGCGCAGCGCCTGCGAATCGGCGACCGTGAACAGCGGCGAATGCCGCCGCGTCGATACCTCGATCCCGAGTCCGGCGAGAAAGGCGAAAAGTTCGGCTTCGGTCTTCGGCATGGGTCTTTCTTCTGATGGCCCGCTTTCAACGGCTTGTTCGGCTAACGCCGTTTACGGCCAATGATGCGGCCAAGACAAGCCCGTCGCGCAACGCGGGGGTGATTGCCTTGCGACGTCCCGAGGAGCGCTTCTCCGCATTGCCGGCGAAGCAAAAGGCCTGCGAATTCCCTGTTGCAATCGCCGCGCTCTTCAGCCATATAGGCGCGGCTTGCGGCCCAAAAGCCGCGCGAGCGGGTGTAGCTCAGGGGTAGAGCACAACCTTGCCAAGGTTGGGGTCGAGCGTTCGAATCGCTTCACCCGCTCCAGTTTCCTTGAGGGGAATCAAGCGATTAAGAGGCGCCTTTCGGGGCGCCTTTTGCTTACGTGGCGAAAAGAGTGTCCCTGCCATGGCGATGCGCGGAAAGCCGCGCTGTGACCAGCAGGTGTCGCAGCTTTTCTATTCCGTTGTGCTAGCTTTTTTTCTGCGCCGAATAGTGTGCGACTGCGCGACGGCCATTTTCAACTCGGGCGTGATCTCCAACGGTGCATTCTCTGCCCCATGTTGGTTCTGTAGCCCCTGGACCTGGACGGTCGGAAATGGGAGTTCGATGCCCTGCTCCTTGAAGACCTGGCGGAGGCGTACATAGAATTTGCGTTTCATACCGAAGGCGCCTCCCGGCTTGGTTGTCGCCTTGACCCTCAATACGATGCCGTATTCGCCGAACTCCTGTACGCCCTGCATCTTGATCGGGTCGAGCACCCAGTGTTTGAACTCGGGATCTTCCGCCAGTTCGAGGCCGATCCGCTTGATCAGCTTGCGAGCGAAGTCGATATCGGTGTCATAACCAACGGTGATGTTGAATTTGTCGATAACCCAGTCACGGCTCTGGTTCTGGACTGCCCCGAGTTCACCGAAAGGTATTGTGAACAGCGGACCACGATGGTGGCGCAGCTTCACCGAGCGCAGCGAAAAGCTTTCCACAGTACCCTTGTAATTGCCCGATGAAATGTATTCGCCAACACGGAACGCATCATCGAGCAGAAAAAACACGCCTGAAATGACGTCCTTGACAATGGTTTGTGCCCCAAAGCCCACGGCGACGCCGACGACGCCAGCGCCGGCGATCAATGGGCCGATCTGGATACCCAGCGAGGCGAGCATCATAAGCACCGCCATCACGATGATCGATGCGAGCAGAATATTCTGGAGGATCGGCAAGAGCGTGTGCAGCCGTGCCTGCTGCGGATCGAGGATCGGGACGTCCTCGTCGCTGATCACAGGGTGCGGTGTTTCGATGCCCAGCTTTCGTTCGATCAAAGCTTTGATGATCGACCAGCCGAAGTCGGCGGCGAGGGCAATGACCACGACATTGATCAAGCCGCGCAATATGAACGTCGTCGTCGTATCGCTGTCCCGCATGGATTGCATGTCCAGACCCCAGACACGTGCGAGAAGGTAAGCCGCCGCCAGGATGAAAATCATTCGGATTCCGCGATCGATGACAGCGATCGTCACCGCCGGGATCGTGGGCCGGCCGACATCTTCCGAACCTGGCCGCAGAACGAAATTAACCCCGCGCTGCGTCACCACGATTGCCAAAGGCAGGAAGAATGCGGCGAAGGTGAACCAGAAGTATGTATAAAGGCCGGCGATACGCTGCAGGAACAGGACGACGAAATAAGCAGTCAATAGCCATGTCGCTTCCGTGTGACCGATGTGGCGCGCACCGTCTCGCTGCGTTCTTGGCCGACGCCAAATGGCGAGCAGCAGGAGCAACAGCAGCACGAAATCGGCGCCCAGTGACAGGACCATCATTCCGTCCTGATCGATGCCGAGACCTGGCAAGAGGATAAACGCGGCGCCGAAGAAGGCGAAGACGCCGACGATCCGGGGTAGCCAATAGGACCAATGGTCAGCCGCTTCGTTGGTGATCGGCAAAGCACGAACCTCGACGGCGTTCTCGACGTTCATGAAGGAAGGGACGAGCATGGCCATGACGTACATGCGCACACCCCATGTAACGACTGCCGCCATCAGAAATGTCAGTACAATCTCGCGGATAAGCATCGGCCAGTCGAACAACATGAACGCGCCGGCGCTGCCCAGTGCGAAAGAGACTATCAGCATGCTGGAATAAAGCAGGCGGCCACCAATCTTCTTGGCTCGCCCAACGGGCGTATCCTTCGGTTGCGCGATAATCCAAAGACGAAATGGACGGGTGAGCTTGAACGTTGCCCAAGTGAGTGCCAGGCCGGCAGCGATGAACATTGCAATCAGCACAAATACGCCGGCAGGCCCCTTGCTGGACATATCCTCCATCGTCTCTGCCCGAACGCGCGCGAACTGGCCTGGCAGCAAGGGCAAAGTTCGCACGATTCTTTCGATATGATGCCTGATCCCATCGAGCGTCGAGGATGCCATCGTATTCATCTGGCCGGGTGCGGCCACGGCGCCGGACGATGCGTCGGTCGGCGAAGCCCCTCTCTCGGCGGGCGCTCCCGTTGACCCGGCGTCCTGATTTCGCTGTTCGGCCACCCAGGCCTTCACTGACGGATCGTCGAGAACCTCGAACAGCTGTTTGACCCTTTCAGGCGGGACGGTCGCCGGCGCCTGCGCCTGCGCCTGACCAGCCAACAAAAGGGCGATCCCAAAGACGAGCGGCCTGGCAATCAGGGCAAACATCGCAGTCAGGTCTCCGAGACGCCGTGCCGGGCGCGCCAGGTTCCTGGCTCCCAATCGTCGAGTCATAAGTGGCATCGTGCTGTTAACCTTCCGGTCAGATCGGCGAGCAACGACATCTATGTCCGTTGTTGCCCTACCTTGAAGAAACCGATGTTGCGGTGCAAGACGTCATCGTTCCGAGCCAGACCGTTGCGCCGGGTACTTGGCGGTGTTTATTTAGCCGCGGGGGCAGGGCATTCCGACCTCGGCCCAGCCTCCGGCCGTTCTATGAACTGGGCATCGACGTTAAATCTCAGGAACTGATTTCCTGAGTTGACCAGGACAGACCTTTGGCGGTCGCTCGGTGGTCAACTGCTTCGCGCACCGCTGCCGACATTCGAAACCATGATGTTGCTTGAGATGCAATGCGCTTCCGGGTCGGCACTACCATGCGGCAAATCAGGCCGGGAGCCGCCACATTCGCACACGACCTGTACCACGCAATTCCGTTTCCTCGAGCGGGTCGCAAGCAAAATTTGGTCCAAGCAGTTGATGAGTTGCATCCGAAATACGGATTTCATCGGGCTCCGCGGACGTTTGGATACGTGCGGCGAGATTAACGGTGTCGCCCCATAGGTCATAGGCAAACCGCCTTTTGCCTATGACGCCCGCCACGATTGGTCCTGAGTGAATTCCAATTCTGAGTCTTATCGGTTCTCCTGCGAAGCGTTCGCGCTTAACCGCCTTCCGCAGTTCAAGTGCATAGTGCGCAAGGGCTTCCGCATGATCGGATCGCGCGGCGGGCAGGCCAGCGACCACCATCACACAATCGCCGATTGTCTTGATCTTTTCGCAGCCGTATCGCTCCGAGAGCAGATCCGCCGCCTTGAAGAAGTAATTTAAAATAGCGAGCGTCGTCACGGCTCCGACGCTCCGCGCTCTTTCCGTAAAACCGACGATGTCGGCAAAAAGCACACTCACCTCCGCGTGGTTGTCTGCAATTTGTTCGTGCGCTTTTAGCCGCTCCGCGATCGACGCCGGAAGAATGTTGAGGAGTAGGGCTTCGGCGCGCTGGTATTCACGCGACAATCCCTCTTGGCTCGCCCTCAACGCCTCGTTTGTCGATTGTAATTTCTCGTTGAGTTGACGCTCCCTCTCTTGCAGGAGCGTCATTTCATAAGCCTTCTGTTGAAGCCGCTGCCTATTGTCGCGTTCGGCATTGGCGTCAAGAAAGAGCAGCCACACGCAGGCATTGTCAGCAAAAAGATGGAGGTCCGCGACACGTCCGCTGGGCAGTTCGACCATGGCCATGTCATATGGAAGCTCCGGGCAGGGCAACAAACCTTCCATGAATTCAAGCTGCTCGGTAACAGGCTCACCTATGCGAACGGACGAGAGTCCGTAATGGTTAACGTTACCGCCCTTCGCAGCTATGCAAAGCTGGGCGTCGATTTTCAGATATGCGACCGAGCGCTCGTTGTAGAAGAAGTCGTAAATCCAGCTTCTAACTTCTCTTGGCAAGATATGCATGGTTTATTTGCTAACCATCGAAGCAAGTTGACGAAACGCATCATCAACATGTTCACCCGAAAGCGCACTTGTTAGATAGATTTGCCATCCAAGTTGCCTCAGTTCGTCAATTTCACTATCCGATATTGCCCACCGATCGGCCAGATCGGATTTGTTGAACAGCAATACAAACGGCATAGCGCCGAATTCAGCCTCGGCCCGCTCGCGCAACGTGAGCGCCACGGCAAGAGTAGCAGCGCGTGTTCCATCGACGACAAGCACGAGCCCACTCGCACCTCGCACATAGCTGACGCGGAATGAGCCGATATCGTCTTCGCCGGCCAAATCCCACAAAATCAGATCCACGGTTTTGTCCGGGAATGCGACACTCTTCTTGTCGATTTTCACTCCCACCGTGGTCAAGTAGGTTTCTGAAAAGATGCTTTGCACAAACCTGCGAACCAGACTGGTCTTTCCGACAGCGAACCCGCCCAACATGCAGATCTTCTTTTGCAATATCCTGGGCTCCGCCTAGTGGAAGTTTACCGTAACCGAAACTCTGCGGTTGGCGGAGTTCCCGGTTCGGCTATTTTCAATCTCCGCTGGCTCAAAGGTGCCCGCGCCGCGAACCAAGAGCAACTCCGGATCGACGCCGCGCTTCTTGAGAAGCGCACGAACTGTTTCCGCGCGCGCGGCGCTGATCGACAACTTGGCCGTTTCACGGCCCGTCTCGTCCGAATGGCCGGTCAACATGAACTGTGCTGTTACGCCTGCCTTGCGGGCGTCCTTGGCCAATTCCTTCAACTGATTCGCCAATTTGTCGAGAACCGGCAGTTGCTCTGGTCCCGGTACAGCCTTGCCAGAATCGAACAAAATGTCGACCGCTTGAATAGCCTCCCTCAAATGAGTGAGTTGCGGAGGGGTCAACTCACGCAGCTCGGAGATTTCTAGAGAGAGTCCGTCCGCGGACAGCTGTTGGGCGGCGACCCGCGCCCGATCTATCCAGGCGGCAGGAGCTTCACCCTGGGCAACGATGCGATCCTTGATGATCGAAAGCCGTACTGAATCCGGCGGAGTCAGCGACGCCATCAGCCGCTTCACCACGAACTTCGGATCAAGGCTTTGATAGAATTGCCACTGTGAATGAACGCGAGCAGGATCGACCCCTGTTCCGGACAGCAGAGCCTTCGGGTCGGCGGCCTGCGGGTCTCTCAGGCCGGAAATATAGAAATGTCCGCCCCTCGCCGTTTGTTGGCCGATGATGATTCCCGCTTGGGCCTCCAGTCGCGACACATAAGTCTGCCAGTGCTCCGCCACGCGTGCTTCGGGGCTCACATCACGAACCTTGGAGATGTCGAATTCCGGTCCGCCTGCCGAAAGCTGTCGGGCCGCTGCGCGTGCGCGATCTATCCAGGTGTCGGGAGCCTCACCCTCGGCAACGATGCGATCATTGACGATCGAAAGTCGTACTGAATCCGGCGGAACCAGCGACACCATCAGCCGCTTCAGGACGAACTTCGGATCAAGGCTCTGATAGAATTGCCACTGCGAATGAACGCGGGCGGGATCTACCTCCGTTCCGGACAGCAGAGCCTGCGGGTCGGCGGCAAGCGGGTCTCTCAGGCCGGCAACATAGAATTGGCCATCGCGAACCTTTTGTTCAGCAACGATGATGCCCGGCTGGGTCCCCAGTCGCGACACATAGGCCTGCCAGTGCTCCGCCGCGCGTGCTTCGGGGCTCACATCACGAACCCTGGAAATGTCGAATTCCGGTCCGCCTGCCGAAAGTTGTTGGGCCGCTGCACGTGCGCGATCTATCCAGGTGTCGGGAGCCTCCCCCTCGGCAACGATGCGATCATTGACGATCGAAAGTCGTACTGAATCCGGAGGAACCAGCGACGCCATCAGGCGCTTCAACACGAACTCCGGCTCAAGGCTCTGATAGAATTGCCACTGCGAATGAACGCGGGCGGGGTCGACACCTGTTCCGGACAGCAGAACCTGCGGGTCGACGGCAAGCGGGTCTCTCAGGCCGGCAATATAGAATTGGCCATCGCGCACCTTTTGTTCGGCAACGATGATGCCCGGCTGGGCCCCCAGTCGCGACACATAGGCCTGCCAGCGCTGCCCGGATTGCCAGGAAAGAAAGAACCAACCGCCTGCCGGAATCAAAACCAGCAGGACTGCAGCGACTACCAGCCACGGAAATCCCTGGTTTGATTCCTCCTGCTTCAGTTCAACGCAGGTCTGCAACTGCGTCTCTACGCCGGCCAACTGCGAACTGTCGCCGTCAAACTGCTCTAGAGCCTGTGAGCATTCACCATGGATGCGAAGCAATACATCGCGAATTATTTCATGTAATTCCTCCGGCGGATTTCCCCGGATCACCGCAACCAAGGTCGCAAACGGTCCAACTTCCGACCAGAGACGAAGCTCTCCGAAACGAATAGTGTCCAGGCCACTCTGCTCTTTCTCGTTAAATGAGTCTTTTACAAAATCTTGAATTGCACTAAGCATAGAAGAAATTAGTTGCGGATCTTCGCTAGTTGCATTATCGGCAGTTACATGCGATATCAAAAGCCCGGAATTGCGATTGATGAGAAACACATGTTCCACACGATAGACAAGAGAATGCTTAAGAACAACTTCTGAGAAGCTTGCACCTGTTCTCCAAGCTTCAAATCTCCACTTGAGCCCATGCCAGGTAAATATATGTCTTAAAGTTTCATTCAGCGATTGAAAGGTCTGATCGATCTTTTCGCCGATCGACTTGCGAATAGCCGGCAGAAACACCGGGTACAATATATCCGTCAGTGTGCGCGGGCTCTTCTGGATGGACCGTTGCACGGCCCTCTCGACAGCTGGCGCAAGGGCCTCTCCGAGTTGCGCATGAGGCGCACGTGCGGCTGCACTGGGGAGAACGCTCCCCACTGCAGCCGCAAGCTGCTCGGGTTCGTCGAGCAGGTGCCTAACTCGTGAAAGCTCCGAAATTTCGCGGCCGACCAGCAACTGGCGCAGCGTTTCCATGCGAGGGTCGGCGGTTGGGATTCCGTCGAGACGCGCACGATAGTCCGGATCAACGTTCCGGGCAATTTCGATCAAAAGGCGAGCCAGAGCCTCGCGATCAATCTCTGTATCGTTCGAAGCTGCTCTTTGAGGGAGGCTGGTTGGGTCGACAGTCGACGTCAAGTTCCGATCAACTCACTTTCCAGGTACGCTCCGAGTTGTTCTTGCTGCCGACGGGATCCTGATTTAGACATTTTGCAACCTCGACAAACAGGCCAGCCAAAAGATTTCGGTCGGTCTTGACATTGCCGAGATCGGAAAACATCTTCTCCATCAGCATCTGAATGCTTTCATTCTTTTGCTTGATTTCCTCACGCAGCAAATGATCGTTTCGATTTATCCGGTCCGCAACTTCCCGCTCAAGCTCGCTCAACTGATCCGACAACGCGCGCACCTGCTTTTCGAGCGCCTGATTTTGCTCGCGAAGATTCCGATCAATCTCCTTATCGGCGTCGGCTCGCGCGTCTTTTTCGTTCCGCAATTGCGCCGCAAGCGAGTCGACCTGCTTCTTTGCATTTGACTCGTACATTTCAAGATTGCGCTTGGCCTCGGATTCGACATCCTTGAAGCGCTGCAAGACCCGTTCTTCAAGCTTGGAAAAGCGGCGGTCATAGTCCTGCATCTGGTTGCCGAACAGCAGATCACGTATCTTGTCGACACCTACAGCGTCGCCGGGGGCCCCGCTCTCGCGAGCCTGGCCCGCCATGAAGGTCAGCCCGCTTCCGTCTGCATTACTTATCAGATTTGCGTCCGCTTTATTTGCTGAAGAAGCGGTATTCGAAGATTCCTTGGCCATCTTTATGCCCCCTTCTTTGAACAATTGCCACAGTGCATCACTCAGAAACCAGCAAGCATGCCAGCAAAATACCCGGCTCGCAAGCCGGAATCTTCTTGACGTAAGCCAATTCGTGCCTCCCTTTTACATCTCTTGAACTAGCAGCAAATGCACGAGTTCCGATTGATGTCGCTCTCGCATCTCTTTGTGATAGCAGCCATAACCGGCTAATCTAATCGATCATTGGACGCAATCTACTATCGAAATGAGTAATACAATGTCAGGCTATAGCTACTGGAGCGCAATTAAGTAGCGCAGATTCATTAGAAGTGCCTAAAGTAGCTAGTCTGGCGGTGCACGTACCGTCTCGCACCCGGCTGTATACTGCGACGATCAGCTTCCGATGCGGGCTCCACGGTAGAAGGAAGGTCTTCTTTCGCACGGAGAATGGCTGTTCGAGAATGCACCTCGGAATCGAGGCGTTTCGGTCGATAGGAGGGGAGCGAAAGTCCCAATAACTGCAGTCATTCACACCAAAGCTTCAGTGGGCGGCATTTGTTGCGCCCCCAATTGCAAAAGACGTCAGGTTGCCATAGCTATTGCACTCATACGGCGCCCGGGACCGCCGCCTGTGGTCATGGCGCCGACTCCGGGGATCGACATGAATATGCGGCATGCTTGGCTTTGACGTGCATCTGCGACAGCTGGCGCCCAAGCTCGGCGGCACGGATGCGAATGCTGCGCCAGGCTTCCAACTTCGGTAGCACGACAGGAGCAAGCTCGCTCTGCAGCCAAATGGCGGCGTCGCGGCGGCTCGGAAGAGTTCGCAGGAGACTGTTTGGACGCAGCGTCCCTGAGGACCGTTTCCTTTGGCAGGAAATCGCCGGCTATGTTTCGGGACTCTTGTTCTACCTTCGAACCAACGCGCGGGTTACACGGCGTGGCGCATGATCCCTTGGTTTCAATCGTGGTTCCTGCGCACAACGCGGAGGTAACGCTGGCGCGCTCACTCGATAGCCTTCTCGATCAGGAAATAATGGATTGGGAGGCGATCATCGTCGACGACGCCTCCACGGACCGCACCCCTGCGATCATCGCCGGTTATGTGGAGCACGATGCCCGATTTCGGATGTTGAGCTCTTGCGCGCATAGCCCCGCCGGCGCGCGCAATAGCGGGATGTCGACGGCGCGCGGCCACTGGCTCATGTTTCTGGATGCGGACGATTGGGTGGATTCCAGCTTCCTTGCCAAAATGCTGGCCGCACTGAAATCCGCTCCCGATGCAGTGGCTGCCTATTGCGGTTCCCGACGCGTGATGCCCGATGGCGAACTCACGGCGTCGAGCATCGCAACGGAGGTTGCGATTCAACCCTTCGAGACATTCGCGCGCCGGTGTGCCGTCCGCACTCACGCGCTGCTGGTCGATCGGGAGATAATTGTCGAGTTAGGCGGTTTCGACGTGTCGCTGCGCACCTGTGAGGACTGGGATCTGTGGCAGCGCCTCGCACGTCTAGGCAAAAATTGGGTGATGGTCGACGCGCCGCTCGCTTTCTATCGGGCCAGCCCCAACGCGCTCAGCCGCAATTCGGCGCAGATGCTGGCAGATGGCGAAGTCGTGATCGCTCGCGGCTTTTCCGCCGATCCGAGGGTCAAACACCCGGCATCGGCTCACGCCAATGGAGCGACCGACGCGAACGGCCACACCGCTTCAGAAGCACTCGCGTGGTTCGCGTTGTGGAACGCCGCATCGGATTGCGGCTGCGGCTCGCGCTCGATCAACCCGCAGTCCCTGCGCGCGCTCCCGGCAGGACGTAAGTGGGCGCGTGAGATCGCCAAGGTGGCCGTCGATGGCCTTATGGTAGGAAGCCTGTCGGTGCCAGCGCAATTGGCTGCCAGGTGGGACAGGTTCGGCGCTTCCCTCACCGAGTTGATCCTCGAACTCGGCAAGGTCTGGAATAATCCCGACGCGGCTCGCCGCGTGCAGTATCACTTTGAGCAAATGCTGCTCGATGTCGACGATCTTGCCGCGCCGCGCAGGCTGGCGCGGACACTTGGAATTCGTGTCGACGCGCGAAATCCGGCCTCGATCGAAGTACCGGAAGGAATCGATCAAATCTATGCCCATCTGATGATGGATGGCCAGATCGAGGCTCTCGTGCAGTTCGGCGTACTCGGGAGAGTGACGAGGCGTCATTGGATTGAATTGATCCTGAATTTCCTGCCCTCTGAGCGGCCTATGCACAGTGCCGCGCGACTTGCGAGGCGATCGCCTGTAGATGCACCGCAAAAGGGCGCCGGTGCCGACAAGTCAAACATGTCTGCAGCCGAGGCATTGTTGTCCATGGCGGGACGCCGGTCTGATCGGGACAGCCATTTCGGCAAACTCGCGGGATTGGCCGCGGAAGCGCAGGCGCTGGTTCGGTCGAGCGCCGAAACTAAAGAGCCTTTTGCAGCGCCGCGCCGTGCACGGGCCGCGGATGGGCGCGACAATGATCGCACATCTTTCTGGAATCGCCATTTTGCGATCGAGGATCCCTGGAACTACGGTTCGCCCTATGAGCAGGAAAAATATGAGCGGCAGCTCGAAATTCTGCCTGCCGGTCCCATCGGACGGGCGCTTGAGCTGGCCTGCGCGGAGGGCCACTTCACGCGGCAGCTGGCGCCGCGCGTGGGCCATTTGACCGCAACTGACATCTCCGCCGTAGCCGTCGGGCGGGCGCGCGCGCGATGCAGCGATCAGCCGAACGTTGAGTTCGGCGTACTGGATTTTTCTGCGGACACGCTGCCGGGCGAGATGGATCTGATCGTGTGTTCGGAAGTGCTCTACTACCTGGACGATCTCACCGAGTTGCGGCGCATCGCCAAAAAACTCGTTGAGGCGTTGGCGCCTGGCGGCAGTTTCATCAGCGCACACGCATTCGTGCTACGAGACAATGTTGAAAGGACGGGCTTCGACTGGAACACATTCGGTGCACAAGCGATCTCAGAGACGCTGGCAGCGACCCACGGCCTCGTTCTCGAGCAATCGATCCAGACCGAGCTCTACCGCATAGACCGCTTCGGCCGCCTGTCACCAGGCGACGTGGCGACGGAACCGACGATAGATCATGTGCCAATCCGCGCCCCCGTCGAAATCGGAGTCGCGCGAAATATCGTCTGGGGCGGGGCGCGGGCCTTGCGCCGCGACGTCGCACATAGCGAGCGGCGGCAGCGTATCCCTGTCCTCATGTATCACAGCGTCTCCGATGAAGGTCCGGCCGCGCTCGCCCGTTTTCGGCTCGCGCCCGCCGCATTCGCCAGCCAAATGACATGGCTGCGCGCCAATGGCTTTCACGCGATTAGCTCCGAGCAGCTGGAATGGTTCATCGCCAAGCGCCAGCCTTTCGTTGGCCGCCCAGTGCTCATCACCTTCGATGACGGCTTCCAGAACTTTGCCGACCATGCCTGGCCGGCCTTGCGCGCGAACGACCTGACCGCGGAAGTGTTCCTGGTGACGGACTTGGTGGGTGAAAGTGCACAGTGGGACGCCTACAGCGGCCCGCCGACGCAGCTTATGGACGCCGGGACGGTGCGACGCCTCGCCGGCGAAGGTGCGTTCTTCGGAAGCCATCTGGCGACGCATCGCGCGATCGATGGTCTGTCGAGCTCTGACTTGGCCGCCGAGCTCCTGCGCTCTCGTATGTTCATCGAACGGTGGACCGGTCGGCCAACCGCGGCGTTCGCGGCACCCTTCTCTGTCACCGACCGACGGCTTGGCAGGCTGGCCAAGGAGTGCGGCTATCGAATCGGCTTCGGCGGCAGACACGGGCCGGCGGACCTCGATTGCGATCCCATCGACCTTCCGCGCATCGAGATTCGTGGGGATCGTTCGTTCGATGACTTTGTTGCCGTTGTCGAGGCCGTGCTCGCGTGAGCCGTGAACTTGTCAGTGTCTAGATTCGTAACAAATTGGTTCCGCGTTTTGTTCAGCGTCCCGCTCCGCTTACCTCGTTCGCAAGTCTATTGGGCGACCTGGGATACGGCTGACATCAGCTCCTGCGGGCTTGGCGCCCCAAACATGTATCGCCCACCCTCTGGAACCTCCGTGAAGCTCCAGCGGACGATCCCCTGCCGGTCCAGCAGGAACTGACCGACCAATTGTCCGTGTCCCGTTGCTAGCATCTGCTCGTCGGCTTCGGTCAGCTCGTAATGGTCCCTCTTGTTGAGGATTTCACTGGCCGCAAGAGGATCCATAGGACCGGGCAGCTCGCCTGGTATGTCGACCCGCATATCCTTTGCCGCTGCCATCGAGACCTTGTACGGCCAGTTCGTCTCGTTTTGGGTGAATTCGAGATTGGGCAGTCCAAAAGCACGATGTGAAGCGCGTTCAGGATCGGAGGCCGCAAGCAGATTCGGCATCGGATGGTAGCGGAAATAGAGACGCGCCCGTTCGATCGGCGTGTTGACCACCGTCAGGCTCTCCACGCCCTTTTCGCGCAGCTCCGGATCAAGCCGCGCCTGGGCGGCGATATGGCGTCGGCAAAACGCGCAATGCAGACCTCGAAACAGGCCGACCAGCACCGGTTTTTGGCCGCGAAAATCGTCAAGCGCGATCTTGCCTTCCTGGGTAATGGCGTCGAGTACCACGTTTGGCGCACGGTCGCCCGGTTGAAGCGGCACCAAGTCACTACGCGCGGACATTTCCAACCTCCAACCCCGGCTAGTCGAGAAAAGGCAGCACCACAAGCGCTTCCGGGTCGAGCCCGTGCTGGGCGCATATACCCTGCGCCAGGGAAAAGTAGCGTTCGGCCTCGGCCAGATTGTCGAGGTCGAGATTAAGCGTTGCGAGACCATCATAACACGGAAACAGCAGTTGGGGTTCGCCCGTTTCGCGAGCTACGTCCAGTGCTTCGTGGAACAACCCAACCGCCAGGTCCGGACGGCCGTTGCACTGGTGGATCTGCCCAAGCACGATCAACGGCACCGGCAGGTGCTCGCGCTGGTCGAGCGCCCGGTCGAGCTCGATGGCCTTCTCGGCAGCAGGCACGCCCTCCGTTGGACAGCGATCCGTGAAAGTACAACAAGCGACCGCCAGATTGGCGAGGAGGCGCGCCTGGAAACCCAAATCACCAATACGGCGCGCCACTTCAAGACCGCGTCGACAGACCTCCATCGCCTTTGCGGGATCGATGGTCGTGTAGAGCACGCCGAGATTGGTGTAGCCGCGGCAGGCCGCGCCCAGCAGACCGGCGGCTTCGGCCAATTCAATGCTACGCTCAACCTGACGCACGGCCTCACGGTTTCGCCCAAGGCGAGCCAGCGCGACAGCCTTGGTATTGAGTGCCTCGGCGGTCACAAGAGTGGCATCACACCTTACCTCGGAGACATGCTCCGTTGTCAGTGTGCCTACGCAATCCAGCGCCGCGTCTGCCCATTTTGCCGCGAGAGCGTGATCTCCGCTACGGAACGCCTGTCGGCCACGTTCTTGCCACAGATGCGCCTGCTCGATCGGGGCATCCGCTCCATCGAGGAGCGCTGCCGCCTCAGCATAGCGGGGTTCTGCCTTGTCCCGCTTGCCGACATCCCAGAGTAGCCGACCGATCTTACGCAAAACTCGCGCCGAGGCGACGCGATTGGCCGACTCGCGGTATGCCTGCAACACCGTCTCGTAGTGGTGGTGCGCGATCTCGCGGCGGCCTGCCGGGCCGCTCAAATCGGCAATGCGCTCTGCAATTGCCAGTTTGAGCGGTGTTTGCCCGATCGCGCCCAACGCAGTCAGTGCTCGCTCGTAGAAACGAAGGGCGTCGTCATTGGCATATATCATGCGAGCGCGATCGCCTGCCGCCTGCAGGTAATGCGCGCCCTTCTCCCGCTCGGCGCTCTGTGCGAAATGATGACCGAGCACGGTCAAATCCTCGAGCCGTTCCGGCTCGTCGCCGCACAGTTGCTCCAAGGCAGCACCGATCCGCCCGTGGATTTCGGTCCGGCGTTGCAGGAGCAGATTCTGGTAGATCACGTCCTGCAGCAATGTTTGCGTAAATCGGTAGCTTTGAGACGAGACCGAGCCTGATCCGGCAACTTCCTCGATGATTTCCGCATCGCAAAGCAGTTCGCAGCCGGCTTCGAGCCGGCCGGGGTCGGCTGTCACGGTTTTCAGAAGTGTGGCATCGAAGCGCGGGCCGATTACCGCGGCCTCCTGGGCCAACCGGCGCACCTCTTGGGGCAGCCGGTCGACGCGGGCAAGCAACATTGCCTGGATAGTGGCGGGGATGCCGGTTGCGACTTCGCCTGCCACAGTCCGCCATCGCTGGCCGTCTCGCATCAGTACACCGCGATCGATAAGGCCGCGAACGATTTCCTCTACAAAAAGGGGGTTGCCGCCCGCGCGCTCGAGGATCTGGTCGAGAAGCCCTCCCGCGGAGCTTACCCAGCTCTCGCCGAAAAGCGCTGCCAGCAGGCTGCGTCCGTCATCATTGTTGAGTGGCGGAAGCCTGAGCGCTGTGTGACTGACCCGACTTGAGTCGAGCTGGTCGTTGTCCGGCGCCGGACGATGCGTGACCAGCAACATCAACCGCGTGCGTTCCAACCTGTCCATCACGAAACGTAGTGCCTCGAGCGACACGGCGTCGGCCCAGTGCAGGTCTTCGACGACAATCAATAACGGCGACAACGCAAGCCGCCGTTCGATGATTGTGCGGACTGCGTAGAGAATTTGCCGCCGCAGCTGCTCGGGCTCGACATGCTGCAAGGTGGCATCGGGGTCGCCAAGGCCAAGCACATGGTAGAGCAAAGGCATCAGCCGCTTCGCCTCCTCGCCCTGCAGGCCGAGATCGGCAAGCAAGCCTGCGAGCTTCCCCCGCATTTCGTCCCCATTGTCGTTTTGCATCATCCCGGCAGCGCTGCGCACCACTGCGCCCAAGGCGCCAAAAGATTGTTCACCCAGCGGTGAGCACGTGGCCTGCCGCACGGCGACGTTGCGAAAACGCTCCTCGTCGCCGACGCGGGCGACGAACTCCTTCACCAGCCGCGATTTCCCGATGCCGGCTTCTCCGACGAGGCGGACAAGTTGGGCCGAGCCGCCGCACGCCTGGTCAAGGCTCGCCATCATTCTATTGAGCTCCGCACCACGACCTATTAGCGGCGCACTGAGGCCGAGCGCCTCGAGCCCGCGCGCTGCACGCGGCACCGCTAGCGGTGCGTCCAGTCGATGAACGAGCACGCTGCCAGCCTTGCCGCGAAACACGACATCACCCAGCGACTCGTAAGAAAAGGCATGCCGGGTCAGCCTGTGAGTGAGCTCGCCTACCAGCACCTCACCCGGTGCGGCCAGCGATTGCAGGCGTTGCGCCGTATTCACTGTGTCGCCGGTCACGGAATAGGATCTGGCGGTGCCGATGCCCAATCCGCCAGTAACGACCGGACCAGTGTTTATGCCGATGTGGAGTAACAGAGGCGAGCCGGAGTGGGGGGTGCTTTCGCCGAGCCGCGCCGTCCGGGCGATCATGTCGAGAGCGGCGCGAAGCGCACGTTCCGGATCGTCCTCATGCGCGACCGGCGCACCGAACAAAGCGAGCAGTGCATCGCCGATGAATTTGTCGACGAAACCACCAAAGTTTCGTACGGCCGCCGTCAATTCCTTGAATAGTTTGTTCTGCAGCGCTTGCATGACCTCGGGGTCGAGCTGCTCGCTGAGTGTCGTAAAGCCGCAAAGGTCGGCGAACAGGACCGTTACCGTCCGGCGATCGGCGTCAGAGACGGGATGCAGCCCTTCTTCGCTTTCCATGTTCGAAAGCAGCGACGGAGTTCGAGAAGGCGGCACAATGGTCCGGCTTGGTGCCGGAGCAGGCCGTTCGACGGCTTTTGCGGGCGCACCGACGCTTGCCCCACATTTCGGACAGAACTCGAAATCAGGTGCGCAGGTGTAGCCGCAACTGGCGCATGGCACGGGCTGGCGCCTGCCACACCTCGGACAGAAGGCGTAACCGCCCTCAATCTCGAAACCGCAGCCCGAGCAGTCCATCGAACAAGACCTCACTAGTGGCCGTGACGGCGTGATCTCGCCCGCACTTCACGGCCAGGCTATTCACAAGGATGCACCGATAGTCGTCGACGGGCAAGCGGCAGCGAGCGATCCGTGTGGGTCCGGTGGCAGAGCGCTGCCCATTCGGGCGGCTGCGTGGCCGTCGTCTGCGAAAGTTCCCTCTTACCCTCCGTCTTCCTGCTATCATGAAGATGAGGAGGCCGTTGACCTCTTGATGCAACGGGCTGACTCGCAACGCTGTCACCGACGTCTCGCGTGCTTCCGGCCCGCAGCTACGGCCATCTGGGCCGTTTCGCCGAAGCCCGCGCGGCATGGCAGGAGGCGCTTCGCGTCAATCCCGACTATTCGTTGGAATACCGTCGCAAAGTCTTGCCCTACAAGAAACCGGTCGATTTCGAACACGTGGTGGATGGGCTCCGCAAGGGGCGGTGCGGTGCAATGACAGGTGAGGCCTATGCGGCCGGATCAGACGCCAGAGGCTCCCCGATAGATCGCCGTGGCTTGCGGTTGCGAATTAGGCTCAGGTCGGCTTGATCTCTGCCTGGCCGATCTTGCGCCATCTGGCGTTTTCGCGAACCAGTTTCAGGTCGTCGGTCGTCTCGGCAAATGTCCGCAATCGGTATTGCCGGAGCAGGTCCGGGAAGAGCGCTCCTTCCGGCAGGCCGGCAAGCTGCTCGCGGACTGAGATCTTTTCATCGATGACCCGCATGCCCCAGGCATTTTCCCGAACCTGCAGCTCCGCAGCCAGATCGCGCTCTTCCGGCGCGTTTTCGTCTAGCACGGCCAGAAGGATCGAGTGGAAAAGCGCTACATAGCCAATCTGTCTCAGGCCCCCCACGACCCGCACGCGCGGCAATATGGCAAGGACGAGGAACGTCAGGAACAAGTTCGGCAGCAGCACGCCGTCCAGCAGCGCCTGCCTGAGATACGGCCGCTCGAACGGGATGGAAAGACCTTGCGGCCTGTCGGGCTCGATCAGGTGCCCGTTCTCGAGAACGAGCTTGCGCACGCGCTCCTCGCGGATGCCCCAGAAATAGTCCGTGGCATTGGGCAGGAATCTGCCAAATGGGCTCGATGTGGCCTCTTGCCAGGCATGTTCGAGACGCTGGCGTCTTGCGGGTTCAATGAGCAGCCTGGAAAGAAGGCTGCCGTCATATTCCAGATGCCGCGCCATGGCAGCCGCGGCGGCCCGATCATCGATGAAAACCGGCAGGGCCATGCCGGCACGATCCCAATTGGCGACCAGATCCTGGTTCAGGGCAGTCAGCGCATCGGCGGCGGTTTCAAACACCTTGTCCTGGCTGGCAAGCAGTGTGCCCAGCCAGCGGCTGGCATCCGTTTCATCGCCCACCGCTTCGAGCGCGCGCTTGTTGAGGGAGACGGGACCGGCCACGCAGGCGCTTTTGCGGCACAGTTTGTGGCGCCCCATGCCAAACAGGTTGACCTTGTCGTCGCCGACATCGAGCCATCCCGGCCCCTCCCGGCCAACTGTCTCCATGGTCATCGTCGTTCCCATGAAGCCGACCAAGGCCGACAGCCCGTTTTCGACTGCGCCGAGCCAGGCAAGCAGGAGGGCATCGAAGGTGATCCGGTCCATCAGAAGCAGGCAGTGCAGGCCGGACTGAATCACCGGTCTGTGCTCGAACTCGTCGAGGGCTTTGCCGATCTCGTCAGGCTGCATGATCATACCGAGGCGCTGGTGCAGGACTTCGCGCAGGATCGAGCGAGCAGCGATCGCCGGGCCCGATGCAGGCCTTGCCACCGGCCGCCAAAGATGGCGGGCGTAGTCGGAAACCGGTGCATTCCAGTTCTGCTCGATGTCGCGCACGACCTCCGGGCAGAGCAGC
This sequence comes from Mesorhizobium sp. M0296, assembly GCF_040321675.1. Lineage (NCBI taxonomy): Bacteria > Pseudomonadati > Pseudomonadota > Alphaproteobacteria > Hyphomicrobiales > Phyllobacteriaceae > Mesorhizobium > Mesorhizobium sp. M0296. Next base: position 27,495 of record NZ_JAMYRZ010000026.1, read on the forward strand.
GACAGCACAGTCAGAATTTCCACCGGAGGCGTAGGGGTAGGGGAAGGGGTAGGATCAAAGACGGCGGTCATTGGTCCCGTCTAGCCGCTTGCGGTGCAAACGCCAAGCGAGACCAGACTTGCTGGATGCGGCCGGCCCACACATAGATCGTCAACTCGATTAAGATGGCGTGAGACGAAATGGCCGTATCCTACGCAGCTCTCCATGAGCAATCACCTGTTCGCTCGGCACGAATTGTCAGACTGGCTAAACAGCTAACGCCAAACAGCGGATCTTAGAACCGCAGCCGGGCCATGCTCAGGAGGTCGTGGTACTGCCCGTCGGTAAAGCCGGCCTTCACATGCCGGCCTTCGACCTCAAAGCCGTGGCTTTTGTAGAGACGGAGAGCCGCTTCGTTGTCGGCATAGACGGTCAATTCGACCCGCTTCAGGGCGCGCCAGTTGTCGGCCACGTCAAGCAGCGCGCCAAGTATGGCAGAGCCGATACCTTTGCCGACAAAGGCATCGTCAAGGCCAATATTGATCTCGCCGATATGCGAACGGCGCGGTGAACCCTGCACGACCAGGCTGCCATGGCCGACGACCTTGCCGTCCAGCTCGGCAACGATCCAGGTGGTTTCCTGGCCGGACTTGGCAATGCGCCGCGCCACCTGCTCCACCATCTCGAAAGGCATCCTGAGCGTGCCCCAGCGGAAGCCCGGCATGTTGAAGATAGCGCAAAGCGCCTCCGCATCGCTTGGCCGGACGGACCGCAGCAGCGGCTCGATTTTCTCGGAGGGTGGCGAGGTCGTGCTGGTCATGGCGTTCCCGGCGAAGGCAATCGGCCCGGTACGATGCACCGGACGCCACCTGAAAATCCAGCCGTCTCTGACCTATGATGCCGATTGCGAGCTAAAAATACCGGGAGGCAGCGTAGAGTTTGAAGACGCCGCTGATGCCTATCCAGCCGAAAAGGGCGAGCCAGCACAATGTCACGGTCGCCGTCCAGTCGATCCGGTGCACCGCAGCGTTGGTGATGACGACGCCGAGGATGGCAAGCAGGCCAACCAGAAACTGCGCCAACCCGAGCACCAGCAGTTCCTCGCGCGGCGCGCTTCTCCAGACGAGATATATACCGCCCGCACCGGCGAGGAAGATGGCGCTGTAGACCTGAGCGTGGAAGGCATCGATCGGCCATGGCCAGATGCCACTGAATGTCAGGGGAAACAGCAACAGGCCGACGCCATAGAGCCCAAGGATCGCGGATTCCGCCGGCATGTAGCCGCGCCATGCGGGATTTAAGGTCACGCCTTTTGCAGAAGGACGGGCCCTGGCCCGCCACAGGGACAGCCCGGATACCGCGACCGAAGCAAGATAGACCAAAAACCACAGCCAGGGCGCTTTGCGCTCGAAGTTGAAATAGCCGAGATTGATGAACGAAGCCACCGACACGATGACGGTGAAGATGAAGGCCATGACGAGCACGAGCCTGCCGGGCGACCAGCGATTCCAGACCAGCAGTGCCGCCATCACGACCATTTCGGCGGTGTAGAAGCCACCGAGGAAGCGCGCATTGAACGGCGTGACGGCCCAAGGCCAGCCCGGTTTCACCAGCGCAGGCATGAAAAACAGGCCGGCGCCTACGATCAGGACGATGATGACCACCGCAGAAAAAAGGCGCAGGGCCGCGGGAAATGGCGGATTGTCGGATGTCGGCATGGGAGAAAATCCCAAAGATGAATGCGCCATGGACCATCATAGTGCTGCTTGCGGCCGGTTAAAATCCGCCGAATGGAAATTGAACGGTCACCAGGCTTATCCATTCGAATGGCCGTACGGTCCGTTTCGAAGTAAGATGGAGCACTCGGACCAAAGACCGGTCCGGTCAAAACGCCTCGGGGTGCATTTTCCGGAGCCTGCACGATGAACGAAGCTCAGGATCTGTTCTCACTTCTGCGACAATCGGCCGATGTCGATCCGCAGGCGATCGACGCGATCAAGCGAACCATCGCGGAGGGCGAGGACCGCGAACTTTGCCGCATCAATGCGCCAGCCTTCGCCAGCAAGCATCGCCTCGACGAGGAGCGCGCAATAAGCGCCTTTCTCCATGCGGCGCGGGTGGGCATCTTCGACATTTCCTGGAATGTTCTGTGCCCCGGCTGCGGCGGCGTGCTCGACACCAACGCCACGCTGAAAACCCTGCAAAAGGACGAATACACCTGCGCGCTGTGCTCCGAGGGCTATTCACCGACCCTCGACGAGATGGTCGAGGTGACATTCACCGTCAGTCCCCGCGTGCGCAGGATTGCCGCCCACAATCCACACGAACTGCCGGTGGCGGAATATTTCCGCCAAATCTACTGGGCGTCCGGCGTCGATCTGCCGGAAGAGGATTTCGTGAAAAAGCTGGAAGCGTTCTCGCTGGAGGATATCGAGCTTGCGCCCGGTGAAAAGGCGGTTCTGACCATACAGCTTCCGTCTGAATTCATCATCGTCTTCGAGCCGGTCACCCATTCAGCGCAGTTCATCGACGGGAAGGGCGAACCAACAAAGGAGCGCCGGAGCCTCTCTTTGGCCTTCGACCGCGACCATGTCCAGAACCAGACGCTGGAGATGCAACCCGGCCCGTTGCGCATTTCGCTGGAAAACCGGACCGACACCCGCGTGCTGCCGACAGTCTTCATCGCCGGCCAGACATTGCATGATTTCCTGGGAAAACGCCGGCCCTTCCTGACCGCCAAGCGCCTGCTCACCAACCAGACGTTCCGCGATCTCTATCGCACGGATACACTCGACATCAACCAGCGCCTGAAGATCACCAGCCTGACGTTCCTGTTCACCGACCTGCGCGGATCGACCGAGCTTTACGAGCGGGTGGGCGACCTTTCAGCCTTCGATCTCGTGCGCGAGCATTTCCAGGTTCTGCACGAGATCGTCACGGCGGAGGCAGGCGCGGTGGTGAAGACGATCGGTGATGCGGTGATGGCGACCTTCGCGACGCCTGATCGTGCGATTGCTGCAGCCCTCAGGATGCGCGATGCCATGCGTACGCTCAACGACAAGAGCGGGCGCGAGGATCTGCTGCTCAAGATCGGAGTCCATGCCGGCCCCTGCATCGCCGTGTCGATGAATGAGCGACAGGACTATTTCGGCCAGACGGTCAACATTGCTTCGCGGGTCCAGAACCTTGCCAACGCACAGGCGATCTTCGCCACTCGAGCGGTGGTCGACGACAATCTCACCGCCGATCTCTTACACAGGAACGCGCTGACGCCCGTGCCCCACGAGGTCTCGCTGCGCGGCATTGACCGGGAGATAGCAGTATACACGATCCCCTGAAGGCTTGGCCCCTGAAGAGTTGGCTCGTCCCGGCCCCTCACACGCGCCTACAGATAAAATAACGATCGGCGGCAATCGAAGGTGGCGGCGAGAGGCGTTGCAACTGCGGGTGATCGAGCGGCGTGCCGCTGACCGCGATGCCGCCGACGCGAAGCAGGCGCGCGGTCAGATCGGGAAGCCACGTAGAGGTCACTGCATCGCGATCTTCATAGCCGGTGCCGATGTCGGCATGAACAAGAGCGGCGTCGATGCCAATGAACCTGCTCGCCGTCTCGCGTATTTCGCCGAGCACGAGGTTTTCAGCTTCGGGAATTGAGCTGGCGTGTGCGGCAAGTGCGCGATCGAACGCTACGATCCGGCGTCCGGGCAGGCGCTCGCGCAGATGGTGGAACGTCCGGCCATTGCCGAGGCCGAGCTCGAGCACGGGCCCCTCCATCTCCGCAACCTCGGCGCAGACATGATCGAGTATGTCGCGCTGTGCGGTCATCCTCCGGATGAAACTGTCAAGGCGACTCATGTGCGATTGTATGTCCAGAACCAGTTCACGAAATCAACTGCCCCCGACCAGAGCGTTTCGCGGCTGAAACCCCAGGCCGACGTGCTAAACCCCGATCGAGTCTTGCCGCGTGTAGAGGCGAACGATGAACACTGCAACAAGCGAACAGGCTGCCGACAAGGATCATACCGGGTGCAGTCGGCGGCGCAGCACGCGGCGGAACAGCGATGTCATTTGTAGGGGTCCGCGGCGTCCCGCAACCCGTCGCCCAGGAAGTTGAACGCCAAGATGACGAGAACGACGGGGAGCATCGGCAAAAGCAGCCATGGATAGAACGCGATCACGCTGACGCTGCGCGCCTCGGTGAGCAGGATGCCCCAGCTGGTTATCGGTGCCCTCAGGCCGAGCCCGAGGAAGCTCAGCGCCGTCTCGCCCAGGATCATGCCGGGTATGGAGATCGTCGCCGTCGCGATCAGATGCGACATGAAGCCAGGAATGAGATGCCGCCCGATGATGCGGCTGCTTCTGGCGCCCATCAATTGCGCGGCCAGAACGTAATCCTCCTCGCGCAAGGCTAGAAGCTTCGAACGCACGGCCCGCGCCAGTCCGGTCCAGTCGAGCAGCCCGAGGATGACGGTGATGCCGAAATAGATCAGGATCGGACTCCAGGTTATCGGCATGATCGCCGCCAGAGCCAGCCATAGCGGAATGCTGGGGATCGATTGCAGAACTTCGATTATCCGTTGGACGATCAGGTCGAAGATACCGCCGTGATAGCCGGCCAGTCCGCCGATGACAATGCCGAGCAGGAAGCTGAAACTGATGCCGACGAGGCCGATTGTCAGTGAAATACGTGCGCCATAGATGATGCGCGAGAGCACATCGCGCCCCAGCCTGTCAGTGCCGGCCAGAAAGAGTTGGCCGTTTTCGGCAGGGCAGACAAAATGCCTGTCGCCTTCGATAAGGCCCCAGAACCGGTAACTGTCGCCCTTGCAGAAGAAACGGATCCGCTGAACATCATCCTGTTTCTCGACGTAGTTCCGCTTGAGCGTGTCCATATCCAGCGTCATCTGGCGGCCATAGACGAACGGCCCGACGAACTCGCCGTTGTGGAACAGGTGCACCCGCTGCGGCGGTGAATAGATGTAGTCCATGTTGCGCGTGTGCAGATCGTAGGGCGCCAGGAACTCGCAGATCAGTATCCCGAAATAAAGCGCTGCCAGGAATATGCCGGATACAAGGGCAAGCCGGTGCCGACGGAATTTCCACCACATCAGCCGCAACTGCGACGCCTGAAAGACCTTCTCCTGCTCCGGCGTCATCGCCTCGACCGACTGCAGGTCAAAGGGCTCGATGGAAACGTAGTGTTGCAGTGGGGCACCCGGAGCGGGCAGCGGCGATTGCGTGTTCATTTGGTGCTGCCGCCTTGCAAACGAATTCGCGGATCAAGTAGCGCCAGCGCCAGGTCGGAAATCAGGACGCCGATGACTGTCAGGAAGGCGAGGAACATCAGGAACGACCCTGCGAGATACATGTCCTGGCTTTGCAGCGCCTTGATCAGCATCGGCCCGGTCGTTTCCAAAGACAGCACGATCGCCGTGATTTCGGCACCGGAGATGATGGCCGGCAGGATAGAGCCGATATCCGAAATGAAGAAATTGAGCGCCATGCGCAGCGGATATTTGACCAGCGCCCTGAAGGGATGAAGGCCTTTGGCGTGCGCGGTCACGACATATTGCTTATGTAGCTCATCGAGCAGATTGGCGCGCAGCCGCCGGATCATGCTTGCCGTGCCCCCGGTTCCGATGATCAAGACCGGAATCCAGAGATGGGCGAGGATCGATTTCGCCTTGGCCCAGCTCATCGGCTCGCCGAGATATTGCTGGTCCATGAGATGGCCGATAGACGTGCCGAACCAGATGTTGGCGAAATACATCAGGATCAGCGCCAGCATGAAGTTCGGAATCGCAAGGCCGAGAAGGCCGAAGAAAGTCAGGCCGTAGTCGCCCCAGCTGTATTGATGCGTGGCGGAGTACATGCCGATCGGAAAGGCGATGAGCCAGGTAAAGATGATCGTGACGAAGGAAACCAGCACCGTCAGCCACATTCGGTCCCCGACGACGTCGCGAACCGGCAGCTCATATTCGAAGGAATAGCCGAAATCGCCGTGCAGCATCCCGCCGACCCAGTAGAAGTAGCGAATGACCGGTGGCTTGTCGAAACCATATTCCTTGCGCATCATCTCGATGCGATCGGAATCCACCGCTTCGCCCTGAGCCCGAAGCTCGGCAACATAGCTGTCGAAATAGTCGCCTGGGGGAAGTTCGATGATCGTGAACACCAGTGCCGATATGACCAGCAGCGTTGGAACCATCACGGCGATACGCCAGACAAAATATCGAAGCACGCTCAGGACTCTCCAAGCCAGAATGTATCCGGCATATAGACACCGAAATAGGCGGTCGGGTCGTAGCCGTAGAGCGCCTTGTCAGGCAGATTGCGCAGCCGCGAGGATGCCAGAATCGGCTGATGCGTTCCGTTTACCGTGCCGATCGAAAACACCTGATCGGTATAGATCGACAGCATTGAATTCCAGATCTCGGCGCGCTCCGTGGCTTCGGTCGATGCGTTCCAGCGCTTGAGTAAAGCCATCAACTCGACCACGGGCGGAAGATCGGGCGCTTCGCCGACCTTGCCACGGGACAAGTAGTGAGCACCCCAGAGCGGCCATTGCAGCTGGTCATCAACGGTGGGGGCGAGTTGGTAGGGGTTCATGTCGGCGGTCGGCACGCCATTGTCGATGCCCGACCACATCGACATCATGATCTGGCCACCAAGCGCGCGGCTGCGGAAGATGTCGCGCTGCGAAGTCCGGATGAACAGGGCGATGCCGATCTTGCGCCAGTGATCGGTGATGAGCTCGAGCGCGTCGGTTTCCAGCGTGCTTTCGCCGGCCGTTTCCACTACGAGCTGCGCCGGGCGTCCGTCGGGGAGTATCCGCAGGCCGTCATCGTCACGCGCCTGAAGCCCGACCTCGTCGAGCAGGGCATTGGCCTGGTCGGGATCATGGGCGACCCAGGCTTTCGCGAATTCCGGCCGGTAGAGCGGGCTCTCCGGCAGGACCGTATCGGCACTTTCCTGCGCCAATCCGTAGAACACAGCCAAATTGATCTCGCGCCTGTTCACAGCGAGCGAAAGTGCGCGGCGCACGCGCACGTCACGAAAAAGGCCACGCCACACCTGGTCGGCACAATTCAGATTGGGCAGCAGCGCCAGCCGCGAACCTTGTGTGCGTTTCCAGAGATGCATCTTCACCGGGTAGCGCTTCTCCGCATCCTTCAGGAAGGAGTAATCGGTGAAGTCAATTCCCATGCCTTGCAGGTCGCTCTCGCCCGCACCGGTCTTGGCGGAAATGATCGCCGACGAGCTGACATTCATGACAATCCGGTCGACATAGGGCAGTTGCCGGCCATTCTCGTCTATTCGATGAAAGAACGGGTTCCGCTCGAAGACGAACTGCTCAGCCGGCGGCTTGGTCCGGTTCTGCCAGGGATCGAGCGTCGGCAGTTCCGGGTTCTCCGGGCGATACTGCCGCGACATGCGGATATGCAAGAGAGTCCATTTCTGGGCCCGGTTCTCCTTCATTAGGCCGGCGAGCCGGAATGGATCTTGGTATTTCTTGTGGAACTGCTTGAGATAGGCGGCCGGCAGAACAAGCGATAGGGGCGAAGCAGCGGCGAGCTTGGGCAGGAAGTCGGGATTGGGCGCATCCCAACTATAGCGGACCGTCAACGGATCGACGATCTCGAAGCGTGGCGGCTTGCCGTCCGCCAGCAGGGCCGGGGCGAGCCCGCCTTGCGAAAGCTCATCGTTCAGCCAGACATCTTCCCAGCAATAGCGAAAATCCTCCGACGTCAGCAGGCTACCGTCAGACCATTTATGTCCTTCTCGTATCTTGAAAGTGAAGACACGATCATCCGCTACATCGAAACTTTCGAGAATGTCGGCTTGCAGGTTAAGCTTTTCGTCATAGCCGACCAGGCGAGCGTACCCGTAGATTGTCATCATCCGGATGTCTTTCTGGCTGCCGATGATCGTGCGCAGCGTGCCGCCATATTGGCCGGGCTGCCGGCCCATCGCGGCGAGATTCAACGCGCGAGGGCGCTTGGGCAGGCGTTCGGCGAGTGCCGGCAGCGCTCTGGCCTTCAGCTGCGGCTCAAGAAATTCCGGCTCCAGATCGCCGGCGCGCAACGTGCCCGGCAGAAATGCCGAAGCCATGAGTCCAAGGACGGTGCGCCGGCTGATCAATGGCGTAGCTCGCTGAAATCGGCCGAACGTCGGGCCAGCACGAGGTGGCCGCCGCCAAGATCGAGCGGCGACAGCATATCCTCGTCGCCCTCGTCGCGGAATTGCGGTCCCCATGCGCTGGTGTCGGAAGCGCCGCTGAGTTTCAGCGTCTTGAAATCCATCGGCCTGTCGAGATCGGGGAAAGGTACTGCGGCGACCAGTGAGCGCGTGTAGGGGTGGACCGGTTTCCTAAGCAGAATTTCGCGCGGCGCGAGCTCGACGATACGCCCGCCGCACATCACCGCGATACGGTCTGCCATGTAGTCCACCACCGCGAGGTTGTGGGATATGAACAGGTAGGTCAGGCCCAGTTCCTTCTGCAGGTCCTTCAGAAGGTTCAGGATCTGCGCCTGGACAGAGACATCGAGTGCCGAAACCGGCTCGTCGCAGATCAGGAGTTCAGGCCCCAGCGCCAACGCGCGCGCGATGCCGATACGCTGACGCTGCCCGCCGGAGAAACTATGCGGATAACGCTTTATGAAGCGCGGGTCGAGCCCGATTGCCTGCATCAGGCTCTTGACCGTGGCGAGTCGGGACGCGGCATTGCCACGTCGATGGATTTCCAGCGGCTCGCTCAAAATGTTCTCCACCGTCATGCGGGGTGAAAGCGACGAAACCGGATCCTGGAATACCATCTGGATTTTCGCGCGCAGCATGCGCAGGGCGTCTCCCTCGGCTTCCAAGACGTCGATCGGACCATCGCGGCCATTGAAGATCACAGAGCCGCCGCTAGGGGTGACAGCCCGCATGAGGATCTTGCTGACGGTGGTTTTGCCGGAGCCGCTTTCGCCGACAAGACCCAGGCACTCACCCCGCCTGATATCAAAGCTCACGCCGTCCACGGCGCGAACAGAGGTTTGATGATCTCCGCCGAACCATCCGGACTTGCGGATCGTGAAGGTCTTTGTCAGATCCCTGACCGACAGCAGGATGTCGTCCGGCCCCTTCGATGCCGGCGCCGTCTGCTTGCCGAGCAGGTTCCCGACATTCACCGGCACCTCGCGGAGCGCCTTTAGCCTTTCGCCGGGCTTCAGGTCGAAATGCGGAACGGCTGCCATCAGGCCCTTCAGGTAAGGGTGGCCCGGCCGGCGGAATATCGCCTCCACAGGTCCCGCTTCCATGATCTCGCCATGGTACATGACCACCACCTCGTCGGCGACGTTGGCGACTACGCCAAGGTCGTGCGTGATCAGCAGCATCGCCATGTTCAGCTTCGTCTGAAGCTCGCGCAGCAATTGCAGGATTTGCGCCTGGATGGTGACGTCCAACGCCGTCGTCGGCTCGTCGGCGATCAACAGCGCGGGCCGGCAGATAAGCGCCATGGCGATCATGGCGCGTTGACGCAATCCTCCCGAAAGTTCAAAGGGATACATGTCATAGGCGCGCTTGGGGTTGGGAAAGCCGACAAGTCCGAGCATTTCCTTGGTCCGCGCCTTGCGCTCCACCCAAGCCATGGGCGTATGAATCTGCAGGGATTCGCTCACCTGATTGCCGATCGTATGCAGCGGCGACAGTGATGTCATCGGCTCCTGAAATATTTTGCCGATGCGGCTGCCTCTCAACGCCCGGATTTCGGGTCCGTCACGCGGCATCTGCAGGATATCCTGCGTCGTGCCGGGCTTTTCAGGATCGGAAAACAGGATACGCCCGCGAACATGGGCTGTGTTCGGCAAAATGCCCATCACTGCCTGGCTGAGAACCGATTTTCCGGAACCGGACTCGCCCACAAGCGCGGTAACCTTGCCGGGCAGGACGCGAAGATTTGCACGCCTCACGGCATGCAACGGTCCCCCTATAATGGCAAAAGAGATGCCAACATCCTCGATCCGCAGCAGATCAACGCCCAAATTCATTCTCACACCAGCCCCCACTCTGGCAGGTCCAGAAGGCGAGACTATCGCATTGCCAGCCTAGAGCAACTTGGATTCGAACAGTCGCCAGCTCCCTGGCGGAACCGGCGACCGGACTGCATACCAAACGCGTTCGGATCAGATCGTGGCGGTTACTGGAGCTTCCTCGGGTCGCCCGCGGACGGCCGCGCGGCATTGCGATGAAGCAGCATGACCTGCTCGGCGTCCGATATTCGGTCGTAAATCGGCTCCAGCGCACCGTCTTCGTCGAGCGAGAGAGTACCCGACAAATCGGGTGAAAGCACCGTTAGCTTCTGCCTGATGCCCGCCAGTTCCTCCATGCCGAGCGCCAGCCAGTTGTTGGCGCCGCAATAGCCGGCGAAGTCTTTGCTGGCGAGAACGCTGTGCGGATATTTCTTGGTCAGGGTCTGGAGACGCTGGACCTCGTTTACAGCCGAGCCGAAGACAGAGAATGTGAGCCGGTCGGTAAGCCCGACATTGCCGAACATCACATTGCCGACATGCAGGCCGATACCATAGTTTATGTCGCTCAATCCCTGCTGCTTTCTGCGCAGATTGAGATCCATCATGCGCGCGGTGGCCTTGTGCGCTGCTGCAAGAGCAGCCTGGCAGGCGATCTCGGACTGTGAACGGTGCCTTGCGCAAGGGTAGACGGCAATGAAGCCATCACCTATGAAACTCATGATCTGCCCGCCCTTGCGATTGAAAGGTGCAGCAGCGGCGTCGAAAAACTGGTTCAGCGTATCGATATAGACTTCGCGGCCGGAGGTTTCGGCAAGTCTTGACGACCCGCGCATGTCGCCCATGACCAGTGCCGCCCGGATTGTATCACCCTCGCCGCGCTTGATCTGGCCGTCGAGCACGCGCCTGCCGGCGTCGCCGCCGAGATAAGTGGTCATCATGTTGTCGGCAAGCTTGGTGAGCACCGCCATCTTGGTTGCGATAGCGAGATGGTTCTGGATGCGCAGCAGCGCCGAAATCATGCTGTCGCTGAAGCCTGCAGCACTGTCGGTGGACCAAGACCCGATCATGCCCTGACTGGTGTTGCCGCTGAAGGGATGGACGAAAGCCATGTAATCGGTGACGCCCATCAGCTTGAGGTCATCGAAAACAGGAAATTCCGACGGCACCGACGGGTCGAGCCGGCGCCGCAGATGGTCGAGCTTGTGGCTGAGCAGATGGTAGTATGGGCTGGTCAGGAATCTGTCGGAATGAACGCCGTTCTCCTTGCGGAAGCCTTCCACTTCCAGGCCCTGGCCGCGGAGCCAGGTGAAGCCGAGCGCGTCATAAAGCGGATGAAGCATCGAAAAGCTCAAATGCACCCGCTTCAACGGCAGGCCGGCAGCAGCCAGCCGTTCACAAAAGCCCCTTACCAATGTTTCCAGGTCGTCGCCCGCCAACGCCGATTGGGTCAGCCAATCGGCAACCTTATCCATGAGAATGGCTGAAATTTCTGCTTGCGCTGTGCTCATGCTATCTCGAAATCTCCTTGCACAAATTCGCCGGCTCGGACGCCGTCAGGCCTTTACCACCGTCTCTCGGGCTAGCCCGAGGCGGCCAAAAATATTGCGTGTGTCGACGATCAGTAGAGCGTGATCCGCGATCGCCTGATAGTCGATCGCGTCGTGGTCGGTCGCAACGACGACAGCGTCGAAATCCTTCAAGGCCACCTCGGTCAATTCGACAGAACGACGCCCCTTGATCGCCATATGCTCCCGTGTGGCCGGGATTTCGGTAACATGCGGATCGTGGAATTCCGCCTTGCCGCCCCATTCCTCGATGAGTTCAATGAGCCGCAATGAGGGGCTTTCGCGGATGTCGGGCACATTCTTCTTATAGGCGAGCCCGATGATGAGAATGCGCGAGCGGCTGAGCGCCTTGCCGCAGCGCCGGTCCAGCGCCTTCGCCAGTTCATCGACCACATGACGCGGCATGGCCGTGTTGATCTCTGCCGCCAGCTCGATGAAGCGGGTCGGCAGTTCGTATTCGCGAGCCTTCCACGTCAGGTAGAAGGGATCGATCGGAACGCAGTGCCCGCCAAGTCCAGGGCCAGGATAGAAAGGCATGTAGCCGAAGGGCTTGGTCTTTGCCGCCTCGATCACCTCCCAGATGTCGATTCCCATCGCACCGAGCACGATCTTCAACTCGTTGACGAGGGCTATATTGACCGAGCGGAAGATGTTTTCCGTCAGCTTGACCGCCTCGGCGGTCGCCGTGGTGGAAACCGGAACGACGGTCTTGACCACGCCATGGTAGAAAGCCTGCACGAGCGTCGCCGCTTCAATGCCGTCACCTGCCACGACCTTGGGGATCGTCGCGACTTCAAAGCTGCGGTTGCCGGGATCCTCGCGTTCGGGCGAGAAGCCGAGGAAGAAGTCTATCCTCGACTGCAAGCCGATTTTTTCCAAGATGGGCTTGATCACGTCGTCGGTGGTGCCGGGATAGGTGGTCGATTCCAGCACGATCAGCTGACCAAGACGCAGATGCTTCGCGATGGTGCCTGCGGTGTTCCTGACAAAGGAGAGATCCGGCTCGCGGTGTTTCGTCAGTGGTGTCGGAACGCAGATGATGATGACATCGCAGACGGCCAGTTCGGCAAAATCCGCAGTGGCGCGGAACCGTCCGCTCGCCACCTGGCCGGCAAGGGCTGTCGACGTCACCGCCTCGATGTAGGATTGTCCGTTGTTCAGGCTCTCGACCTTTTGGGCTTCGATGTCGAAGCCGCAAACAGGGAAGCCGGCGCGTGCGATCGCAACCGCCAGCGGCAACCCGACATAGCCCAGTCCGATCACGCCGACTTGCGCGGCACGCGTCGAAATCCGGTTCAGAAGGCGGTCATATGTCGATCGTGAGGCGTCCAAAAATCTGCTTCCCGTCAATTCGGACAGGCCGTCCGCTTCCATGGTGAGGCTCACCGCTCACAAGAGCCCCGAGGCATATTGCGGAAAATCGATGTCCGCAAGCCGTCAGACCGGCACCTTCGCCTTAAGGCTTGCGGCAGCCATCGCATAGCCGCCGGCGGCGCCATCGATGAAATGAACGTGATCGCGCTGCAGCGGCGATGCGACGAGGCATGTCATCAAGGCCGATTTCTGGCGGTGCAGGCCATAGTTGCAGATGCCCGCCTCTTCCGCCTGTTTCAGCCGGTTCTCGATCCGTTGCAACACATCCGCGTCAACGTCGATGGTCATCTTTAAGCCATCGTCGAACTTCCGGAAATCCGAATTGCTGGCCACTTCGCGTTTGTAGATCTTCGGATCGAATCTGCCGATCGTCCAGCCATATCTATCCGTAACAGCCGTAAGCGTCATCAGGAACACTATCCACAGCTTCGACAGCCACCGCCGTCCTGCCGGCGCCGTGGCCCGCGCCTCGATATCGAGGCCGGCGGGCAGCAAACTGTAGTCCGGCCCGTTCACCGGCACCGGGTGGCCATCGCGTTCCTGCCTGCCGGCAAGGGCGATGATGTCGGAAACCAGAAACTGAAAACCGCGCAAGTCGCGCGACGCCCCCGGTATGGCTATGATCGAGACGATTTCGCCATGCCGGGCTTCGATCGGGTTCCAGCGGCACGAGAGGCCGGTCAGGTCCGGCCGCGCGCCGGCCGGCGCAGGATCGATGCGGTAGCGCCCCGCTTTCATCTCGGCTTCCGCCCAACTGCCGCCACCTCCGGCGAACATGGCATAGAAGACCGCATCGGAGGCCTGGAACCTCGCCACGCGAACGTCGAGGCCTTGCGCTCTTATATCCTTTATCGGCACGATTGCGGCACGCAAGGTCAGATCCAGTTCGTCCGCCACCCATCTCTGGACAGCCGCCAGCGCGTTGCGGGTGATCTCCAGCGCCGAGTCGGGAAACGCCACGAGCGCGCCGTCGCCGCCGAAGACAAAGGGAAGATCTTGCCTACCCAGCGCATTGAGCAGCGCCGAAATGACGCTGGCACCGGCCATATTGACGGTTTTATAGCGCCCCGCCTCGATCGCCTTGGTCGAGCCGACGATGTCTGCGGTGGCCAGCGCCCAGCCATCGGGGAGAGGCCGATAGTTATCGATATCGGCAACGCTTTCGAACTTTGCGAAGACCGGCAGAGAAGCAACAAACGGATCGGACGCGGCAGCTGTTTCCATGAGCATCAGATAGCACATTCCAGTGCTTGAGGGTGAAGTCGATCATGCTTCGAAATTGACTTGCGCAGGCTTTCCGATGATAGGGTCCGGCGATGCGAATTGCCTTCTATGCGCCGCTGAAGTCGCCCAATCATCCCGTTGCCTCCGGCGACCGCCAGATGGCACGGATGCTGGTCAAGGCGCTGGAGCATGGAGGACATAGCGTCGAACTGGCATCCGAATTGCGCTTCTATCTACGCGAACCGGATTCGAAAAGTTTCGATGCGCTCAAGATCCAGGCCCGCGAGGAAGCCGCGCGGCTGGCGAGGCTTTGGGATCGTGACGGCAAGCCCGATCTGTGGTTCACCTATCATCCCTATTACAAGGCGCCCGACCTGATCGGGCCCGAACTGGCGTTGGCCTTTGGTGTCCCCTATGTGACAGCGGAAGCCTCCTATTCGAGGCGGCGCAACACCGGTTTGTGGGCCGATACGCAAGCGTTGGTGGCGCGAGCCGTCGAACAGGCGGCGCTGAACATCTGCTTCACGCAAAGGGATCGTCAGGGACTGGCAGATGCGGTACCCGACGCCGCTTTCGGCATGCTTTCGCCCTTCATCGACACATCGCTATTCCGGGAAACGCCGGCACGCGGTTGTCCGACGCGCCTCGTTACCGTCGCCATGATGCGCCCGGGCGACAAACTCGAAAGCTATCGCATGCTGGCGCAGGCGCTCGGTTCGATCGGTCACCTGCCCTGGACCATGTCGGTCGTCGGGGACGGACCTGCCCGCGAGGAGATCAAAGCGCAATTCGCCGGCTTGCCCGCCGAGCGTATCGAATGGCTTGGCGCGATTGAGCCAGCCGCCGTGCCGGATGTCCTCTACAGTGGGGGAATTTACGTCTGGCCGGGTTTCGGCGAGGCCTATGGCGTTGCCTATCTTGAAGCACAGGCCGCCGGCCTTCCGGTTGTGGCTCAGGACGTCGCCGGCGTGCCGGAGGTCGTCCGGAATGGCCAGGCCGGGTTTCTCACCCCGCCGGACGATGTGGCGGCGTTCGCTTCTGCCATTGAAAGGCTTCTGGCCCATAACGACGAAAGATCCATCATGGCCGCAGAAGCCAGACGTTTCATCCTCGAAGAACGTTCTCTCGGTGCTGCAGCGGCGCGTCTGGCCGAACTTCTTGCGAAGATCCCCGTCTCATGACATCCGATCAAATCTGGCAACCCTTGGTGGAGGAACTGGCGAGCCGGCAACGGGCGGATCGTAAGGCAGAGTTCTGGCTGCGCGACGATGACGCCGTGGATCCGACGCCTGCGCTTGATCGGTTGCTCGACCTCACCGGTGAATTCGCGGTTCCGGTGACTCTGGCCGTCATTCCCGCCGTGACTGACGAGAAGCTTGTCGTTCGGCTTGACGAGGCGCCGCATGCCACGGTCGCCATCCATGGCTGGGCGCACCGAAATCATGCGCCCGAGGGCCAGAAGAAGCAGGAGCTCGGCGCGCATCGACCACGCGAGGCGGTGCTCGATGATCTGGCTCGCGGGCTGGCGCACGTAACCGGCCTGCACGGCGCACGTGCCGTTCCGATGCTGGTGCCACCCTGGAACAGGATCGACGCCGGCTTCGTATCCGACCTTGGATCGATAGGATTTTCGGCATTGTCGGTCTATGGACCGCCAAGGCCGGCGTCACTTGCGGTCATCAACAGCAATGTCGACATCATGGATTGGCATGGCACGCGCGGCTGCCGCGATCATGGCCTATTGGTTCAGGCTATCATCGCGCAATTGCAGCATGCATTCGATGGGGGCGAACCGGTGGGCCTGCTCACCCACCATCTCGTACATGATGAATCGGCCTGGCTCTTCCTCGAACGGCTGTTCACAGTCACCGCACAGACTGAAGCCTGCGCATGGCTTCCGATCAGGACATTGATCGGGCGCAGCGCCGGTAGAACAATTCCAGGAAAAGTGTGAACGGTTTCCGTCCGGAATTGCGTCAAAACAAAGAGATAGAGGAAAATAGCTCAGTGCTTTTTGCGCAATGAGACCGGAATGTTGAGCGTCTGGCCATCCCGCGCGGCAAAAGCGCCGGTAAACCTGTCCTTGGCCAGTTTCTGGATCTTGTCCAGTTCCTTGTCGGTGCGTGTCGGATCGTGGTGAAACAGCGCAAGCCTCCGCGCACCGGCCGCCTCACAGAGTTTGACGCCCTGTTGCCACGTCGAGTGCCCGTAACCGCGGCGGCGTTCCATTTCCTCCTCGGTGTAGGTGCAATCGTAGATGACGAGGTCGGCATCTTCGATCAGGCCGAGCACCGCCTGATCGAGTTTGTCCGGCTCATGCTCAGTGTCTGTGATCACCGCCACGACGCCGCCACCCCATTCGACCCGGTAGCCTATGCAGCCGCCCGGATGCATAAGACTGCCGGTTCGGACCACCACCCCTTCGCGCGGGCGAAGCACGTCTCCGGATACAAAATCGCGATAGTCGAGGCTTGCCTTGCAGGCCTCCAGTTTCACCGGAAACCACGGCGGCCGCATGAACTCATCGACCATCTGCCGGGTCGTCATGTGTCCTGCAAGATGCCCGGACCAAAGCGTAACCTGGGCGCCCCGGTCATAGATCGGCGCAAAAGACGGCAGCCCGATGATGTGATCGTAATGGCAATGGGTGAAAAGCAGGTCGAAATCGGTCACGCCCAACGCCTGAAGCGCCGCGCCGGCTGGCCTTAGGCCAGAGCCTGCGTCGAACAGAAGCGTATGCTTACCGCATCGCATCTCGACGCAGATTGAGTTGCCACCATAGCGAGAGAACTCTGGCCCTGATACCGAAATGCTGCCGCGGACACCCCAAAACCTGACCAGGAAAACGTTGTCGTCCATGCTACCCCTTCGCCCATCATATCTAAACAACTGCCGCTAGGCGAGACAGGCTTTCTCCGGGTGATCTTCTCAGCGAGAGGACAGTGCCGTCACGACGGCGAGGATCGAGCGCACGTCCTTCGTTATTTGGCGCTTCGTGCGTCGATCAGATCCGCGGTCGTATGGCTTAGGCGATCGGCAAGAACCCGCAATATCTCGATGGTCATTTCCGGGAACTCCCTCATAAGTCTCAGGAAATGATCCTTGCGGATTCTCAGGGCTTCCAGCGGACTTGCCGCTCTGACGGTGGCAGTGCGGGAGCTGTTGCACAATATGGCGATCTCGCCAACGATCGAATTTGGCTCCAGTTCTGCAACTTTTATCGGTCCGCTGTCGGAATCGACAAGAATATCCGCTCTGCCTGAAAGGATGACATAGGCGGCGTCTCCCTCGTCGCCCTGCCGGAAAAGGATCTGGCCGGCGCTGTAGCTCACACGATCGGATGTGAACGCAAGCAGCTTGAGCTTTGTCGGCTCGATGGCAGAGAACAAGGGAACGCGTTGCAGCATTCCAACTTCATCCTTGAGCAGCATTGTCGCAAACCTTCCAAAATTCGCGTTTGCCAGACTAGAGCACGCCCAGATGGAATCAATTCTCTTTCCGGGATGGCGAGACAAACCACGCGAAAGGTGGCGAGCCCGATGTCGTGCACCGGCAGAATGATCCCATCTGAATGTCCGTTGCTCTATGACAACAGTTCCTTGAAGATACCGTTCCCTGCCAAAAGTGTCTCGTGTGTTCCGTCTTCCGCCAATTGACCCGAGTCGAAGACGATAACGCGATCGAACATCATCGCCATTGCCGGATTCGTCACGACCCACACAATTGCCGGCGAATGGCCGTCGCGCCTGGCTTCCCCGAGCACATTTCGCAGCACCTTATCCTGCATGCGCTGGTCGAGCGCCGACAGCGGCCGGTTGAGAATGAGAAAATCGGGACGCTTGAGCAAGGCCCGGGCAACATCGAGCTTCTGTCGCTGTCCACCGGTCAGCCGCCTGCCGCCGGAGCCGACGTTGAAGTCCAGGCCGACATCCAGAAGTTCGCCATAAAGCCCCAGTTCGTCAAGAATGTCATAGACGATGGAGCGTATGCGGTCGGGCGCGTCGGGATGATTGTTGCCCACACGCCCGAACAAGACATTATCCATGACGGTGGCCGCGGCAATGTATTTGGCAGGATCATACCGTTCGACCGCATTGTGCAGCTCGGGCGGCAGGTCTTCATAGAACCGGTTGCGTGCAGCGACGATCTTGCTCATCAGCTCGTCGCTCAGCAGGCCGAAGCGGTGCCGGGGCTCGATGTAGGCAAAGCTCAAGGTGACGATCATGGCGCGATCGTTCTCCGAAACCGCCTCGTAGGGACGGTTCTTGAGCCGTTGCAGCAAGGTTTCGTAGGCGGGTATCTCCTCCGCGCTCATGAAGGCGAGCTGCTGGAAGAACTGGTGATCGGGCGGCAGGTCGGCAAACAGCTCGATCGCCTGTTTGGCGATCTCCAAGCCCATTTCGTAGAGCGTGCGGTCGAGGCCGGCTTGCCTCAGCACGGAAGCAAAATAGGGATTGGCCGCCAGGGCCCTGTCGGCCAGTTCGGGGCCGGCGGCAGCGCCGAAGAGCAGGTTTTGGCCGATCGTTGCTTCCTTGTTGTAGGCGCCCGGTTCGAAAGGAACCACCAGTCCGCTCAGCCCCTCTTGTTCCAGCCGGGTCCGCAGCGCCGCACGCAGTTCGACGATCCGCCTGGCAAGCTCCGTGTGACGCGTGAGGTCGGCCGAAGAGCGCAAGCCGAGATCCAGAATGTCACGCGACAGAACAACCGCGTCGAGCACCCGGCGCACGGCTTCAAAGAGGTCGTGCGGGCCGGTAGCGCCAGCGGAAGCATAGTTGATCCAGTCGCTGTGGATATCAAGATCCGGATTGCCCGACCGGCGCGCCTCGTGAATGTTCCAGCGGTGCTGATCTGCCGCAGCACCGTCATAAGGCACCGATGTCAGCGGCGCATGCTTCAACCCGTAGAGCAGGTTGTCGCGGAGGCTTGCCTGGAACAGGAAAACATCCGACGAGGCATACGACATGCGCCGGCCGGTTATTGCTTCGGGAAGTTCAAGCAGGTCGTCGGTGCCCGAAGCGACCCTTCCGCTGTCCGGCCAGTTCAGCCGCGCGAAGGCTTCTGCAAGCGCCTCCGCTCCACCTGTTGCGGTACTGACCAGTGCCACCGTCTCACCCGGCTTGACCTGGAGGGAGATACGGTTGAGGAGCATTGCACCGCCATCGTCTGCTATGGACAGATTGATCGCCGACAGCGGCTTGGTCATCGGATCGGGATCGTCGATCGTCAATGCCCCGATTTTCGGCGCGATGAGACCTTCAACGGTGAACTGTTCAACGACCTGTTGATATTTGACCTGGACATCCTGCCGATCCTGATCCCAGTCGATCAGTTCCTTCATCGGTCCGGGCAGGTCCTTGTAGGCGCCGATCACGGCCACGAGCTGGCCGACGTCCAGCCGCCCCTGGAGGACCAGATACCCGCCGATCATGTAGAACAGAAAGGGCGTGAGCTGCGCGAGAAAATTGTTGAGGAACTTCACCATGAATTTCCATTGGTAAAGATCGAAGCGGATCTTGAAGATGAGCCCGAGCCGGGCAGCTATGTCGGCGCGCTCGTAGTTTGATGTATCGTGGACGTGAACCGCGCCGATGCCGTCGACGATTTCGCCAACCCGGCCCGAAAGCGCGCGCGCCGTCAACTGCCGTTGGCGCCCGAGCACGATCAGCCGCCGCCGCATTCGCGGGATGAGCACGATCTGGATCGCCACGATCACGACCGCTATCATTCCGAGCCAGACGTTCTGGATCATGATGAACAGCATGGCCGTCAGCGCTTGGCCGCCGAGCAGTACCGGCTGCAGGAAGGCGTCGCCGATGAAGCCGCCCAGCGGCTCCACCTCGTCCTTCACCATGGTCGCCACTTCGGCGGATTTCACCCGCTTGAAGTAAACCGGCGGAAAACGCAGCACACGGTCGACCAGATCGAAGCGGATACGCCGCAGCATGCGTTCGCCGAGGCGGCCCTTGTAGGTGTTGATGTAGAATTTGAACAGGCCGTTGATGACGACTAGCAAGAGGAACACAAGGCTCAGGGCAAACAGGGTCTCCTCGCGGTCGAGCTGAAAACCGGAGAAGAACTGGACCTCTCCAATGAACGGCAGGTTGTAGTGTAGCCTCATGAATGGCTGGGTCGCGCCCGGTTGCTCGAAGCCGCGACCTTGGATCGGTCCGTTGACGATCAGCTTCGGCAGGTCGAAGGACATGAAATACGGGATCATCGAAAGCACGACGATCATCAATATCCAGAGCTGCTGCTTCTTGGTGTGCGTCCAGATATAGCGGGCTAGGCTGGCTTCCATATGCGACTGTGGACCCTTCAGTTGGAAGGATGCAGGATGTAAAAGCACCTGCTGGCGAATGGCGTATCGGCAATTTCTTCATCGCTATCGACAAGCTCGAAGCTGCTGTGCACGGACATTGTCCTGCGCTCAACGATGCAAGGAACCTGCGAGGCGGCGCGATCCAGTTCCGGCGCATGGTCGATGGCAACGACATGGGCATTGTTGATCGGCGAAGAAAGCAGCTGGCCAAACGGTCCGCGGCTTTCGTAGGGCTTTGGCGAACAGCCGAGCAGCACGAGGCCGCAGCTGCGCGGCTGGTGCTGGCGGATGGACGCCGATGATCCGGACAGATGCAACAGGCTCTCTCCGGCACCGGGCAATAGCCAAGCGGCTTGCAGCATGATCACGTCCGCGGAATCAAACAGTCTTGCGGGAGGCAAGATTGCGTTGTGTCGCCCAAAATCCCAACATACAAGACGAATTATGATGGATGTCACGCAACCACGCAATGCCATGGACTGGCACGAGCAAGCCTTGGACCTCACGCGGGGAATTGCTGCTTATGTCAACTGCCCTCTCGTGGCAGGGCTGGCGCGCGTCGTCGCCAAGCATCCGAAGGCCGATATCGCCAACGCCTTCAACCACAAGCAGGTCGCCTGCAAGATGTGGGCGCTCGACAGGCTGTTCGAAAGCGGCGGCGGCCGCTTCGGGCGCATATGGGTTCTGGGTGGATGGTACGGCGTATTGCCGGCAATGCTTTTCAACGATGCCCGCTTCGACATCGCGGCGGTCGATAGCATCGACATCGATCCCGAAGTCGCGCCGGTCGCCCGGACCCTCAACCGGGAAGCCGGCGACCGGTTCCGGGCGCTGACGGCAGATATGTACGCACTCGACTATGCGGCCGGGCGGCCCGATCTGATAGTCAATACGAGCTGCGAACACATAGCCGATCTGCGGGCCTGGCTTGCTCTGCTTCCGCCGGGCACGAATGTACTGCTGCAATCGAACGATTATTTCAGCGAGCCGACGCACATCAACTGCGTGGCTTCGCTTGCAGCCTTCGAGGAAATGGCGGCGCTACGGGAGGTGCGGTTCTCCGGCGAACTGCCGACAAAAAATTATACGCGCTTCATGCTGATTGGAACTGTTTAATGCATTTCGCCCAAAAGCGCGTAGCGGTTTTGGGACAACGACACGCATAAAAACAGGACTTGAAGCGCGTCGCACGAATCTCACCAGACGCGACGCGCGTTAGGGCATTTGCAGGAAAGCAAACGGCTTTCCGTCCGGAATTGCGTCAAAACAAAGAGACAGAGCGGTTCTGCGTGAAACGATGAACCGCTCTAGGATCTATCGTCTGTTTAATCATGAACTTTTCCGAAACCGGGCCCCACGTTTAGGGACCATGTTCGATGTCGCTCGCGCAGGATTTGCGCGGAGCGACGCGCGCCTTCCAGATCGAGACGATGCGCAGATGGCGTCGGTTCCACAAGCGCTTGTTCGACCGCTTGCGCCAAACCTTCAGGCGTCAGGTCCTTTTCCATCAGCACCGTTGCAAGACCGAGTTCTTCGAGCATCAGGGCGCGAACCGTCTGTTCGGTTTCCCCGCCGGCTGCAAATGGGACGAGCAGGGAGCGACAGCCCGCGCGCAGGACATCGCAGACCGTGTTGTAACCCGCCTGCGAGACTGACAGGCGGGCGCCGGTCAGCAGGCTGGCGAAATCCTCGCGGAACCGGAAGATGGACAGGCCCGGCGTGGCATCGCGTGCGATCGCGTCAAACTCGTCTTTCGGCAGGTTTGGGCCGGTGATCAAACACCATTTCCAAGCGTTGTTGGCATTCCGCGCCGCTGCGATGGTGGATCTGACAAGGCTCTTTCCGGCAGCCCCGCCGCCAACTGACACCAGAACGTCGAAGCGCTCGGAGCCCGCGGGCGATGGCGGCGCGGCAACGAGCCCCGTGTAGGTGACCTCGGCCCTGATCGCCCCAGCCAGTGGAAATGTCTTGTCGATGGTTGCGAAAGCCGGATCGCCGTGGACCATAACAAGATCGAAATGCCTGTTGATGAGATCGACCGTTTCCTCGTTTCGGCCCAGCTTGACGCGCTCCTGGAGGATATCACGGACGGACGTCGCCAGTAGCGGTCTGGGCGACGTCGCGTCGATGGCCTCGATCAGCGGCAAGAGTTCGAAACGCATCTGCCGGCGTCCAAATGGAAACGCCTCGACAATGACGATATCAGGCCTGCAATCCCGGAATGCCTGCAGCAGCATCTCTGAACGCCATTTCTTGAAATCATCGTCGATCGGGTTGCCTTGCAGGTCGACAAGTCCCGAAAATCCTTCATCACCGGAGGTGACAGGTGGCAGAGTTACAGATTGTACACCCAGTCCCGGAAACCCGGCGATCGGCGCTCCGCCGGTCACGACGGTAACGTCAAACCCGTCATCGACCAGAGCCGCCGCAATGCGGCTGGCGCGCGCGAGATGGCCGATGCCGAGCAGGTGCTGGACATAGAAGAAAGCGCGCAGCCGCTTCATTCGGCGGCCCGCCACTCCCGCTCGAACAGTTCCTTGAGCTGTCCAATGCTTGCCATATGATCGAAATTGCCGCGCACGCGCCGCTCTGCGGCGTCGCCGAGGCGGTCGCGGAGCACGGGATCACGGATCAGGCGCTCCAGCGCCTGTGCCAGGGCAATCGGGTCTTCCGTCGGAACCAGCAACCCCGTTTCATCCGGCGATAAAAGCTCCGGCACGCCGGAAATATCGGTCGACACGCAGGCAAGCCGCTGGCTAGCCGCCTCCACCAGAACGTTCGGCAGACCGTCGCGGTCGCCAGTTGCGGTGATCCTGCAGGCCAGGGCGAAGATGTCGGCACGGCGGTAGTGCTCAAGCACCTCCTCCTGCGCAAGCGCGCCTTTCCAAGAGACGCGACCATCCAGGCCGAGCTTTTGCGCCAGCGCCTTGCACCGTTCCAGTTCTTCGCCGCCGCCGATATGCTCGAAACGCCACGCCAAATCGCCGGGCAACAGGGCAAGGGCCTCCAGCAACGTATCGTAACCTTTCTTTTCAACGGCGCGCCCGACACTCAGAACGACAACCGGTTCGTCCGGAGCCGAGCCGTCATGCTGCTTTCGCGCCTCGCCGAAACTGCCGAAGCGATCAAGGTCGAGCCCATGATAGCTCAGATGCACAGACGAGTTGCCGTTAGCGAGTTTTTTCAGACGATCGAAGCCGGTTTTCGTGCAAGTGACCGTCCAGCGCGCCGAGGAAAGCTTGCCGGCCAGATCCCAGTCCGCCGAAGTCCAGATGTCCTTGGCATGGGCCGAGCAGGTCCAGGGCAGGCCACGAAGCTGGCTGGCATAGCGCGTCACCGATGCAGGCGTGTGCGCGAAATGTGCATGCAGCCAGCCCGCGTTTTCCGGCCATTCGGCCGCCAGCACGAGCGCTTGCCCGAAGCGGCGCGCGCGATTGCGCGTAAAGTCGCGGGGCATATCGGCAGCCAGCGATCCGAACGCGCGCCAGAAGCCCGGACGCAGCAGACAGGCAAACAGCGAGCGAAGCACGCGCAGCGGCTCTTCATGCAGATATTCCGGCAGATAATGGACGGGCGCTTTGATCTCGTCATGCACGGGGTGGCGTTTTTCGTCGGTCGGCCGCCTGAGCGCGACGAGTATCAGGTCGAACCCCGCACGCTCAAGACCGAGCAGTTCCTGCGCGATGAAGGTTTCGGACAGCCGCGGATAACCCTTCAGAACCACGACGATCTTGCGATGTTGCAACTCAGGTCATTCCTTCAATGACCGAAAGGTGATGGCCGGCTCGCCGGTCGAGCAGTTCCGCGACGATTTCGGAAATATGAGGCAGCCCTTCCAGCGTCAGATGCGGATTGCTCTGCGATGGGCGGGGCCGGTCCGGCAGCACCTTCAGTGCATCAGCAAACCGCCGGGAATCCTCGGCTTCTTCCGGCAAAAGCATCTCGATGAGGCCGAGTTCGGCTGCGCGCCGTGCGCGAATCAGTTGTTCCCGGCGGGGCTCGACGCGCGGCACGATCAGCGCCGGCTTGTCGAAAGACAGTATCTCGCAATAGGTGTTGTAGCCGCCCATCGCCACTACCGCCTTGGCGCCGGCAATCAGGTCTTCCATGCGGTTGTCGAACTCGATGATCTTGATGTAGGGTATCTTGGACCCCTTCTTGAGCAGCTTGTTGCGCTTGCGCGCCGGCATGTAAGGCCCAAGCACGATCAGGGCTCTATGCTGCAATTGCGGATCCTGCTGATAGGCATCGATGACGTCGTGGATCAGATCGGCGCCGTCACCGCCGCCACCGGTAGTAACGAGGATATAGTCGCCCTCAGGCCGGTGGCCGGGCAACTCGTTCCGCTGCAGGCTCCGTTGCAGGAAACCGACGAACCTCATCTTTGCCCTGACAGCCGGGGGCACATCCAAGCCGGTCAACGGATCGTAGAAATCCGGCGGACCATAGGCCCAGACCTTGTCGTAGAAGACGCCTATCTTGCGCATCACGTCTCTGCGTGCCCACTCTGCTTCGAGCAGATGCGGCGCATCCATCACCTCGCGCAGGCCAAGCACCAGCGTGGTGCCCCGCGTCTTGAGGTAGGACAGCGTGTCCTCAATCTCACCGCGCAGGCCGAGCGGTTCCTTGTCGACGATGAAGATATCCGGCCGGAAGGTCTCAGCTGTATGGCGGATGATCGACTGGCGCATCCTTAGCGTCTCATGCAGATCGATGTCCTTTTCCAGCGAGGTGTATTCGCCGTTGCGCAGCTTGATGACGCTGGGGATCTTCACGAAGTCGACACGGGCGCGGTAGTCGAAGGCGCCAGCGATAGTCGCACCCGAAATGATAAGCACCTGAAGTCCGCGGAAATCCTCGACCAGCGAATGCGCGATAGTCCGGCAGCGCTGCAAATGGCCGAGCCCGAACGTGTCGTGGCTGTACATGAGAATTCGAGCGTTTTCTGCGTGCTGGGTCATTGTTGAACGTCTCTTAGAATTCTCGCCTTGAGGACCGTGAGCGACCCGCAGGATTCGAAACCATCCTCGCGGGTCTACCGACCTGTTCTGAAACATGAGGGCGCAATTTTCAATTCGTATTACAAAGAGGGTCCATATGCTGAAACCAGGAAGCTACGTCTGCTCAGCGGCCTGCTTGCCACGTGGTCCAGAAGAACCTGCATCATTTCACTGGTATTGACCATCTCGGATTCTCGGCGGCCTTGACCGCTGCGAAAAACGTGGAAACTCCAGAATGGAATAAGGTATGGGCTGGGTACTTCACTCCGAGCGTCTAAGCCAAGCTCCTAAACCATGATGTGCCTTGGCGGTGGGAAGCCGGAGCGTTGACGGAGTAGGGGACACGTTCGAACCGCCTAGATCTTGACTTCTCAGACCAGAATCTGGGGGTCAGGAGTTCGACTCTTTTCGGGCGAGCCAATTGAACTCACTAGCTTTTTGGACGCCATGGGCGCATGAACTCGCCGATTGCAGGCTTGTCAAAGCTGACCTGTTTGCCGCCAACGACAGCGCCGGCCTTCGGGCCGGCATCCGAGTCTTCGATCCCTTTTCCGGTTGTACCGCGCAGGTAATATTCGGCTTCCATATATATTCGAGATTGAGGGCGAACCGGAAAAAAATGTCTTCGTCTTTGACCTCATCCTGCGCATAGGCGCGGGAAACCGGGGCAAGCCCGGTGGCCGAAGCGAGCGTTGCTCCCAGGCCAAACTGCAATTCGCGGCGGCACGAAACACGAAATGCAGGCGTGACGCGGGTCATGGCTTCCTCCCAAAAGCCCGCCGGCATCAAACATTTTGGCACCTCAAAAGCACGCCTGCGCTCCCAACTTCACGAAATGTGGAATGTTCCTCAGTCACCGATAGCCGAGCAGCTAGGTTTCCTCGACCCTAGCCTCATGTCAGCCGACGCACACTGCGCTGTAGCGGCGCCGGATCTGCCGGCAGCAAAAATCCCGCCGCTGCGGTCGTCCGAAGTACGCTGTCGATAAAATCCAGGACTTTTGCGTATCGATTTCGGACCAAGGTCCGTCTTGTAGAATACTGTATTTGAACAAAGCTAGGTAACAGCCGACTTTCGGATTCGAAAGTCCTGACGTTTTTCATCTGGAACCCATCCTGGCGGGAGGGCGACTCGAAGGAGGAACTATGAAAACGCGCACCTGTCTATTCGCGACTGTAGCCGCTCTCACCCTTGTCGCATCTCCGGTACTCGCTGCTCCCGGGGGCAATGGCAATGGCAACGGCAATGGCGGCAGCAACGGCAACGGCGGAAACTCGGCCGGGGCCGGCTCGCAGGGACACGGAGCCGCCACTTCCGCCGCGGCCAAGGACAAGTCGACGACCGGCGTTGCTCATGCAATGGCGGTCGTTGCCACGACACCGGCCTCACCGCAGGCTACGCTGGCCTTGCAGGCAGCGCTGGATAGAAAGGCCGCGAAAGACGCGGCAGACACTGCCGACGACACCTCTGACGAAACCGAGTAAGCATTCGAAACAGACCACTTGTCGCGTTGAAAGCCGTGGTTCGCCGCGGCTTTTTTCGTTTCCAGACGACGAACTCTCAAGGTGAACAGCGCTTCCAGAAAAAAGCTGCTCCACGGCGGCACTGAAGCTACGCTAAGGTCAAACGCCGCCGCATCGGCGTCGGATTCGAGTGCATTCGAGGAGATCCCATGACCGGCTTTGTCGACCGCGAGCGCGCAACTGACCTGATGCAGCGCGCCGGCATCGAGGCGCTGGTGCTTTGCGAGCCCGAGGCGTTCCAATATGCCACCGGTGCCTGGATCGGCCCGGCCGGCCTGTTCCGGCGGGCCGGCGCCGGTTTCGTCGTTATTCCCAAGCGAGGCGACCTGCCGATCGGCGTCGTGGTGGCGGATTTCCAGGCTGCCCAGCTCCGGGCGGCGATGGCCGGCGCCGTGCTGCGCACGCATGCGATCTGGATCGAATCGGCGTCGCTCGAGCCGGCGACGGCCGACCGGCCTGTTGCGCAGCGCATCGAGGCCGGCTTGGTTGGCCGCGCCCCCGGTTTTTCACGTCCGGCGACCTTCGAGCTTGCCCGCTCCGTCCGCGAGCTGAAAACGA
This sequence comes from Mesorhizobium sp. M0296, assembly GCF_040321675.1. Taxonomy (NCBI): domain Bacteria; kingdom Pseudomonadati; phylum Pseudomonadota; class Alphaproteobacteria; order Hyphomicrobiales; family Phyllobacteriaceae; genus Mesorhizobium; species Mesorhizobium sp. M0296. The sequence continues at coordinate 55,053 of NZ_JAMYRZ010000026.1, forward strand.
TCCTCGCAGAATTCGGGCTGGAGCGTGCGACGCTCGGCATCGAGCTGGATTTCGTCTCGGCCAGCGATTTTTCCGCGATGCAGGCGATATTGCCGGGCACTGCCCTGGTCAACGGCTCGCCGGTTCTCGACAGGCTGCGGGCAATCAAATCGCAGAGCGAGATCGACCTTCTGCAGCAGGGCATCGCCCTGTCGGAAGCCGGCCTGTCGCGGCTGCAGCAGCATGCGACGACCGGCATGCGTCAGTCTGAGCTGGTCGCGCTTTACCGGCAAGGCGTCGCGGATGCAGCCGCCGGGTCGTCGCAGCAAATCTCGACGGCGGAATACGTCACGCTGGGCGCTCGCCCAAAAGGCGCCGACGCCGTCGCCGCCGCCGGCGATCCGCTGAAGGCCGACATGGTGTGCAGCGTGAACGGCTATGCCTCGGATATGTCGCGGAATTTCACCTTCGGGCCGCCGTCGCCCGAACAGGCCGAATTGCATGCGATAGCCGAACGCACCTTCGCCGACGGGCTTGCCGCGCTTGTGCCCGGAAAGCCGTTAGCCGCCGTGCATCGCGCCGCCAGCGAAAGCCTGGCGCGCCAGGGCCTGCGTTCCTATCGCCGCGGCCATTTCGGCCACAGCGTCGGCCATTCCGTGTTTTCCGAGCAATGGCCGTTCATCTCGGCCGACAGCAATGTCATGATCGAGGCCGGCATGGTGCTGGCATTCGAGATCCCGCTCTACATCGACGGTCTCGCCAGCTTCAATCTCGAGGACCAGTTCCTGATCACCGCCAACGGTCCGTCACCGATGAACCGCCTGCCGAGGCGCCTGGATATTATCGGCTGAATCCAGCCGTTATCTGGCGCCGGCCACGCCCCGGCGGAAATCCGACGGCGACATGCCGGAAAGCTTGCGGAACGACTTGTTGAAGGCACTGAGCGAGCCGAAGCCCGATTCCATGGCGACGCGCAGCACATTGGCATCCTGATGCATCAGCAGCGCCTGAGCGTAGCTGAGGCGCAGCAGATTCACATATTCATTGAGCGTCATGCCGGTCGATTTCTTGAAGATGCTCATGGCGTATTTGGGATGGATATCGGCCGCCGCGGCGATGTCGACGCAATCGATCTCGTAGAGGAAATTCTCGGCGATGAAGTCGCACATGCGCCCGACATTGCGCAGCGATTGCTGATCGAAGGGAGTGCCTATCTCCTGTTCGACCGGGGTTTCGGGCACCAGCCGGTAAGGCTCGAAGCGCACCCGCTCCAGCCGCAGCAAAAGCTCGTTGACGGCATGCTCGGCCTTGACCGGGTCGCCGGAGCGGGCATAGCGGTTCCAGCGCTCGAAATTGTGGTCGTCCGACCGGTCGGTGGCGTCGGTCACCAGCGTCGCCCCGGTCATCAGTCTGTTGCGGACCTCGACGGGCAAATGCAGCCGGAAGAAATGCACCAGCGGCAGATGCGCGCCGGCGTAGATGGCATCGTCGGAGGCTTCGTCCATCTGGTGCGGCAGGCCGCCCCAGAACAGGCACATCTCGCCCGCAGAAAGCGAAAGCCCGTGCCCGTCCATGCGGTAATGCACGGCGCCGCGCACGATGAAATTCACCTCGACCTGGGCGTGCCAATGCGGCTTGAGCATCACCAGGGGCTGGGTGTGGAACATCTGCAGCAGCAGCGGCAGGCCCTCCACGCTGCTGGCGCCAGGCTGGTAAAACGGCCTTTCCGGCATCTTACTTTCCGCTCATTTCTTATTCCCTTTGTCGCGGACAAGGCTTTCCCGAGGCCTAGTCTAGCCACGCTCGCAAACAGAGAGCAACTGAAATGGGAGGATTTCAATGCGCATAAAATTGACCTGCGCCGCGCTCGCGCTTGCCTTGGGCTCCAGCCCGGCCTTTGCGCAGTCCGGTGAAATCACGATCTGGAGCTGGAATATCGCCGCTTCGTCGCTGAAGGCCACCATAGCGGGCTTCAACAAGCAGTATCCCGACATCAAGGTGACGGTCGAGGACCTTGGCAACCAGCCGACCTACGACAAATCGATCGCCGGCTGTGCCGCCGGCGGCGAGGGGCTGCCTGACATCGTTACGATCGAGAACGGCGAAGCCGAAAACTACTGGAGCCAGTTCCCGGATTGCTTCGTCGACCTGCATACGCTCGGCTACACCGCGGAAGACCAGGCAAAATTCCCCGACTTCAAGCGTACCGAGCTCGAGGTTGACGACAAGGCCTATGCGATGCCCTGGGATTCCGGTCCAGTGGCGATGTTCTACCGCCGCGACTTCTATGAGAAGGCTGGCGTCGATCCGTCCTCGATCAAGACCTGGGACGATTTCATCGCCGCCGCCAAGAAAATCCAGGCCGCCAATCCCGGCGTCACGATGACCAACGCCGATTTCAACGGCGATTCCGAATTCTTCCGCATGATCTCCAACGAGCAGGGTTGCGCCTACTTCTCCGCCGACGGGCAATCGATCACGGTCAACCAGCCCAAATGCGTCGATGCCATGACCAAGATCAAGGAGATGAAGGACGCCGGCATCATTTCCTCTGCCGACTGGAGCACCAAGATCACCAACAACACCGCCGGCAAGGTCGCCACGCAGATGTATGGCGGCTGGTATGAAGGCACCGTGCGCACCGAATCGCCCGATGGGGCAGGCAAATGGGGCGTCTATCTGATGCCGAGCCTGACCGCCGACGGTCCGCGCGCCGCCAATCTCGGCGGCTCCTCGCTCGCCATCACCTCGGTGTCGAAGAACAAGGAAGCCGCCTACGCCTATCTGAAATACACGCTTGCGACGAATGAGGGCCAGATCACCATGCTGAAAGGCTTCGGCCTGGTGCCGTCGCTGATCTCGGCGCTCAACGACCCTTATGTCTCCGAAGGCCTGCCCTATTGGGGTGGCCAGGCCGTGTGGAAGGACATCCTCGGCACCTTGCCCAAGGTCGTCCCCAGCCGCGGCACGCCGTTCCAGAGCGACGCCGAAATTATCATCCGCGCGGTGCAGACCAAATATCTGGCCGGCGGCTATCCCGACGCCAAGGCAGCGCTCGACGATGCCGCAAGCCAGATCGCCGCGGCGACCGGCCTGCCGGTCAAGTCGTGATCTAGACGAGGCGGCTCCGAGCGCGCGGCTCCCCTTCTCCCCTTGTGGGAGAAGGGATCGCCGAAGGCGACGGATGAGGGGTGCTCCAGCTTGGCTCGGACGGCATTCCTTCCAACACCCCTCATCCGTCTCGGCGCTTCGCGCCGATCCACCTTCTCCCACAAGGGGAGAAGGCAAGAACTTGAAAGCAGAAAGGAGGAAAACGATGCGCTACCAGAACGCCACGGCGTATCGCTTCCTCGCGCCGTATCTGCTGATTTTTTCGATCTTCTGGCTGTGGCCGATCATCGATTCGTTCCTGATCTCGTTCCAGGCGACGCGCACCGTGCCGTGGCGCTTCGCGCCGACCTTCAACTGGGGCCGGCTGATCGGCGATCCGGCCTTCTTCAATGCCTTGAAGAACACATTGCTGATCCTTGTCATCCAGGTGCCGGTGATGATTTCGCTGGCGATTGTGATGGCGGTGCTTTTGAATTCGCCGCTGCTCAAGGCCCGTGGCCTGTTCCGCTTTGCCTTCTTCGCGCCGGTCGTGGTCGGCGAGGTCGCCTATTCGGCGGTTTTCCGGCTGATGTTCAATCTCGACTACGGCATCATCAACAAATTGCTGAACAGCATCGGCCTGCCCAGTGTCGACTGGTTTACCAACGTCACCCCGGCGATGGCGGTGATCATGATGGCGGTGACGTGGCGCTGGGCCGGCTACAACGCCATCATCCTGCTCGCCGGCTTGCAGTCGATTCCCGAGGATGTCTACGAGGCGGCGACCCTGGACCGGGTCAGCAAGGTCAAACAGTTCTTCTACATCACGCTGCCGCTGCTCAAGCCGATCATCGTGTTCTGCGCCGTGCTGTCGATCATCGGCACCATGCAGCTGTTCACCGAGCCCTTCCTGATCACCGAGCGCGGCGGGCCGGGCGGCGGCACCGAAACGCTCGGGCTGCTGCTTTACCGCCAGGGCTTCCGGTCGCTCAATTTCGGCTACGCTTCGGCCGTCGCCTACACCATGGCCGGGCTGGCGATTGCCATTTCGCTGGTGCAGATATGGCTGACGAGGGAACCGAAATGACCTCGCACTCAAGAGTCAGCCGTTCCCAGGCCAGATTGGGACGCAGCATCGCGCTGCATCTGTTCCTGACGCCGCTGGCGCTGGTCTGGCTGTTTCCGCTGTGGATGATGGTGGTTTTTTCGACGATGCCCGACAACGGCATCTTCAGCCCCGACATCGAGCTTTTGCCGCATGGCAATTTCCTCGACAATGTCAGCAATCTGCAGCGCGGCACCAATTTCATCGGCGCCATCGGCATCTCCGTCTCGGTGGCGGTGACCTATACCTTCCTGTCGGTGATGCTGACCTCGATGGCCGGCTGGGCGCTGGCGCGTTACAACTTCTTCGGCAAGGGCATGGTCGTCGCCATCATCTTCGGCACCATCACGCTGCCCTATGCGGTCGTGCTGATCCCGCAATTCATCATGGTGGCGCGACTTCAAGCTCGCCAACACTTGGGTGGCGCTGATCGTGCCGCCGCTGTTCAATTCGCTGGGCGTGCTCTTCATGCGGCAGAGTTTTTCGATGATGCCGCACGAGCTGTTCGACGCCGCCAAGGTCGAGGGCGTCAAGGAATGGCGGATATTCCTGTTCGTCGCACTGCCTCTGGCGCGGCCGATGCTGGCGGCGCTCGCCATCATCCTCTTCCTTGCCTCCTGGAACAACTATCTCTGGCCGCTGCTGATCAATTCCAAGCCGGGCGCAATGACCGCGCCCGTGGCGCTCGGCACGCTGATCGGTCTCACCAAGGTGTCCTGGGGCGGCATCATGGCGGGCGCGGTGATGCTGACGGCGCCAATGCTCGTCGTGTTCGTGCTTCTGCAGCGCCATTTCGTTGCCGGCATCGCCGCCGGCGCCATCAAGTAAGGATCAGCATGGCGGCAGTCACACTCAAAAACGTCATCAAGCGCTTCGGCGTCTTCGAGATCGTCCACGGCGCCAATATCGACATCGATGACGGCGAATTCGTCGTCTTCGTCGGCCCTTCCGGCTGCGGCAAGTCCACGCTGCTTCGGATGATCGCCGGGCTCGAGGACATCAGCGACGGCGAGATCGCCATTGGCGGCAAGGTGGTGAACGACGTCGAGGCGGCCGATCGCGGCATCGCCATGGTGTTCCAGTCCTACGCGCTCTATCCGCACATGACGGTCGAGCAGAATCTGAGCTTCGGCCTGAGAATGACCGGCAACCCCAAGGCAGATACCGAGCGGCGGGTGAAGCGGGCTTCCGAAATCCTGCGCATCGCCGAACTGATGAAGCGGCGGCCGCGGCAATTGTCGGGCGGCCAGCGCCAGCGCGTCGCCATCGGCCGCGCCATCGTGCGCGAGCCGCAAGTGTTCCTGTTCGACGAACCGCTCAGCAATCTCGATGCCGAGCTCCGGGTGCAGATGCGCGTCGAGATATCGCGCCTTCATAAGGAACTCGGCGTTACCATGGTCTATGTGACGCACGACCAGACCGAGGCGATGACGCTGGCCGACAGGATCGTCGTGCTCAACGCCGGCAATATCGAGCAGATCGGCGCGCCGCTCGATCTCTACGACGACCCCGCCAACCGCTTCGTTGCCGGCTTCGTCGGCTCGCCGAAAATGAACTTCCTGGCGGCAAAAATGGTCGGGGCCGACAACGATGCGGCGGTCGTCGAACTGGTCAATCATCGCGGCGCGCGACTGCGCAAGCCGCTTTCGGATGCCTTGCCTGCAACAGGCGGCGATGTCGTGCTTGGCGTGCGGCCGGAGCATTTCTTCGACGCCGGCCAGGGCGATTGCGACCTTACCCTCAAGGCCGACGTCGCCGAGCACTTGGGATCGGTGAGCTATGTCTATGCCAATTCCGGTACCGGGGGCGGACGCGAGGAACTGATCATCGAGCGCGAGGCCTCGCGGCATCGCGCGAACGGCGACGACCTGGTGGTGTCGATCAAAGCCGACCGCTCGCTTCTCTTCGACGCCACCGGCGCACGCATTCGCTAACCCATCTTTCTTTTGTCCGATCGCGATTGCTCGCGGCCACCCCACGGAGATTTGACATGACGTCCAAACCAGAAAAAGTTCGCTGGGGCATTCTCGGGCCCGGCAACATCGCCAGGGCTTTTGCCGGGGGCGTCGCCCATTCGCGCACCGGCACACTGGTCGCCTTAGGGGCGCGCAATCCCGGCAAGGCGGGGCTCACCGAAGCTTTCCCCGGCGCCCGCATCCTCGACGGCTACGAGGCTTTGGTTGGCGATCCGGATGTCGACGCGATCTATATTTCGACGCCGCATCCGAGCCATGCCGAATGGGCGATCAAGGCGGCCGAGGCCGGAAAGCACGTGCTTTGCGAAAAGCCGCTTGGCCTGACCGCATTCGAAGCCGACGCCATGATCCATGCCGCGCGCAAGGCCGGCACCTTTCTCGGCGAAGCCTTCATGTACCGGCTGCATCCGCAGACGGCCAAGCTGGTCGAGCTGATCAGGGCCGGCGCGATCGGCGACATCAAGATGATCAAATCCAGCTTCGGCTTCGCCATGCCGGGCTTCATGCCGGAGCACCGTCTCTACGCCAAGGATCTCGCCGGCGGAGGCATTCTCGATGTCGGCGGTTATCCCGTCTCGATGGCGCGGCTGATTGCCGGCGCCGCGGCGGGAAAGCCCTTCGCCGAGCCGGACAAAGTCGTCGGCGCTGCGCATCTCGGCCAATCCGGCGTCGACGAATGGGCGTCGGCGCTGTTGCATTTTCCGGGCGGCATCGTCGCGGAAGTGTCCTGCAGCATCTCGCTCGCTCAGGACAATGTCTTGCGTATTCTCGGCAGCAAAGGCCGCATCGAGGTGGCGGATTTCTGGTATGCCGGCGGCCAGCAAGGCGGCACCGGCGAAATCCGCATCATCCGTCCGGGTGTCACCGAGGTGGTCGAGGTCACGGAGGACGGCTGGCTGTACGCATTTGAGGCCGACGCCGCCGGCGAGGCCATTCTCGGCGGCAAGCAGGAGTTCGCCTGGCCCGGCATGGGCTGGGCCGACAGTCTCGGCAATCTGCGCGTGCTCGACAAATGGCGGGCCGCAATCGGGCTCGAATACGACATCGAGAAACCGGCAAAGCGCGTCAACACGATCTCCGGACGGAAGCTGCGCTCCGGCGGAACCACCATCCCCAAGCGCAGCATTCCTGGCCTGCCGCGGCCGGCCTCGTGCCTGGCGCTCGGCTTCGAGGATTTCCGCACCTTTTCGTCAGGCGCCATCCTGCTCGATGCCTATTTCGAGGCCGGCGGCAATCTGTTCGACACCGCCTTCGTCTACGGTTCCGGCTATACCGAGACGCTGCTCGGCCAGTGGCTGAAGAACCGCGGCGTGCGCGAGCAGTCGGTGGTCATCGGCAAGGGCGCGCACTCGCCGCTCTGCTATCCCGACGTCATCGGCAAGCAGCTCACCCAGTCGCTCGAACGGCTGCAGACCGACCATATCGACGTCTATTTCATGCACCGCGACAATCCGGATGTGCCGGTCGACGAATTCGTCGATGCGATGGACCGCGAGGTCAAGGCCGGCCGCATTCGCGGTCCGTTCGGCGGCTCGAACTGGACGATGGAACGCATGGATGAGGCGATTGCCTATGCCGAGCGCACCGGCAAGCAGAAGCCCGGCGCGCTTTCCAACAATTTCTCGCTGGCCGAAATGCTGGAGCCGATCTGGGCAGGCTGCGTCACCTCCTCCAGCGACGAATGGAAGGCCTGGCTCGCCGCCCGGCAGATGCCGAATTTCGCCTGGTCGAGCCAAGGCCGCGGCTTCTTCACCGACCGCGCCGGCCGCGACCGGCGCGACAATGAGGAGCTGGTCCGGGTCTGGTATTCGGAGAGGAATTTCGGCCGTCGCGACCGCGCCATCGAGCTCGCCAGACGGCTGGGCAAAAGCCCGATCCACGTCGCGCTCGCCTATGTCCTGGCGCAGCCCTTTCCGTCCGTCCCGCTGATCGGGCCGCGCACGCTCGACGAATTGGAAGACAGCCTCCAGGCGCTCGACATTTCACTTTCGCCGGACGATCTTGCATGGCTGGATAGCGGTTCGGATCAGGCCCGCGCGCGGGCCTGACGGCAGCGGCGATCGCTTCGGCCTACGTTGGCCCCTTAGCTTCCGGACTGTTTGCGCTGCCCTCACCCTCTCCCGCAAAGAACCCGGAAAGGGTAAGAATGAGGGCAGCGCAAACGTCACTGGAAGTTAGGGAAGACAGATGCTCGACATCGCACCGACGAAACAGGCGGCCACCTGGCTCGATTCCTTTGCCCGGGCGCTCGAGGCCGGCGACGTCGAGGCCGCAACCAATTTGTTCGTCGAGGACTGCTACTGGCGCGATCTGCTGACCTTCACCTGGAACATCAAGACGATGGAAGGCCGCGCCGCGATCCGCGACATGCTGGCGGCGACGCTGGCAATGACTAGGCCTGCCCAGTGGCAGCTCAGCGGCGAAGCGACTTCGGACGAGGGCACGATCGAGGCCTGGTTTTCTTTCGAGACGTCATCGGCGTGGGGCCATGGCATCATGCGCCTCAGGGACGGCAAATGCCGGACGCTGTTTACGGCGATGAGCGATCTCAAGGGGTTGGAGGAGCGCAAGGGCCCGGCGCGGCCGCTGGGCGTCCGCCACAAGGCGGATCCGGAACGCGAGACCTGGCTGGAGGCGAGGCGCCGCGAGGCGCGTGATCTCGGCGTTAGCCAGCAGCCCTACTGCCTGGTTATCGGCGGCGGCCACGGCGGCATCATGCTGGGGGCGCGGCTCAGGCAATTGGGCGTGCCGGCCATCGTCATTGAGAAGAATGCGCAGGCCGGCGATTCCTGGCGCAATCGCTATCGCTCGCTCGTGCTGCACGACCCGGTCTGGTACGACCATCTGCCCTACATCCCGTTTCCCGAGAACTGGCCGGTGTTCACGCCCAAGGACAAGATGGGCGACTGGCTGGAAATGTATACGCGCGTCATGGAGCTCAACTACTGGACCTCCACGACATGCGTCAGCGCGTCCTACGACGACGCCGAAAAAATCTGGACGGTCGAGCTCGATCGCGCCGGCGAGCGCATCACGCTGAAGCCCAGGCACATCGTCTTTGCAACCGGTGCTTATGGCCCGCCCAGGCGCATCGACCTGCCGGGCGCCGAGGTCTTCGACGGCGAAATCTTGCATTCCAGCCAGTATTCCAGCGGCGAGAAATTCCGCGGCAAAAAGGTCGCCGTCATCGGCGCGGCAAGTTCCGGCCATGACGTCAGCGTCGACCTCTGGGAGAGCGGCGCTGAGGTGACCATGGTCCAGCGCTCGCCGACGACGGTGGTCAAGTCGGACACGCTGATGGAGATCGGTTTCGAGATCTTTTCGGAAAAGGCGCTGGCCCGCGGCATCACCACCGAGAAGGCCGACATGATCGTCGCCTCGACGCCGTTCGCGCTGCTGCCGCAAGGCCAGCGCGCGCTTTACGACATCATCAAGGCGCGCGACGCGGCCTTCTACGATCGCTTGCGCGGCGCCGGCTTCGCCATCGATTTCGGCGACGACGAGACCGGGCTCCTGATGAAGGCCTACCGCACGGGCTCGGGTTTCTATATCGACGTCGGCGCCTGCGATCTGATCATCGACGGCGAGATCGGCATCCGCAGCGGCGTCGGGATCAAGTCGCTGACGCCGACAGGCATTCTCTTCGACGACGGCACCGAACTCACGGCCGACGCGATCATCGCCTGCACCGGCTATCAGTCGATGAACGAAACGGTGGCGGCGATCGTCTCGCGCGAAGTCGCCGACAAGGTCGGCCCGTGCTGGGGGATTGGCTCGGGCGTGAAAGGCGATCCCGGGCCGTGGCAAGGCGAATTGCGCAACATGTGGAAGCCGACGGCACAGGAAGCGCTGTGGTTCCACGGCGGCAATCTGGCGCTGTCGCGCTTCTATTCGAAGTACGTCGCGCTGCAGATCAAGGCGCGCATGGAAGGCATTGCGACGCCGGTCTATGGAGCGCCGGGGAAGTAGGCTGCGCGGCCCTTCCCTTCTCCCCTTGTGGGAGAAGGTGGCCGAGCGAAGCTCGGTCGGATGAGGGGTGTTCCAGCTTGGCAAAGACGGCGATCCTCCCAACACCCCTCAACCGTCTTGGCGCTGCGCGCCAATCCACCTTCTCTCACAAGGGGAGAAGGAAGAGCCGCACAGCCCTCAATCGTGGCCACGCCCGAAATGCCGGCTCGCCACCTCGACATGCGTGTCGTGCGCATGCGCTTCGAAGCGTTCGGTCTCGCCGAGATCGTCCACCGCCTCGTTCGGCCACCAGCTGCCGCCGACCACGATTCCGTCCGAGACCAGCCTTTGCTCGGCGACCAGCGAGGCGCCGACCGAATCGACAAAGGTGAAGCGGCCCGGACGCAGCCGCAACACCGCGATGTCGCCGACCGCACCCACCGCAAGCCTGCCGAGATCGGGCCTGGCGATCGCTTCGGCAGGGCGCTGCGTGGCGGCGCGCAGCACCTCGACCAGCGGCATGCCGAGCGCCAGCAGCTTCGACATGCAGACCAGGATGTCGAAGGCCGGCCCGTCGACGCAGTAGAGATGCACGTCGCTGCTGATCACGTCCGGCGCCAGCCCCTCGCTGAGCATCGCTTTCGCCACTTCGAAATCGAACGAGCCCATGCCGTGGCCGATGTCGAAGATGACGCCGCGCTCGCGCGCCAGCCGCATATCTGGCCGCACCGCCCCCGAGGCGAAGATCGGCGCGTTGGGAAACGGCCGGAAGCAGTGGGTGAGAATGTCGCCCTTGCGCAGCCGCGGCAGCACTTCCGAGCGGCCCGGCGGCGGCTCGTCTATGTGCGCCATCAGCGGCAGGCCGGCTTTGTCGGCGGCTTCGAGCGCGAGATCGACCGGCGCGATGCCGCTGGTGCCGCCGGCATGGCGACCCGAGCGGACCTTGACGCCGACAACCACGTCCGCGTGCTCGCGAGCCGCCGCTACCGTCTCGCGCGGTTCGCAGAGCCGGAGGTCGCTACACTCGCCGACCGCCACGGTCTGCGAGAAGCCGAATATGCCGGCAAAGGAAATGTTGACATAGGCCAGGATGCGGACTTTCGAGCGCTCGATGACGTGGCAGCGAAAGCCGAGGAAATTGCCGGCGCCGGCACTTCCGGCATCGATGAAGGTGGTGGTGCCGCTCTTTGCGGCGAGCCGGTCGGCATCGACGCCGAGCGACGTGCCGCCCCAATAGACATGGCTGTGCAGGTCGATCAGGCCGGGCGCGACGATGGAGCCCGTGGCATCGATGACGCGGGCGGCACGTTCGAAGGGGATTTCGGTGTCGATCGCGGCGATACGGCCGTCGGCAATCGCCAGATCGCGCTGCGCGTCGAGGCCGGATGCCGGATCGATGAGGCGGCCGCCTTTTATCAGGAGATCGAATTGCATCGCGCCTGTCTCCACTTTCCCGTCAGGCCGGCCTGTAGGCAACGGCCTCGGCCTCGATCTTGATGTCGATCATCAGCCGCGACTCCACTGTCGTGCGCGCCGGCGGGTCTTTCGGGAAATGCCTGGCATAGACGGTGTTGAAAATGCCGAAATCGCGGGCGTCTTCGAGCCAGACCGTCGTCTTGACTACGTCGTCGAGGGTACAGCCGGCCAGCGCCAGTGCCGCCTTGACGTTCGACAGCACCTGCTCGGTCTGTTCGGCGATGCCGCCCTTGACCACCAGCCCGTCTGTGCCGACCGGCACCTGGCCTGAGACATAGACGAAATCGCCGGCCCTGACCGCCGGCGACAACGGCACATGGGATTTTCCAAAACACTGCTTGGGCAAGGAGGCCTCCTATCTAGGTTCTTTGGGTGAACGCGCGATGCTGCGAGAGATAGGGGGCGGCTGCACGCCATCGATCCACATTTTGAAAGCCTATATCGCTTTGCTGCGGTAACGCCAGAACGATCACCGCCCTTGGTGATCCTTCGCGCCCCCCTCTGTCCTGCCCTCTTTGCGATCACTTGGCATCTCCCCCTCTAGTGGGGAGATCGGCAGCTTCGCCGATAGCATCCATTCAGCCACCTTGGAGATTGGCGAAAGCCGCGGTGACATCCAATCTCCCCTCTGGAGGGGGAGATGCCCGGCAGGGCAGAGGGGGACGCTGTCCCGCCAGCGTCTGGACCCGCGACACCAGCCGGCTCAGCGGTCGATCCGCGTCGACAGGATGATCGACGACGACGTGCGCTCGACTCCGTCCATGGCGCCGATCTGGTCGAGAAGCGTGTCGAGATCCCTGATCGAAGGCGCCTCGACGATGACGATCATGTCGAAATTGCCGCTGACCGAGTGCAGCGTGCGAACCGGTGCCAACGCCTGCAGGCTGCGCACCACCTTGTCGGCAAGCTTGGGGGTGACGGTGAGCAGGACATGCGCCCTGACCAGCCCCTGCTCGTAATCCGGCGACAGCCTGACCCCGTAGCCGGCGATGATGCCACGCTGTTCCAGCCGCTCGATCCGGCTTTGCACCGTGGTTCGTGAGACGCCGAGCCGCCGCGCCAGTTCGGCGGTCGAGGCGCGCGCATTGATACGCAGCAGGGAAAGCAGAGCCAGGTCGGCATCGCTGAGCATTTAGACGAACCCTGCCGGCACATTGCGCAAAGAGAGACTGCGTTTCGTACAATCTCACGCTTCCTTTCGACAGGCAAGCTGCGATTCTAACCGTGAATTTGGCATTGGTGCGAGGGACCGGTCATGAAGGAAATCATCGTCGTCGGCGCCGGCAAGATCGGCTCGACCATTGCCGAGATGCTGGCTTTCACGGGCGACTACCATGTCACGCTCATCGACCACTCGGCGGCGCAGCTCGGCGCGGCCGAACTGTCTGAAACGGTCGAGACGCTGGAACTCGACATCGAGGCCGCCGGCACCCTCGAAGCGGCCTTGGCCGGCAAATTCGCGGTGCTCAGCGCCGCGCCTTTCCATCTGACCACGCGCATCGCGGAGGCGGCGGCCAGCGCCGGCGTGCACTATCTCGATCTGACCGAGGACGTCGTCAGCACCAGGCGGGTCAAGGAACTGGCTCGTTCCGGCAGCAGCGCCTTCATCCCGCAATGCGGCTTGGCGCCGGGCTTCATCTCGATCGTTGCCAACGATCTCGCCAGCCGCTTCGACACGCTGGAAAGCGTGCGCATGCGGGTCGGCGCGCTGCCCCAGTACCCGTCGAATGCGCTGAACTACAATCTGACCTGGAGCACCGACGGCGTCATCAACGAATATTGCGAGCCTTGCGAGGCGATCGTCGAAGGCGAGCTGATCGAAGTGCCGCCGCTCGAGGAGCGTGAAGAATTCTCGCTCGACGGCGTCACCTATGAGGCGTTCAACACCTCGGGCGGGCTGGGCACGCTGGCCGAAACGCTGAAGGGCAGAGTGCGCACGCTGAATTACCGCACCATCCGCTATCCCGGCCATGCCGCGATCATGAAGGCGCTGCTCAACGACCTCGGCCTGCGCCACCGCCGCGACGTGCTGAAGGACATTTTCGAAAGCGCCCTGCCGGCGACGCTGCAGGACGTCGTCATCGTTTTCGTCACCGTCAGCGGCCGCAAGAACGGCCGTCTGCTGCAGGAAACCTACGCCAACAAGATCTACGCCAGGCGCGACGGCGAAACGGTGCGCAGCGCCATCCAGATCACCACCGCATCGGCCATCTGCGCCGTGCTCGACATGCTCGCCGACGGCACCTTGCCGGCCAGAGGTTTCATCAAGCAGGAGGACATCGCGCTCGACGCGTTCCTGGCCAACCGCTTCGGCCGCGCCTATGCGCAGCACGAGATGGTTAGCCGGCTTGCAGGATGAGCTGCGTAATCTCCCCCCTCGAGGGGGAGATGTCGCCGAAGGCGACAGAGGGGGTCGCCTCGCGTAGAGCGCCAACCTCCATCTGTCGCAAGGGAGGTCGCATCCAGTCGAACCGACCCCCTCTGGCCTGCCGGCCATCTCCCCCTCAAGGGGGGAGAGCGCGAGCCCTCAGATATGCAGTGCGTGCCCCAGCGCCTTCAGCGCCGCTTCCTGAAAACCCTCGCCCTGTGTCGGATGGGCATGGATCGTCCCGGCGATATCCTCCAGCGTCGCGCCCATCTCCAGCGCCAGCCCAAACGCAGTGGACAGCTCCGACACGCCCTGGCCGACGGCCTGGATGCCAAGCACCAGATGGTTGTCCGCCCGCGCCACTACCCGAACGAATCCGTCCTCGCCCAACTTCGTCATCGCCCGGCCATTGGCGGTGAAGGGAAACTGTCCGACCTTGATCTCGCCACGGGTCTTGGCCTCCTCCGGCGACAGGCCTGCGGTGACCAGCTCCGGGTCGGTGAAACAGACAGCCGGGATCGCTCGTCTGTCCCAGCTGCGCTTGTGGCCGGCAACGATCTCGGCGACCATTTCGCCTTGCGCCATGGCCCGATGCGCCAGCATCGGCTCGCCGGTGACGTCGCCAATGGCAAAGATGCCGCGCATCGAGCTGCGGCACTGGTCGTCGATGCGGATGAAGGATCCGGCCATGTCGAGGTCGATCTGCTCTAACCCCCAGCCTTCGGTCACCGGCTTGCGACCGACCGTGACCAGCATCTTGTCGGCAGCGATCTTGCCGTTCTTGCCGCCATTCGTCTCGACCAGCAGCGCGTCGCGCTTAGTGGACAGCCCCTTGGCCTTGGCGTTCACGAGCACCTCGATGTCGAGTTCGGCCAGCCGCTTCACCACCGGCCGGGTCAGTTCCGCATCATATTGCGCCAGCACGCGCGGCAACGCCTCGACCACGGTCACCTTGGCGCCCAGCTTGGCAAAGGCGATGCCGAGTTCCAGCCCGATATAGCCGCCGCCGACCACCGCCAGCCTCTCCGGAACTTCGCTCAGCGCCAGCGCCTCGGTCGACGAAATGACAGGACCGCCGAACGGCAGCGATGGCAGCTCGACCGGCGCCGAGCCGGTTGCTATCACCACCGTTTCGGCGCGGATCACCTGCATGCCGATCTCGGTCTCGACGGCAACGGTCTTGCCGTCGCGAAATGTCGCCCAGCCATGCACCGTCTTCACTCCCGCTTTCTTCAGCAGGCCGGCGACGCCGTTGTTCAGCCGGCTAACGATGCCGTCTTTCCAGGCAATGGTCGCCGCGAGATCAAGCGACGGTGCCGCGACCGTTATGCCGAGTGGACTTTTGCCGCCGGCCATGTGCGAGAGCTTTTCGAACTCTTCGGCTGCATGGATCAGCGCCTTTGACGGGATGCAGCCGACATTGAGGCAAGTGCCGCCCGGTTTGCCTGCCTCGACGATCACCGTGTCGATGCCAAGCTGCCCGGCGCGGATGGCACAGACATAGCCGCCCGGACCGGCGCCGATGACCAGCAGCTTGCAGGAGATTTCCTTCATCATTGCACCTTAGTTCGACGAGCCGGCGGGGCAGCGCCCCCCTCTGTCCTGCCGGACATCTCCCCCTCAAGGGGGGAGATTGGCAGCTTTCGCGTTCGGCTTAGTCCTGCAAGGCTGGAGATTGGCGAAAGGCGGGATGACGGCCGATCTCCCCCCTTGAGGGGGAGATGCCCGGTAGGGCAGAGGGGGGCGCGAAGGATCACTACTGCTCTCATCCCGCGCCCCTGCGATCCTCTGTTCATCTCCTCAATCCACAAAAATCAGCGCCGGCGTTTCCAGCAGCGCCTTTATCCGCTGGATGAACACCGCCGCGTCCCAGCCGTCGACGACGCGGTGGTCGAAGCTGGAGGACAGGTTCATCATCTTGCGCGGGATGAACTGGGTGCCGTCCCATACCGGCCGCACCATCATCTTGTTGACGCCGACGATCGCCACTTCCGGATGATTGATCACCGGCGTCGTCGCCACGCCGCCCATGGCGCCCAGCGAAGTGATGGTGATGGTCGAGCCCGAGAGCTCGTCGCGCGTCGCCGTGCCGGACTTTGCCGCCTCGGCCAGCCTGACAACCTCGGCTGCACAGTCCCAGATGTCGCGCGTCTCGGCGTGCTTGACCACCGGCACCATCAGCCCGGAAGCCGTCTGCGCGGCGATGCCGATATGGACGCCGCCATGCTGGTGGACGATGCCGGCTTCGTCGTCGAACAGTGCGTTGACATTGGGCTGGTCGGCGATTGCCTTGACCATCGCCCGCATCAAGAACGGCAGCAGCGTCAGCTTCGGCCTGTCCCCGCCCGGCCGCTTCTCCTTGTTGAGCGCGGCGCGCAAATCCTCGAGCGCGGTGACGTCGATCTCCTCGACATAGGTGATATGCGGGATGCGCGACTTGGCCAGCGTCATCTTCTCGGCGATCTTTCGCCTGAGCCCGACTATCTTGATGTCCTCGACCGCCTCGTTGCGGGCAAGGCCGGAAACCTTGGCGAGCCGGGGTCCGCGCGCCAGGAAAGCCTCGATATCCTCGTGCCGGATGCGCCCGGCCGCGCCGGTTCCCGGGACCTGCCGAAGGTCGATGCCGGCCTCTTTCGCCCTCAAGCGGACGGCCGGCGAGGCCAGTGGCTTTTCGCCCTCGGGGCGCGGCGCGCCGACCGGGGCTATACCCCCGAAAGCCGGCGCAGTACCCCCACCCCTAACCCCTCCCCACAAGGGGGAGGGGGATTCCGCCGGCCCACTTCCACCCTCATGCGTTGAAACTTTTCTGGATGATGGCGAAATGGGTTTGGCATCGGCTTTGGCGGCCGTGACGCGTCCCCCTCCCCCTTGTGGGGAGGGGTTAGGGGTGGGGGTACTGCGCCCGGTGGGGGTATTCTTGGCGCCCGCCTCAGTGGCCTGCGACGCAGCATCGCTGACGTTACCCTCGCCCGCCACCTTCAACCTGACAATCGGCGAGCCGATCGCCACCGTGTCGCCGATCTCGGCGCCCAACCAGACGATTTCGCCATCGACGGGCGAAGGAATTTCGACCGTCGCCTTGTCGGTCATGACAGCGGCCAGCACGGCATCCTCGCGCACGAGGTCGCCGACCTTGACCTGCCATTCGACGAGCTCGGCCTCGGCTACGCCTTCGCCGACATCGGGCAGCTTGATGACATATTCGCCCATCGTTCCCCCTTCAGGCTTCCACCGTTTCGACGAGCGCGCGGCCTAGCCGGGCAGGACCGGGAAAATAGTCCCACTCCTGCGCATGCGGATAGGGCGTGTCCCAGCCGGTGACCCGCGCCACAGGCGCTTCCAGATGGTAGAAGCAGCTCTCCTGAACCAGCGCCGAAAGTTCGGCGCCGAACCCCGATGTCAGCGTCGCCTCATGCACGATGACGCAGCGCCCCGTCTTGTTGACCGAGGCGACGATCGTCTCGAGATCGAGCGGCAGCAGTGTCCTCAGATCGATGATCTCGGCATCGATGCCGGTCTCCTCGGCTGCCGCCTGGGCGACATAGACCATCGTGCCGTAGGCAAGCACGGTGACTGCCGCGCCCTGCCTGCGGATCACCGCCTTGCCGAGCGGCACCGTGTAATGGCCGTCGGCGACTTCGCCGAGCTCATGTTTCGACCATGGCGTTACCGGGCGCTCGTGATGACCGTCGAAGGGGCCGTTGTAGAGCCGCTTCGGCTCCAGAAAGATCACCGGGTCCGGATCCTCTATCGCCGCGATCAAAAGGCCCTTGGCGTCATGCGGGTTCGACGGCACGACGACCTTCAGGCCGGAGACGTGGGTGAACAGCGCCTCCGGGCTCTGGCTGTGGGTCTGGCCGCCGAAAATGCCGCCGCCGGTCGGCATTCTCACGACGATCGGGCAGGTGAAATCGCCGTTCGACCGGTAGCGCAGCCGCGCGGCTTCCGAGACGATCTGGTCATAGGCCGGATATACATAGTCGGCAAACTGCACCTCGACGCAAGGCTTCAGCCCGTAGGCGGCCATGCCGATGGCCGCGCCGACAATCCCGGATTCGCTGATCGGCGCATCGAAGCAGCGGCTCTTGCCGTATTTCGCCTGCAGGCCCTGGGTGCAGCGGAAGACGCCGCCGAAGAAGCCGACATCCTCACCGAACACGATGACTTGGCTGTCGCGCGCCATCGACACGTCCATGGCGTCGCGGATCGCCTCGATCATGGTCCGCCGCGGCATGGTCAGACCCCTGCCTGTTGGCGCTGGCGCCTGAGATGCGGCGGCATCTCGGCATAGACGCCCTCGAACATGTCGCGCGCCGAGGGCTTGCCGCCGGCATGCAGCGTGCCGTGGCGCTCGGCCTCCCGCTGCGCCGAAATCACCGTGTCGAGGATTTCGGCCTCGGCCTGGGCGTGGCGTTCGTCCGACCAGACGCCGCGCTGGATGAGATGGTTCTTCAGCCTGACGATCGGGTCGCCGAGCGGCCAGGCATCGGACTCGGCCTTCGGCCGGTAGGCCGACGGGTCGTCGGAGCTCGAATGGGCGCCGACGCGATAAGTGACGTATTCGACCAGCGTCGGCCCGAGATTGCTGCGCGCCCGTTCCGCCGCCCATTTGGCCACCGCATGGACGGCGAGATAGTCGTTGCCGTCGACGCGCAGCGACGGAATACCGAAGCCGAGCCCACGGGCGGCAAAAGTGCCGGAACCGCCGCGGGCGATGCCCTGGAAGGTCGAGATCGCCCATTGGTTGTTGACGACGTTGAGCACGACCGGCGCCTTGTAGGTCGAGGCGAACACCAGCGCCGAATGGAAGTCGGACTCGGCGGTCGAGCCGTCGCCGATCCAGGCGGCGGCGATCTTTGAATCGTTGCTGATTGCCGAGGCCATCGCCCAGCCGACCGCCTGGATGTACTGCGTCGCCAGATTGCCGGAGATCGAGAAGAAGCCGTGCTCCTTCGATGAATACATGATCGGCAATTGCCGCCCTTTCAGCGGATCGGCCTCGTTCGAATAGATCTGGTTCATCATCGTGACCATCGGGTAGCCGTCGGCGATGAGCAGGCCGGCCTGCCGATAGGTCGGAAAATTCATGTCGCCCCGCGACAGCGCCTTGCGGAAGGCGCAGCTCACTGCCTCTTCGCCGAGATGCTGCATGTAGAAAGAGGTCTTGCCCTGGCGCTGCGCCATCTGCATGCGCGCATCGAAGCTGCGCAGCGTCATCATATGGCGCAGCCCCTCCAGCAACTCGTCGTCCGAAAGCAGTCCTGCCCACGGCCCGACCGCCTCGCCGGCGCGGTTGAGCACGCGGATGATCGAGAAGGCCAGATCGCGGATGTCGCGCGGGTCGACGTCGATCTTCGGGCGCGGCACCGAGCCAGCTTTTGGAATGCTCACATTAGAGAAATCCGGCGTCCCGCCCGGCCGCACTTCCGGTTCCGGAACATGGAAGCGCAGCATTCCGGCATCGGCCATGATCTCGGTCCTCCACTGTTGCCCGGCCAGGATATTTGCACACCGCCAGAGCAGTGCCAATTCGTCGGGCGAGGCTTCGCTGCCGCTGGCTGCTGCCCGCGGCCGACAGGATGGAGATATGTCGGCGAAATTTCTTGTCGATCTTCCGCGCCGGCGCGCAATTTGGCGAATGCCCGGGCCAGTCTGGCGCAAGAGCAGGAACTTCCTGCGGGAAGATCGCTCGGTCGAGTTCCTTCGCGCCCCCCTCTGTCCTGCCGGAGGATCGCGGCATCATCCCAGCTCCGGTTCCTCGCCCCCACGGAAGTGGGGGAGAGGAACCCACGTCTTGAGAGGCTGGTCTTCCTTCGCGCCCCCTCTGCCCCGTCGGCGTCTCGATACAATACCGCCATCCCTCCGTTCACCCCGCGCCCGCGTCATGCTAATCAGCGCCCATGGCACAAAAGAAAGCATACGAGGTCGATGCATGGCTCGCGAAGCCGGATCCGCGCGTCTCGATCGTGCTGCTTTACGGTCCCGATCGCGGGCTGGTTGCCGAGCGGGCAAAGGCCTTTGCCGGCAAGACCGGCCTGCCGCTTGACGATCCGTTCTCGGTCGTCAGGCTGGACGGTTCGGAGGTCGATCGCGACGAGGGCCGCCTGCTCGACGAGGCCCGCACCGTGCCGATGTTTTCGGAGCGGCGCCTGCTATGGGTGCGCAATGCCGGCGCCCAGAAGGCGCTTGCCGACGACGTCAAGGCGCTGACGTCGGAGCCCGCGCGGGACGCCATCATCCTCATCGAGGCCGGCGACCTGAAGAAGGGCGTCGGCCTGCGCGCCGTGGTGGAGGCGGCGGACAATGCCATGGCATTGCCTTGCTATGCCGATGAGGCCAGGGATATCGATACGGTCATCGACGACGAACTGCGCAAGGCCGGCATGTCGATGACACTGGAGGCGCGGCAGGCGCTGCGCCGCAATCTCGGCGGCGACCGGCTGGCCTCGCGCGGCGAGATCGAAAAGCTTGTGCTTTATGCGCATGGCCAGCCCGAAATCGGCCTCGACGACGTCAAGGCGACGTCTGGCGATGTCTCGGGCCTCTCCTTCGACGCGGCGGTCGACGCCCTGCTCGAAGGCAGGATCGCCGACTTCGACACCGCCTTTAACCGCCATTGTCAGTCAGGCGGCCAGCCTTTCCTGGTGCTTTCATCGGCGATGCGGCAGTTGCAGGCGATCCAGGCGATGCGCGGCCTGATGGACGCCGGCGGCCGCAATGCCGCTTCGGTCGTAGCCGCGGCGCGCCCGCCGGTGTTTTTCTCCAGGCGCAAGCTGGTCGAGAAAGCCCTCGAACGCTGGAGCAGCGAGGCGCTTGGCCGCGCACTCAACCGCCTGCAGACGGCGGTCCTGCAGACACGCCGGCGGCCCGATTTGTCGGTGGCGCTGGCGCGGCAGGCGCTGCTCGGCATTGCGGTGGAGAGCGCAAGGCTGGCGCAGCGCACCTAATCTCCCGCCTTGAGGGGGAGATGTCGCCAAAGGCGACAGAGGGGGTCACAGCGCGTAGAACACCAGCCCCTTCCGCGAAGACAGAGGACGTGGGCGCTTGAAATTTGACGACCCCTTCTGGCCTGCCGGCCATCTCCCCCTCAAGGGGGGAGATTAACTACTTCGACGATTTCGCCAATCACCGCGCGGCAGCAAAACGTTATTTGCCGGCTAATTTTAGCAACCTACCTACTCCCGCTTCAGCCTTCGACAAAGCTCGTCGAGCTGCTCCAGCGTCCGGTAGGCGACGCTGATCACGCCGCCGCGCTGGTTGTGCTCGATCGTGACGATCATGCCGATCGTGCTGGTCATCAGCCGCTCCAGCGCCAGTGTGTCGGCATCCTTTTGCGGCGGTGCGGTGGGCTGGCGCTTTGCCGCCGGCGCGCCGACCGGCATCTGCGCCAAGGCTTCGGCCTGGCGCACCGAAAGCCCCTCGTCGATGATCCGCTTGGCAAGCTCGGCCGGGTCCTCGGCCGTCACCAGGGTGCGGGCGTGGCCGGCCGAGAGCGCGCCGTCGACCAGCATGTCGCGAATGACGTCGGGCAGCTTGAGCAGCCTCAGCGTATTGGCGACATGGCTGCGGCTCTTGCCGATCACCTGGCCGAGATCGGCCTGGGTATAGCCATGGTCGTCGATCAGCTGCTGGTAGCCGAGCGCCTCCTCGACCGGGTTGAGGTCGGTGCGCTGGACGTTTTCGATGATCGCCAGCTCGAGCGCCGTGCGATCGTTGACGTCGCGTACGATGATCGGGATTTCGGTCAGCCCGGCGCGTTGCGCCGCGCGCCAACGACGCTCGCCTGCGATGATCTCGTAGCGGCCCGTTTGGGTTTTCGACGGCCGCGCCACCACCGGCTGCACCACGCCATGTTCGCGGATCGACTGGGCGAGGTCGGTCAGGTCGGCGTCGCCAAAATGCCGGCGCGGGTTTTTGGGATTGGGGCTGAGGAACTCGATCGGCACCTTGCCGTCGGCCGCCAGCCCGGGCTTTTCCGGTGCCGCCGGGCGATCGATTTCGCCGATCAGCGCCGCCAGTCCCCGTCCCAGTCTTTTCCTCGAAGGGTCTTCGTTCATCGTCCGTCCAGATCGTTTCGGTATCGAATCGGGTTTATGTTCAGGCAGCACGCAATTTGCGCTCGCGGCGGATGACTTCCGAAGCAAGCTGCAGATAGGCCTGGCTGCCCGAGCATTTGAGGTCGTAGAGAATCGCCGGCTTGCCATAGGACGGCGCCTCGGAAACGCGGACATTGCGCGGGATGACGGTTTCGTAGACCTTGTCGCCCATATGCGCCCGCACATCCTGCACCACCTGGTTGGCGAGATTGTTGCGCCCGTCGAACATGGTCAGCACGATGCCCTGGATCGTCAGGTCGGGGTTGATCGAGCGGCGCACCTGCTCGACCGTCTCCAAAAGCTGGCTCAGGCCCTCCAGCGCGAAAAACTCGCACTGCAGCGGCACCAGCACCGAATCGGCCGCAGCCATCGAATTCAGCGTCAGCAGGTTGAGCGAGGGCGGGCAGTCGATCAGCACATAGCCGAAATTGGCCGAGCGCTCGGCCGAAGCCCGTAGAGCGTTGCGCAGCCGCAGCACCCGATCCGGCGCCGAGGCGATTTCCATCTCGATGCCGAGCAGGTCGAGCGTCGACGGTACGATCGACAGGCCAGGCACCGCCGTCGGGATCGCCGCCGCTTCGAGATCTAGCTCGCCGGTCAGCACATCATAGGACGAGACGGTGCGGTCGCGCCGGTCGATGCCAAGCCCGGTGCTGGCGTTGCCCTGCGGGTCGAGATCGACGATCAGCACCTGTTCGCCTATGGCCGCCAGCGCGGTGGCCAGATTGATGGCGGTCGTCGTCTTGCCGACGCCGCCCTTCTGGTTGGCGACGGTGATGATTCGGGGGCCGTTCTTCATCATGGGTCTATGCCAGAAATTCATTTGGGTCGCCGGTCACAAGCCAGGGTGCTGTCGCAAGTCGGATACTTCGAGAATGACGCCCTGCGCGTCGGTTGCACTGGCATGTTCTACCAGATCGAAAGACCATCGTTGAGCGCTTTCTGCCACTTCGGCGCGGTAATCCCGGCCTTTGTGAAACAGGCCGCGCGACCCCTTGGTCAGCCACGGTGCCGCCAGGTCGAGCAAGGCCGGAAGCGACGCAAGCGCCCTGGCTGTGACGATTTGCGGTGCAGGAACAAGAGGATAGCTGTCGTCGATGCGGCGCGCGATAACCTTGGCGGGCAGCCTGAACTGTCCGATGACCGCTTGCAGGAACGATGCTTTTTTTCGGTTGCTTTCAACCAGGTCGATACCGGCGCCGTCCCGCTCGGCAAGCAAAAAGGCCAGCACAAGGCCGGGAAACCCACCGCCGGAGCCGAGATCGACCCAGCGCTTCGCCTCTGGTTTGATTCGCGCCAGCTGCGCGCTGTCGAGGATGTGGCGGCGCCAGACATCATCCTGCGTCGATTGCGCGGCCAGATTGATCCGGCGGTTCCATTTCTGGAAGACGGCCTCGAACTCGACCAGGCGATCGAATGTTTCACGTGAAACCGGGCCCGCTGCAGTCTGCAGGTTTGCCCAGGACGCAGCGCTCACGCGACCTGCTTTCGCGCAGCCGCCTCGGCATTGCGGACATGGGCGACAATAATCGCCAGCGCCGCCGGCGTCATGCCTTCCATGCGCTGCGCATCGGCAATCGAGCGCGGCTGGCGTGCCAGCATCTTCTGCTTCAACTCGTTCGACAGGCCGGGAACAGAAGCAAAGTCGAGCGACTCGGGAATAAGCCTGCTCTCCTCATGCCTGATCTGCGAAACATCGGCCTGCTGGCGGTCGAGATAGACAGAATATTTGGCTTCCGTTTCAAGACGTTCGGCCGTTTTACTGTCGATCGCCGCGAAAGCCGGCTCGATCCGCGCCAGCCAGGCGATGTCGACGCCGGGATAGGCCAGCAACTCATAGGCCGAGCGGCGGACGCCGTCCCGGTTGATTTCGAGCCCATGGCGCGCTGCCTCATTGGGGGTCATGGTGGTGCCGAGGGCGAGCTGTCGCGCCTTCTCAAGGTCTTGCACGACATTGTTGAACCGCTGCATCCGCTCCGGCGAGGCAATCCCCAGCCTTATCGCCAGTGGCGTCAGCCGCTCATCGGCGTTGTCGGCTCGCAGCGATAGCCGGAACTCGGCCCTTGAGGTGAACATGCGGTACGGCTCGGCGATGCCGCGGCTGGTCAAATCGTCGACCATCACGCCGATATAGGCTTCGGTGCGGCTCAGCACGATTTCCTCGCTCGCCGACGCCTTGCGCGCTGCATTCAAGCCGGCAAGCAGCCCTTGCGCGCCGGCCTCCTCGTAGCCGGTGGTGCCGTTGATCTGGCCGGCGAGGAAAAGGCTGGCGATCCGCCTTGTTTCCAGCGTTGGCTTGAGCTCGCGTGGATCGACATGGTCATACTCGATGGCATAGCCCGGCTGCAGCATGGTTGCCCGCTCCAGCCCCGGAATGGTCTTCAGGATGTCGAGTTGTACGTCCTCGGGCAGCGAGGTCGAAATGCCGTTCGGGTACACCGTGTCGTCGTCCAGCCCTTCCGGCTCCAGAAAGATCTGGTGGCCTTCGCGGTCACCGAACTTGACGATCTTGTCTTCGATCGACGGGCAATAACGCGGCCCGACGCCTTCTATCGACCCCGAATACATGGCCGAGCGGCCGAGATTGGCGCGAATCAGCTCGTGCGTTGCATTGGTCGTTCGGGTAATGCCGCAATGGATCTGCGGATTTTCGATGCGATCGGTCAGCAGCGAGAACGGCACGGGGTCCTCGTCCGCCGCCTGGCTCTCCAGTGACGCCCAATCGATCGTCCTGCCATCCAGCCGCGGCGGCGTGCCGGTCTTCAGCCGCCCGAGCCTGAAGCCGGCGCGGCTCATCGTCGCCGACAGGCCGATGCTCGCCTGCTCGTTCATACGGCCGGCGACGATCTTCTTTTCGCCGATATGGATCAGCCCGCGCAAAAAAGTGCCGGTCGTCAGCACCACGGCGCCGCAGGCGAGCCGGCTCCCATCCGCCAATAGTACCGCCGCGATGCGTCCGTCGTCGATTTCCCCGTTGTTGATTTCGAAATCCAGCACCTCGCCTTCGATGACATCGAGGCCAGCCTGCTGGCGGATTGCCGCCTGCATGGCGAGGCGATAGAGTTTTCGGTCGGCCTGCGTTCGCGGACCACGCACCGCTGGCCCCTTGCGGCGGTTGAGCAGGCGGAACTGGATGCCGGCGGCATCGGCGACGCGCCCCATCAGCCCGTCCATGGCGTCGATTTCGCGAACCAGATGGCCCTTGCCGAGGCCGCCGATCGCCGGATTGCAGGACATCACGCCGATCGTGTCGAAGCGCAGCGTCACCAGCGCCGTCCTGGCGCCAGCCCGCGCAGCGGCACTGGCTGCCTCGCAACCAGCATGACCGCCGCCCACCACAACCACATCATAGTGATTGGTCATTTCAGAATCCCGAATTCAAGTGGACCGACACATGTCCCTGGAGGCACGCGCTGTCAAGGACGCAGGGGCGCTTCAGACGCATGACTGCCCCCGACAATGCAGACAGAGATCGCCTGGCGCCGTTTTGTCTTTCCTTCTCCCCTTGTGGGAGAAGGTGGATTGGCGCGCAGCGCCAAGACGGTTGAGGGGGTGCTGGACGGAGCACTGTTGGTGCCAAGCTGGAACACCCCTCATCCGACCGAGCTTCGCTCGGCCACCTTCTCCCCCAAGGGGAGAAGGGGAGACGCTACGAGCGAGATCGTTTCACGTGAAACAGTCCCCCTATTCCTGGGCCCATGTTTCACGTGAATCACCCCGGTGTGTTCCTTCCCCTATGTTTCACGTGAGTCATTTGCCGATACAGAACTGCGAAAAAATCACATCGAGCATATCCTCGACATCGACCGCCCCGACGATGCGTCCAAGCCGATCCGCCGCCAGGCGCAGTTCCTCGGCCCGTAGCTCCTGCCCGCGATCACCACTGGCCACTGCTGCGAGCAGGAAGCGTTTCGTCTCGTTGAGCAGCTCGACGTGCCGCAGCCGCGACGGCAGGATATCGCCGGCCTTGCCGATCTGGACTGCGGCACGACGCCCGATCTCGTCCAGCAGTTCGGCCAGACCCGTGCCGTCCCGCGTCGAGATAGCGAAATTATAGTGCGCCGCGGGCGAGGGCGATTTGCCCCCCAACAGGTCAATTTTTGTTCCGACCCTCAGCGCCTGAATGTCGCCCGGCGGCACACCGATCGCGATTGGCTCCGCCATATCCTCAAGCAGCAACAGCAGATCGGCGCTGTGCGCCTTGGTCCTGGCTTTCTCGATGCCGATCGCCTCGATCATGCCACGCGCCTCGCGCAGGCCGGCGGTGTCGGTTACCCTGACCCGCATCCCCTCAAGGTCCAGTACCACCTCGAGCAGGTCGCGGGTCGTGCCCGGCTCGTCGGTGACGATGGCCGCTTCGCGCCGCGCCAGCGCGTTGAACAGGCTGGACTTGCCGGCATTCGGCGCGCCGAGGATTACCACTTCGAACCCATCGCGAATGATTTCGGCAGCGCGGAAGCCGGCGACGTGACGCTCTATTTCCCCGATCATCGCCCGGACATCGGACCAGACTGTATCGGCCACCGAGCCCGGCACGTCATCCTCGTCGGCAAAGTCGATCTCGGCCTCGATCATCGCGCGGGCGAGGATCAGCCGTCGGCGCCAACCCAGATAGAGTTCGCTCTGCACGCCTTGGGCGTTGTGAACGGCAAAGCGCCGCTGCGCCTCGGTTTCGGCGTTGATGAGATCGGCCAGCGCCTCGGTTTCGACCAGATCGAGCTTGCCGTTGAGAAAGGCGCGGCGGGTGAATTCGCCAGGCTCGGCATGCCTGACGCCGTCGAAGGAGGCGATCGTTTCCAGCATCCTCGCCACAACGGCGCGCCCGCCATGCACATGGAACTCTGCAACGTCCTCGCCGGTAAAACTGTCGGGGCCGGCAAACAAGACGACCAGGCCGCTGTCCAGCACCGATCCGTCGGGCGCCCGGAACTTGCGATAGGTGGCAACGCGGTTTGGCACCTTCGATCCCGCAATCGTTTCGAAAACGAATCGACTCTGCGGCCCCGAAATCCGGATCACCGCAATGCCGGCCGGCAGGCGCCCGCTCGACAGCGCCACGATGGAGTCTTTTGAAATCATTTGCCCGCTCTGCCGAAGCGTCCTAGCTATGCTTGTTCAATCCGCCATCGAGTAACGCCGTGACATTGCCTGCAAAAAACCTGCTTGCCGAAGAGGCCAGCCCCTATCTGCAGCAGCACAGCGGCAATCCAGTGCACTGGCGGCCATGGTCGCCCGCCGCTCTGGCCGAAGCAAAGGTGCTGCAGCGTCCGATCCTGCTCTCTGTCGGCTACGCCGCGTGCCATTGGTGCCACGTCATGGCGCATGAGAGCTTCGAGAACGACGACGTCGCCGCCGTCATGAACCGTCTCTTCGTCAATATCAAGGTCGACCGCGAGGAGCGCCCCGACATCGACCAGATCTACATGGCGGCGTTATCCTCGATGGGCGAGCAGGGCGGCTGGCCGCTGACCATGTTCCTGACGCCGAAGGGCAAGCCGTTCTGGGGCGGCACTTACTTTCCGCGCGAAGCCCGCTACGGCCGGCCGGGTTTCGTCCAGGTGCTGGAGGCGGTTGACAAGGCTTGGCGGGAGAAGAAAGAAAGCGTTAACCAGAATGCCGACGGCCTGACCACGCATGTCGAGACGCGGCTGGCTGGCAGCCATGCCAAGGCCGTGCTCGACCGCGGCATGCTGGCGAACCTCGCCAATGGCATTGACGGCATGATCGACCGCGATTTGGGCGGTCTGCGCGGCGCGCCGAAATTCCCCAACGCGCCGTTCATGCAGAGCCTCTGGCTGTCCTGGCTGCGCGACGGCACCGCATCGCACCGCGACGCCGTTCTCCTCAGCCTCGAAAAGATGCTGGCCGGCGGCATCTATGACCATATTGGCGGCGGACTCAGCCGCTACTCGACCGACGCCGAATGGCTGGTCCCGCATTTCGAAAAAATGCTCTACGACAATGCCCAGCTCATGCGCTTGTGCAATTGGGCCTATGCGTCGACTGGCAAGGAATTGTTCCGGCTGCGAATCGAAGAGACGATTGCTTGGCTGTTGCGCGAAATGCGAGTCGAGGGCGATGCCTTTGCCGCCAGCCTTGATGCCGATAGCGAGGGCGAGGAGGGGTTGTTCTACACCTGGAGCAGGGATGAGCTCGAAGCAGCCCTTGGCGACGATTCAGCATTGTTTTTCAAATACTTCACGCTTGCCGGTCCGCATGGTTGGGAAGGCAAGCCGATCATTTGCCAGACTGATGCTCAACAGGCGCAGAGCGTCGTCGATCGTGACCTTCTGTTTCCGCTCAAGCACAGGCTGCTGGCAGCGAGGGAACAGCGCGTGCGGCCCGGGCGTGACGGCAAGGCCCTGACCGACTGGAACGGCTTGATGATCGCAGCCCTTGCCGAGGCCGGACGGTCGCTTGGCCGATCCGACTGGATCGAAGCGGCGGCAACGGCCTTTGCCGCGATGGCGGCTGCCGGACGTGACGGCCGCCTGCCGCATTCGATGCTCGGCGCAAAGAAGCTGTTTCCGGCTCTGTCGAGCGACTATGCCGCCATGGCCAACGCCGCCATCTCACTGTTCGAGGCGACCGGCAATCCCGGCTACATCGATCGCGCCGGGAACTTCATTGAGCAACTCGATCTTTGGCACCGGGACAGCGACAAGACCGGCTACTATCTGACCGCGTCCGACAGCGCGGATGTGCCCATCCGCATCCGCGGCGATGTCGACGAAGCCATTCCTTCCGCTACCGGCCAGATCATCGAGGCTCTGGTCCGATTGTCGTCGCTTTCGGGCGATCTCGATCTCTGGGAAAAAGCCTGGACAGTCGCAGAGCACGCGGGCGGGCGGGCGGAGCACCAGGGCTATGGCCAGGCGGGTATAGTCAATGCCTGTGCCTTGGCGCTTGAACCGCTGAAGCTGGTGATCGTGGATAGACCGGAGATTCCAAGGCTTGTTCCGGTTGCGAATCGAAATCCAGACCCGCGCCGGGTGGACATCGTCGTGCCTGTTGGCTCGGCGACAAATCTGCCAGCCTTGCCAGGCGGCGTCCTGCCGCCAACGGCCGAGCCCGGCGCCTGGCTCTGCACGGGGCAGGTCTGCCTGCCGGTGATAACCGACGCTGAGGAACTCGAGCGGCAGTTAAGCCATCGATAGGTCGAGGTGCACAGAACCGGAACGCCGGCGGGACAGCGCCTTTGCCACCTTTACGTATTCATCGAATCGAAGAAATCCGCGTTGGTCTTGGTCTGCTTGAGCTTGTCGATAAGGAACTCGATGGCGTCGGTCGTTCCCATCGGCGCCAGGATGCGGCGCAGCACGAAGATCTTCTGCAGGTCCTGGCGCGGAACCAGCAGGTCTTCCTTGCGGGTGCCGGATTTGAGGATGTCCATGGCCGGATAGATGCGCTTGTCCGCCACCTTGCGGTCGAGCACGATTTCCGAATTGCCGGTGCCCTTGAACTCTTCGAAGATGACCTCGTCCATGCGGCTGCCGGTATCGATCAGCGCCGTGGCGATGATGGTCAGCGAGCCGCCTTCCTCGATGTTGCGGGCAGCACCGAAGAAGCGCTTCGGCCGCTGCAGCGCGTTGGCGTCGACACCACCGGTCAGCACCTTGCCGGATGACGGCACGACGGTGTTGTAGGCGCGGCCGAGGCGGGTGATCGAATCCAGCAGGATGACGACGTCACGGCCGTGCTCGACCAGGCGCTTGGCCTTCTCGATAACCATTTCGGCAACCTGGACGTGGCGCACCGCCGGCTCGTCAAACGTCGACGACACCACCTCGCCCTTCACCGAGCGCTGCATGTCGGTGACTTCCTCCGGCCGCTCGTCGATCAGAAGCACGATCAAATAGCATTCCGGATGGTTGGTGGTGATCGAATGGGCGATGTTCTGCAGCAGCACCGTCTTGCCGGTGCGCGGCTGCGCCACGATCAACGCGCGCTGGCCCTTGCCGAGCGGCGCCACCAGGTCGATGACGCGCGCCGAAATATCCTTGGAGGTCGGAACCTCCATCTCCATCTTCAGCCGCGACGTCGGATAAAGCGGCGTCAGATTGTCGAAGTGGATCTTGTGGCGGATTTTTTCCGGGTCGTCGAAATTGATCGTGTTGACCTTGAGCAGCGCGAAATAGCGCTCGCCCTCTTTCGGGCTGCGGATCGGCCCTTCAACCGTATCGCCGGTCTTCAGCGAGAACCGCCGGATCTGCGACGGTGAAATATAGATGTCGTCGGGACCTGGCAAATAGTTGGCATTGGCAGAGCGCAGGAAGCCAAAGCCGTCCTGCAGCACTTCGACGACGCCGTCGCCGATGATCTCGATATCCTGGGTCGCCAGCCTCTTCAGGATCGCGAACATCAGCTCCTGCTTGCGCATGACGCTGGCGTTCTCGACTTCGAGCGATTCCGCATAAGCGATCAGCTCTGGCGGTTTCTTGTTCTTGAACTCTGTGAGTTTCATTTCTTGCATCATTAGACGGACTCTGAGTAAGCTTTGGGAAAAATATCGGCGGGATGCGACAAATGCCGGGCGCGGCCGAAGCGATAAATGGGCGGCGCATGACGGGAAGGAAGACCCGTCTTTTATCGTCGGTCGGTTGAAAGAGCAAGCCGCCTTTTGCGGGCAACCGAAGACGTCAGAACGGTTTCACGATAACCAGGACGACGATGACGATCATCAGCAATGTAGGGATCTCATTGACGATCCGCCAGTGCCTTGCCGATTTTTCATTGCGGTCTTCGGCAAATTTCCGGACGGCGGCGGCGAGATAGCCATGCACGGCCGACAGGCCAACCACCGCAGCGATCTTGGCATGCAGCCAGCCGCCTTGAAAACCAAAGCCTTTCCAGGCGAGCCACAGGCCGAATGCCCAGGTGATCACCATTGCCGGATTGATGATGCCGCGCAGCAGGCGGCGCTCCATCACCTTGAAAGTCTCCGACTGGACGGAGCCTTTTTCGGCATCGGCATGATAGACCAGCAAGCGCGGCAAATAGAGCATGCCAGCCATCCAGGAGATGACGGCAATCACGTGGATCGCCTTCGCCCAGGGATAGAAATCATCGGGCCCGAACAGCAACAGCAGCCCGGCCAGCACCAGGAAAATGGCGATCGCGATTGCCGCGCGGCGCATCGCGCCCTTACCGGTGTTGGTGCCGTTCGCATTGTCCGCGCCCATCATCGTCACGATGCGCTCCGCACCAGCTTGACCATCCGCTCGACATGAGCGAGCGGCGTCTCCGGCGTGATGCCGTGGCCGAGATTGAAGATCAGCGGCCCGTCGCCCAGCGCCTTCAAGATCGCCCCCACGCCGTCGTCAAGCGCCTTGCCGCCGGCTACAAGCCGCAGCGGATCGAGATTGCCCTGCACGGCGCCGTCACGCTGCAATTCCTTCGCGGTCGACAATGGCACGGTCCAGTCGAGGCCCAGCCCGGTCACGCCGGTCTTCTGGCGATAGCTTCGATAGTGATCTCCCGCGCCCTTGGGAAAGCCGATGATCGGAACATTGGGATGGGCAGCCTTCACTTGCCGGACGATCGAGGCCACCGGCTCGACGCAGAACAACTCGAAAGACGCTTGGTCGAGCACGCCTGACCACGAATCGAATATCTGCACCACGTCGGCGCCAGCCTCGATCTGGCGGATCAGATAGGCAGCCGAATGATCGGCGAGCACTTTCAAGAGCCGGAGAAAGGCCGTCGGCTCGCGATAGGCGAACAGCCTGGCCGGCGCCTGGTCGGGCGTACCGTGGCCGGCAATCATGTAGGTCGCCACCGTCCAGGGCGCACCGCAAAAGCCGATCAGCGTCGTTTCATCAGGCAGTCTGGCGCGCAACCGCCGCACCGTCTCGTAGACCGGCTCGAGATTCACGTGAAACGTTTCGCCGTCGAGAGCCGCAATTTCCGCAGCCGTGATCGGCGTCAGCAGCGGGCCGCGTCCTTCCTCGAAGCGCACGTCGCGGCCGAGCGCATGCGGCACGACAAGAATATCGGAAAACAGGATCGATGCATCGAAGCCGAAGCGTTCGATCGGCTGCAGCGTCACTTCGACGGCGAGATCCGGGTCGTAGCAAAGATCGAGGAAGGATCCGGCCCGTCTCCTCGTCTCCCGGTATTCCGGCAGATAGCGGCCGGCCTGGCGCATCATCCAGAGCGGCGGCGGAAACGCCGCTTTGCCTCTCAACACGTCCAGCACGATCCGGTCTTGAGGCATTGAGCGCTCGCCTTTCCAGGCTTCCCTATAATTAAATATTCTATTTTTAGGAATCTTATGATTCTAAGAGTCTGTTGGTTGTGGTGGTTGTCTCCTGTCCCGCTTTGCCCTCGAAAAGACCAGCCAGCATATTGTCGCGCGCTTCTCCAGCGGGATTGCAGGACTTTGTGGAAAACCGGGAATTTACGACTGGAGTCAATGCGTTGCCGCCAGGCCAGGGAAATTGCCCCTGTGGATGAAGCGAAGGCAAAAAGCTCGGTCCCCGGACTTGTCCCCAACCGCCCGGAGAAGCCGACAGCACATCGAATTGTGGACAAACCGCCATCTGATACAGTCGCTTTGCGGTGGCCGAGTTTTCCGCCCGGCTTATCCACATCGGCCCACAGCCTGGAATGTATCCTGTGAACAAACCGCAGAGCTTCTTTCACCTTCATCTGATTTCAGACGCCACCGGCGAAACGCTGCTGGCCGCCGGCCGCGCGGCTTCCGCGCAATACAAGGATGCGCGCGCCATCGAACATATCTACCCGCTCATCCGCACCGAAAAGCAGGTGACGAAGGTGTTCGAGGACATCGAGGAGGAGCCGGGCATCATCCTCTACACGGTGGTCGACCAGAAGCTTGCCCGCGGTATCGACGAACGCTGCGCGGCCATGGGCCTGCCTTGCGTCTCGGTGCTGGAGCCGGTGCTGACGGTGTTCCAGTCCTATCTCGGCACGCCTGCCGGCCGACGCGTGGGCGCCCAGCATGTGCTGGACGCCGAATATTTCCGCCGCATCGACGCGCTCAACTTCACCATGGAGCATGACGATGGTCAGCTGCCGGCCAATATGGATGATGCCGACATCGTGCTCGTCGGCATCTCCCGCACCTCGAAGACGCCGACCAGCATCTATCTCGCCAATCGCGGCATCAAGACCGCCAACATTCCGATTGTGCTCGGCGTACCGGTGCCCGAAACCCTGGTCAATGCCAGGAGACCGCTGATCGTCGGCCTGGTCGCCACCGCCGAACGCATATCGCAAGTCCGGCAGAACCGCATTCTCGGCACCAGCGCCTATGAGCCGACCGATTATGTCGACCGCGCCGCGATCGCGGAAGAGCTCACCTATGCCCGCCAGATATGCACGCGGCATGGCTGGCCGATGATCGACGTCAGCCGCCGTTCGATCGAGGAGACGGCGGCGGCCATCGTTGCCCTGCGCGGCAAGACGCGCTAGGGTTTTGGGCGCTTGTGCTGTGGGTGGTCCTTACCTTCTCCCCTTGTGGGAGAAGGTGGCCGAGCGAAGCTCGCTCGGATGAGGGGTGTTCCAGCTTGGCATCACCTGCACTCCGTCCAGCACCCCTCAACCGTCTTGGCGCTGCGCGCCAATCCACCTTCTCCCACAAGGGGAGAAGGAAAGATCAGGCGAAAAAAATGGCTGAAAAAATCATCCTTGCCTCGGGCAGCCCGTTCCGCAAGGCGTTGCTCGTCAATGCCGGCGTCACTGTCGAAGCGGTTCCGGCTTCTGTCGATGAGCGCGCGCTCGAGGCGCCGCTGCAGAATAGTGGCGTGTCGCCGGAGGACGTCGCCCTGGTGCTTGCCGAAGCCAAGGCCACCGACGTCAGCGAGCGCAAGCCCGGCGCCCTGGTGCTCGGCTGCGATCAGACGCTGTCGCTCGGCGACGAGCTGTTCCATAAGCCGGCCGACATGGAAGGAGCGCGCCGTCATCTGCTGGCGCTGTCGGGCAAGACGCATCATCTCAACAGCGCCGTCGTGCTCGGCCGTGACGGCCAGGTTCTGTGGCGGCATGTCGGCATCGCCAGCCTGACCATGCGCAAGCTCGATCCGGCCTTCATCGGCCGCCATCTTGCGCGCGTCGGCGCCAAGGCGTTGTCCAGCGTCGGCGCTTACCAGATCGAAGGCGAAGGCATCCAGCTGTTCGAAAAAATCGAAGGCGACTATTTTACTATTGTCGGCCTGCCACTTTTGCCGGTGCTGGCCAAGCTGCGTGAGTTCGGGGCGATCGATGGCTGAGGCCACGAAAAAGGCGTTTGTCACGGGCCACCCGATCGCGCATTCCAGGTCTCCGAAGATCCACGGCTACTGGCTGGCGAAATACGGTATCAGCGGCGTCTACGAGGCCATCGACGTTGCACCGGAGGCGTTTGCCGAATTCCTGCAGACGCTGCAGGCACAAGGCTATCGCGGCGGCAACGTCACCATCCCGCACAAGGAAGCCGCCTTCGCTTTGGCCAAGCGGCGTGACGCCGACGCCGAACAGATCGGTGCGGTCAACACGCTGTGGTTCGAGAATGGCGAATTGTGGGGCGGCAACACCGATGCCCATGGCTTTGCCGCCAATCTGGACGAATATGCACCGAGCTGGGCGGCCAACGGCCGCGCCGTGGTGCTCGGCGCCGGTGGCGCCGCTCGCGCGGTTATTCATGCGCTGAAGCAGCGCGGCGTCAGCGACATCCGCATCGTCAATCGGACGCTTGCGAGGGCGCAGGAGCTGCGCGACCGCTTTGGTGCCGGCGTCTCCACCCATGGCTTGGCGGCGACCGGCGAATTGCTCGAAGATGCCGGCTTGCTGGTCAACACGTCAGCGCTCGGCATGCATGGCAATGAAGGCCTGTCCGCCGATCCCCGCAGACTGCCGGACGGCGCGATCGTCACCGACATCGTCTACGTGCCGCTGGAGACGCCGCTGCTTGCCGCGGCCAAAGCGCGCGGCCTGAGAACCGTCGATGGGCTCGGCATGCTGCTGCACCAGGCGGTGCCCGGCTTCGAGCGCTGGTTCGGCACCAGGCCGCAGGTCACCGCCGAACTGCGGCAAATGATCATCGCCGATATCGGCGCGATAAAATGATCGTGCTCGGCCTCACCGGATCGATCGGCATGGGCAAGTCGACCACCGCAAAGATGTTTGCCGAGGCCGGCGTGCCGGTCCATGATTCCGACGAGGCGGTGCATCGCCTCTATGCCGGCCAGGCCGCCCCCATGGTCGAGGCGGCCTTTCCCGGGACCACCCGATCCGGTGCGGTCGATCGCACAAAGCTGGCCGAACGGGTGCTCGGCGACGCCGCCGCCCTGAAACGTCTGGAAGCGATCATCCATCCGTTGGTCCGTGCCGATGCCGATGCCTTCCTGGCTGAACATCGTGCCGCCGGCGCGCCGCTTGCGGTGCTCGATATACCGCTGCTGTTCGAGACCGGCGGCCGTGATCGCGTCGACAAGGTCGTGGTCGTCACCGCGCCGCCTGAAGTCCAGCGCGCCCGCGTGCTGGCGCGCCCGGGCATGAGCGAGGAGAAACTGGCGTCGATCCTGGCCAGGCAGGTTGCCGACGCCGAAAAGCGCCGGCGCGCCGACTTCGTCATCGACACCGGCCAGGGCTTTGATGCGGCGCGCGCGGCTGTCAATGCGATCGTCGCCGAACTAGTCGGGGATAAGGCAGCCAGGCCTGGTTAAGAGGCTTGCAGCCCGCTTTACCTGTTGCCATTTTGTTCCAGGTGTGATTCGGCTAGAATGATGCCGGAACCAGTGGACTGATTCGATGCGTGAGATCATCTTCGATACGGAAACCACCGGCCTCGACACGCGCGAGGACCGCGTCATCGAGCTTGGCGGCGTCGAGCTGGTCAACCGCTTCCCGACCGGCCGAACCTTCCACAAATACATCAACCCGCAAGGCCGCCAGATCCATCACGAGGCGCAGGCCGTGCACGGCATCAGCGCCGCCGATCTTCAGGGCAAGCCGACTTTCATGGAGATTGCCGAGGAGTTTCTGGCCTTCATCGACGGCGCCAAGCTGGTCGCGCACAATGCCGGCTTCGACATCGGCTTCCTCAATCTCGAATTCGGCCGGCTTGGCCATCCGGCCATCGATCCGGGACGGATCGTCGACACGCTGGCGCTGGCGCGCCGCAAGCATCCGATGGGCCCCAATTCGCTCGATGCGCTCTGCCGCCGCTACGGCATCGACAACGGCCGCCGCACCAAGCACGGCGCGCTGCTCGATTCGGAATTGCTGGCCGAGGTCTATATCGAGCTCATCGGCGGCAAGCAGGCAAGCCTCATCCTCGACAGCATCCTGACTCCGGCGGGCGGCAGGCAGAATGTCGACTACATCGATATTTCGATCGGTGTGCGGCCGATCGCCTTGCCCTCGCGCCTGACCGATGCCGAGCGCACCGCGCACGCGGGCATGGTTGGCACATTGGGCGAAAAGGCGCTCTGGCTGCGCGTCCCCCCGGAAGCGAGTTCCGCCGCATAGTGATTTTGACAGGTTGCGGTCATCGGCAGCGAACGTCGATAGTTCCGTTCAGTGGCAAATCGCAAACCTTGGAGATTGGCTGAAATATCCCTCCAATTCGTCATCCCAGGGCGGAGCAAGGAGCAAAGCGACGCGGCGCAGACCCTGGGATCCATGCCGTTACCACGCGGCAGTGCGCCTGCGGACCAGAACCGAACTACCACCCCGTCCCGCGAAAAAGCTCGAACCACTCAGGGTTGGTCTTCTCGATCAGCTCGATCTTCCATTGGCGCGGCCAGCGCTTCAGCGACTTCTCGCGCTGAATGGCGTCACGAATGTCGAAATGTTCCTCGCACCAGACCAGGCGCTGCACGCCGTAGCGGCCGGTGAAGCGCGAACCTTGGCCGGATTTGTGCTCCGGCATGCGGCGGCCGAGATCGTTGGTGACGCCGATGTAGATCGTGCCGCGCTTCTGGCTCGCGGTCATGTAGGTATAGCCGGTCATGGCTGAAGGGTAGCTGGCACAGTTGCGGATACAAGCGCCGTTCTGAGCCGCTGTATTCTTCGGTTGCCGTGACGGCATGATGGGGTGGACGGCGCCCGACGGCATCGGATGTGCCAGAATGAGTTCGTTGAGATCTCAAACAAGGGAGCCGTCCGT
>NZ_JAMYRZ010000027.1:0-91288 GCF_040321675.1 Mesorhizobium sp. M0296
TCGACCTCAATGTCCTGGCGCGATAGCATGCAAAACTGTTCGCGATGTCCTCGCACATCTGTTCGCGATGTCCCCAGTCCAAACACCCCTGTGGGAGAAGGTGGATCGGCGCGCAGCGCCGAGACGGTTGAGGGGTGCTGGACGGAGTGCTGCCGGTGCCAAGCTGGAACACCCCTCATCCGACCGAGCTTCGCTCGGCCACCTTCTCCCCCTGGGGGAGAAGGGAGAGGCGCTGCTGCTGCCCCCGCTCGTCAAGCTCCCGCGCTATACGCCGCAATCGCTGCCATGTTGACGATGTCCGAATCCTTGGCATTGAGCGAGACGATCTGAACCGGCTTGTTCAGGCCGACCAGCAGCGGGCCGATGACGGTCGAGCCGCCGAGCTCCTGCAGCATCTTGGTCGAGATCGAGGCCGAGTGGAAGGCCGGCATGATCAGCACATTGGCCGGGCCGGTCAGCCTGATGAACGGGTACTGCGCCATGGCGCGGGCGTTGAGCGCCACGTCGGCGGCCATCTCGCCGTCATACTCGAAATCGACGCGGCGCTTGTCGAGGATGCGCACCGCTTCCTGGACGCGCTCGGAGCGCTCGCCCTGCGGATGGCCGAAGGTTGAATAGGCGAGCATGGCGAGCCTCGGCTCGTAGCCCATGCGGCGGGCGAAACCGGCGGCCTCCTCGGCGATGTCGGCGATCTCGACGGCATCCGGCATGTCATGCACCGCGGTGTCGGCAACGAGGACGGTGCGACCGCGCGCCAGCACGATCGACACGCCGATGACGCAATGGCCAGGCCTTGCGTCAATGACGCGGCGGATGTCGTCGAGCGCCGTCGAATAGTTACGGGTAACGCCGGTGACAATGCCGTCGGCATCGCCCAGCGCCACCATGCAGGCGGCGAAATGGTTGCGGTCGTTGTTGATCAGCCGCTGGCAGTCGCGGAACAGAAAGCCTTTGCGCTGCATGCGCTCGTAGAGATAGTCGGTGTAGACCGAGTTGCGCCGCGACAGCCGCGCATTGATGATCTCGATGCCTTGCTTGCCGAGATCGATGCCGGCGTTCCTGGCGTTTTCCTTGATGATGTCGTCGCGGCCGAGCAGGATGGCGGTGCCGAGCCGCTGGTTCACATAGGAGACGGCGGCGCGCATCACCTGCTCCTCCTCGCCCTCGGCAAAGACGATGCGCTTGGGCTGGCGGCGCACCCGGTCGTAGATGCGCTGCAGCGTCGAGGCGATCGGGTCGCGGCGCGCGGAAAGCTCCTGCGCGTAGCGGTCGAGATCGAGGATCGGCTTGCGCGCGACGCCGGAGTCCATCGCCGCTTTGGCCACCGCAATCGGGATGGCCGAGATCAGGCGCGGATCGAACGGCACCGGGATGATGTAGTTGGGGCCGAATTTCGGCCGCATGCCCTGATAGGCGGCGGCGACGTCGTCGGGCACGTCCTGGCGCGCCAGTTCGGCGAGCGCTTTGGCCGCGGCGATCTTCATGTCGTCGTTGATGGTGGTCGCCCGCACATCGAGCGCGCCGCGGAAGATGTAGGGGAAGCCAAGCACGTTGTTGACCTGGTTGGGATAGTCGGACCGTCCCGTCGCCATGATGGCGTCGGTGCGGATCTCGGCGACCTCCTCAGGCGTGATCTCGGGGTCGGGATTGGCCATGGCGAAGATGATCGGGTTCTTGGCCATCGACTGCACCATTTTGGTGGTCAGCGTGCCTTTGGCCGAGAGGCCGAGGAACACGTCGGCGCCGTCCAGCGCCTCGGCCAGCGAGCGCGCGCCGGTTTTCACGGCATGCGCCGATTTCCACTGGTTCATGCCTTCGGTGCGGCCCTGGAAGACGACGCCCTTGGTGTCGCAGAGGATGATATTTTCGGGCGCAAAGCCCATCGCCTTCATCAATTCGATGCAGGCGATGCCGGCAGCGCCGGCGCCGTTGCAGACCATTTTCGTGGTCTTCATGTCGCGGCCGGTGATTTCCAGCGCGTTGATCAGGCCGGCAGCCGAGATGATGGCGGTGCCGTGCTGGTCGTCATGGAAGACCGGGATATCCATCAGCTCGCGCAGCCGCTGCTCGATGATGAAGCATTCCGGTGCCTTGATATCCTCGAGGTTGATGCCGCCGAAGGAGGGTCCAAGGAAACGCACGCAGTTGATGAATTCGTCGGCATCCTCGGTGTCGACCTCGAGATCGATGGAATCGACATCGGCGAAGCGCTTGAACAGCACCGCCTTGCCTTCCATCACCGGCTTCGAAGCAAGCGCGCCGAGATTGCCGAGGCCGAGGATGGCGGTGCCGTTGGAGATGACCGCGACCATGTTGCCGCGAACCGTATAGTCGAAGGCGCGGCTCGGGTCCTCGGCGATGGCGAGAACCGGCACGGCGACGCCCGGCGAATAGGCAAGGCTGAGATCGCGCTGCGTCGCCATTGGTTTTGTGGCGACGATCTCCAGCTTGCCGGGGCGGCCCATGGCATGGAATTCCAATGCCTCCTGGGCGCTGACGGAGGGCCCGTTGCTTTCGGTTTTCTTGGCCATGGTACTTTTGGTTTCCTCGCCCGTACGGCACCGCTTGAGATGGGTGCGCATGCTTTCTTTTGTGGAAGGTTCGGGATTAAGGCTACACTTCGCCGCTGTAAACCGCCAAGCATGGCTTGCAAAATTTTGGAAGCAGCTTCTTGAACGACGAGACGCCCATTCGAAGCGACAACGCCACGCCGGCCTTCGCGCCGGCGACGCCGATGATGGAGCAGTATATCGAGATCAAGGCGGCGAACCCGGATTCGCTGCTGTTCTACCGCATGGGCGATTTCTACGAGCTGTTCTTCGACGATGCCGAGAAGGCAAGCC
The DNA here is from genome assembly GCF_040321675.1 of Mesorhizobium sp. M0296. Classification (NCBI taxonomy): domain Bacteria; kingdom Pseudomonadati; phylum Pseudomonadota; class Alphaproteobacteria; order Hyphomicrobiales; family Phyllobacteriaceae; genus Mesorhizobium; species Mesorhizobium sp. M0296. Next base: position 2,844 of record NZ_JAMYRZ010000027.1, read on the forward strand.
GGGCGCTCGGCATCGTGCTGACCAAGCGCGGCAAGCATCAGGGGCTCGACATCCCGATGTGCGGCGTGCCGGTGCATGCCGCCGACGATTATCTGCAGAAGCTGATCGGCCAGGGGTTCCGCGTCGCCGTCTGCGAGCAGATCGAGGATCCGGCCGAGGCGAAGAAGCGCGGCGGCAAATCGGTGGTGCGCCGTGACGTGGTGCGGCTGGTGACACCCGGCACCATCACCGAAGACAAATTGCTGGCGCCGTCGGAATCGAGTTTCCTGATGGCGCTGGGACGGGTCAAGGGCGGGGCAGAGCACGCTTTTGCCTTAGCCTGGATCGAGATCTCGACCGGTGTCTTCCGCGTCGCCGAGACAACCGCCGACCGGCTGCTCGCCGATGTCTTCCGCGTCGATCCGCGCGAGCTGATCGTCGCCGAACCGGTGTTTTACGACCCGGAGCTGAAACCGGTCTTCGACGTGCTCGGCCGCGTCGCCAGCCCGCAGCCGCCGTCGCTGTTCGATTCGGCTTCGGCCGCCGGCCGCATCGCCCGCTTCTTCGAGGTGGCAACGCCGGATAGTTTCGGCACATTTTCGCGCGCCGAACTGTCGGCGATCTCAGGTGTCATCGCCTATGTCGAAAAGACGCAGAAGGCCGAGCGGCCGCCGCTGTCGCGGCCGCAGCGCGAGGAGCAGGGTTCGACGCTGTTCATCGACCCGGCGACGCGCGCCAATCTGGAGCTGCTGCGCACGCTGTCCGGCAGCCGCGACGGGTCGCTGTTCAAGGCGATCGACCGCACGGTGACCGGTGGCGGCGCAAGGCTGCTCGCCGACCGCTTGATGGCGCCGCTGACCGACCCGGCGGCAATCGCTGCAAGGCTGGACTCGGTGTCGTTCTTCCGCTCCGAAACGCGCCTCTGCCAGGCGGTGCGGGCAAGCCTGAAGAGCGTTGCCGACATGCCGCGCGCCCTGTCCAGGCTGGCGCTCAACCGCGGCGGCCCGCGCGACCTCGGCGCGCTGCGCGCTGGTTTCGAAGCGGCCGGCGCCGTCGCCGAACTGTTCGGCCAAACCGCCTTGCCGGGCGAACTGACCGCGGCGTTGGGAGCCATCAAGGCACTGCCCAGTGAACTGGCGGCGCATCTGACGCAGGCGCTCAGCGACGAGCTGCCTCTGCTGAAGCGCGACGGCGGCTTTGTCCGCGGCGGCTACCACGCCGAACTCGACGAGATGCGGGCACTGCGCGACGAGTCGCGAAAAGTGATCGCCGGGCTGGAGCGTTCGCTGATCGACGAGACCGGCATCCGCTCGCTGAAGATCAGGCACAACAATGTGCTCGGCTATTATATCGAGGTCACCGCAAACCACCATGCGCTGATGACCGGCAGCGACGGCGCCAAGGCGCGCTTCATCCATCGCCAGACCATGGCCAACGCCATGCGCTTCACCACCACGGAGCTCGCCGAGCTGGAATCGAAGATCGCCAATGCCGCCGACCGGGCGCTGGCGATCGAGCTTGCCGCTTTCGAGGCGCTGACGGCGGAAGTCGTCGGCCAGGCCGACACGATCCGCGCCGGCGCCGAAGCGCTCGCCGTGCTCGACGTTTCGGCCGCACTTGCCTTGCTTTCCGAGAGCGAGGCCTGGTGCCGGCCGCTGGTCGATGCGAGCCTTGCCTTCGAGATTTCGGGTGGACGTCATCCGGTGGTCGAACAGGCGCTGCGGCGTTCCGGCGAAGGCCCGTTCGTCGCCAATGATTGCGATCTGTCGCCGCAAGGCGATGCTAAGGCCGGCGCGATCTGGCTGCTGACCGGCCCCAATATGGGCGGCAAATCGACCTTCCTCAGGCAAAACGCGCTGATCGCCATCCTCGCCCAGACCGGCTCCTTCGTGCCGGCGGCATCAGCCCATATCGGCGTCGTCGACCGGCTGTTTTCGCGGGTCGGCGCCTCCGACGATCTGGCGCGCGGCCGCTCCACCTTCATGGTCGAGATGGTCGAGACGGCGGCGATCCTCAACCAGGCAGGCGAACGCGCACTGGTCATCCTCGACGAGATCGGCCGCGGCACCGCCACCTTCGACGGCCTGTCGATCGCCTGGGCGGCGGTCGAATATTTGCACGAGAAAAACCGCTGCCGGGCGATCTTCGCCACGCATTTCCACGAAATGACGGCGCTGGCCGGAAAACTGCCGCGGCTCTCCAACGTCACCATGCGGGTCAAGGAATGGGAGGGCGACGTGGTCTTCCTGCACGAGGTCGGCAAGGGTGCGGCCGACCGTTCCTACGGCGTCCAGGTAGCGCGGCTGGCCGGCCTGCCAGAGGCCGTCGTCGGCCGGGCCAAGGAAGTGCTGCACCAGCTTGAAGCAGGCGAGGTTTCGGGCAAGGCCAACCGCCTGGTCGACGACCTGCCGCTGTTTTCCGTGGCAGCGAAGCGGGAGGCGCCCAAGCCGGCGAAGAGTGATGGGCTGGGTTTGGCGCTAGCGGAGATCAATCCCGACGAGATGACGCCAAGGGAGGCGCTGGAGGCGCTGTACAGGCTGAAGGGGATGGCTGGGAAGTAGTGCTCGTCTGATAGCGCTCTACGGCACCCCCCTCTGTGACGGAACGCTGCTTTGGCTTGCCTTCCGCCCCACCCCTCAAATCATCGCCAGGCCCGACTTCCGCCTCGGCGGCGGAAAAGCGCGATCAATTTCGGCGAAATCTTCGCTCGTGAGCGCGATGTCCAACGCCGCGACATTCTGCCGGATATGCTCCGGGCGGCTGGCCTTCGGAATGGCGATGATGCCGTCCTGCGCCATCACCCAGGCAAGCGCGATCTGCGCCGGAGTCGCATCGTGGCGAGCGGCGATGGCATCTAACCTGGCATTGCGCGCCAATACCCCCTGATCGACCGGCGAATAGGCCATCAGCGGCATGCCGCGTTGCCGGCTCCACGGGGCGAGGTCGAACTCGACGCCGCGCTGCGACAGATTGTAGAGCACCTGGTTGGTCTGGACGTTGCCGCCGGCCGGCAACCGGACCAGCTCCTCCATCTCGCCGGTATCGAAATTGCTGACGCCCCAGTGGCGGATCTTGCCGGCTGCCTTCAACGCTTCGAACGCCTCTACCGTTTCCGTCAAAGGCACGCTGCCCGGCCAATGCAGCAGATAAAGATCGATTCGGTCGGTGGCGAGATGCCTCAGGCTGTTCTCGCAGGCCCGTTTCACGCCGGCGCGCGAGGCATTGGACGGCAGCACCTTGGAGACCAGGAAAACCTCGTCGCGGCGCCTTGCGATGGCCTCCGCCACCACCTCCTCGGCGCCGCCGCTGGCATACATTTCGGCGGTGTCGATCAGTGTCATGCCGAGATCCAGCCCGAGCTTGAGGGCATTGGCCTCGTCGGCACGGCGGCGGCCGTCCTCACCCATCTTCCAGGTGCCCTGGCCGAGCACCGGAACAGCTTCGCCGCAGGGCAGGGTGGTCGTTCTTATCGTCGATGGCATGGCATGCTCCAGTCCGACGCCCGGATAGCATCATAGCCGTCCAAAAAACGCAGGTGAAGCAGAAACCCGGGTGAAGTTTCCCGCAGGTAGCCAGTCGAAGAAGGTCAGCGCCGCGATCACAATTGGCACGGACCGGCATTACCTGAATACCGGCATCCTGGTGCCTGCAGCCTACTTCACCGGATGGGCGGCGAGCCAGTCCTGCATCTGCTTGATCTCGGCCTCCTGCGCGGCGATCACCGCTTCGGCCAGCTTGCGCATTTCCGGATCCTTGCCATTGGCGAGCTCGACCTTGGCCATGTCGATGGCCGCCTGGTGATGCGGGATCATGCCGCGGGCGAAATCGACATCTGCATTGCCGGAATATTCGATTGCCATCATGTCGGTATGCATCTTGTCCATCGCCGCCTTGTAGCCCTCGGTCGAGGGGCTCTGCGCGCCCATTGCGCCCATGTCGTGCTTCATCTCCTCGGCTTGTGCCGGAACGCTTTCGAGGAAAACAGCAAGCAGCATTCCCGCCGCCATCATCAGCAGCACGATCTTCTTGGCCAAGGTCATTCATCGTCTCCTTTTTTGAACAGGGTCTATCTGGAAGTTTTACTCAGAGTTTCAACGTCCTGAGCCGCAATGCGTTGGCGATGACCGAAACCGAAGACAGGCTCATCGCCGCCGCCGCGAGCATCGGCGACAGCAGCGTGCCGGTGAGCGGATAGAGCACGCCGGCAGCAACCGGCACGCCAAGCACATTGTAGAGGAAAGCGAAAAACAGGTTCTGCCGGATGTTGCGGATCGTCGCGCGGGCCAGCGTCCTCGCCCTGACGATGCCGTTGAGATCGCCCTTGACCAGCGTAATTCCCGCACTTTCGACCGCAACATCGGCGCCTGTGCCCATGGCGACGCCGACATCGGCGGCGGCTAATGCGGGTGCATCGTTGACCCCGTCGCCGGCCATGGCAACGCCGGCACCGCCGGCGCGCAATTCCTCGACCAGCGCGTTCTTCTGTTCGGGCAAGAGCCCGGCACGCACCTCGTCGATGCCAAGCTTGGCTGCGATGGCCTTGGCAGTACGCTCGTTGTCGCCGGTCGCCATGACGATCTTCAGCCCGCTGTCATGCAGTGCCTTGATCGCCTCGGCGGTGGTCGCCTTGATCGGGTCGGCGACGGCGACGAGGCCGGCGAGCCGGTTGCCGACAGCAACGAACATCGCGGTCTTGCCGTCGGCCTGCAGCGCCTCGGCGCTGGCCAGGACCGCCGCCGTGTCGATGCCGAGATCGGCCATCATCGCGGCATTTCCGAGCGCCACCTTCTGTCCCGAAACCGTGCCGGAAACACCCTTGCCGGTGACGGCCTCGAAACCGCCGGCATCCGGGATATTCACCCCGCGTTCGCGGGCGCCGTCGACGATCGCCTCGGCCAGCGGATGCTCCGAGCCTTTTTCCAGCCCGGCGGCGAGCGCCAGCAGATCGTCTTGCGCCATCCCTTCGAAAGCGACGACGTCGGTCAGCCGCGGCCGGCCTTCGGTCAGCGTTCCCGTCTTGTCGACGATCAACGTGTCGACCGAGGCAAAGCGCTCGAGCGCCGCCGCTTCCTTGATCAGCACGCCGGCATGCGCGCCGCGCCCGGTGGCGGTCATGATCGACATTGGCGTGGCAAGGCCGAGCGCACAGGGGCAGGCGATGATCAGCACCGAGACCGCCGAGACGATGGCAAACACCAGGCTGGGTTCCGGTCCGACGATCGCCCAGGCGACAAACGCTATGATGGCGACCAGCACGACGGCCGGGACGAAGTAGAACGAGACGCGGTCGGCCAACCCCTGAATCGGCGCGCGTGAACGCTGCGCCTTGGCGACCAGCTCGACGATGCGCGCCAGCGTCGTCTCGGCGCCGATCTTTTCGGCGCGCATGATCAGCGAACCGTTCTTGTTGAGCGTGCCGCCGGTGAGGTTGTCGCCTTCGGTCTTCTCGACCGGCAGCGGCTCGCCTGTGATCATCGATTCATCGATGGAAGAGCGTCCTTCGAGCACAATGCCGTCGACCGGCACGGCGTCGCCTGGGCGGATGCGCAAGCGGTCGCCGGCCTTGACCGTATCGAGCGGCACGTCGTTTTCGGAACCGTCCGCGCCGATCAGCCGCGCCGTCTTCGGCGCCAGGTCGAGCAGCGCGCGGATCGCCGAGCCGGTTTTCTCGCGGGCGCGCAATTCCAGCACCTGGCCAAGGAACACCAGCGCGACGATCACCGCCGCCGCCTCGAAATAGACCGGCACGGTGCCGTCATGGCCGCGGAACTGGTGCGGAAAGAGGCCTGGAAACAGCGTGGCGACGACGCTGTAGAGATAGGCGGCACCGACGCCGAGCGAAATCAGCGTCCACATATTGGGGCTGCGGTTGAGGACCGAGTTCCAGCCGCGATGGAAGAACGGGAATGCCGCCCACAGCACCACCGGGCTGGCCAGCGCCAGCTCCAGCCAGACCTTCGCGCGGTCGTCGATGAAGGCCTGGAACGTCAGGCCGAGCATCGGCGCCATGGCGATGACCAGCAACGGCACGGACAGCACCGCGCTCACCCAAAAGCGCCTGGTGAAGTCGACCAGTTCCGGGTTAGGCCCCTCGTCGCCGGTCGGCACGCCCATCGGCTCCAGCGCCATGCCGCAGATCGGGCAGGAGCCGGGCTTGTCGCGGATGATTTCCGGATGCATCGGGCAGGTGTATTGCGTGCCCTTGGGCGTCGGCTGCGGCGCCGGCCTGTCGCCGAGATATTTTGCCGGCTCGGCTTCGAACTTCGCCTGGCAAGCGGCCGAGCAGAAATAGAAGCCCCGGCCCTCGTGCCGCAAAAAGTGCTTGGCCGTGGCGCGATCGACGCTCATGCCGCAGACGGGATCGGTTGCGGTCAGGTATTTTTCCGGCTCGGCGACGAATTTCGCGCGGCAGCTCTCGCTGCAGAAATGATAGCGATGGCCGTCATGCTCGGCCGTCGGCTTGCCGGCAGCCGGATCGACGGTCATGCCGCAGACCGGATCGCGGACGACGGCGTCCGCAGCAGAGGAGGCGCCTTTTGCCGAGCAGCAGCTGCCATGGGTGTGATGATGGTGATCGGAATGCGTCATGCCGAAAGCCCCTGTATTTCGATGTTGCGGCGGAGGTAGTGCTTCCAGTAACTGGAAGGTCAAGGGCTGATTTCGATTTTTCGTGGCCAGGCCCAAACTGCACCGGCCGCGGGCATGAGACGATCGTCCCGTTCCACGGCTGCGGAGAACGCGTCCGTCCGCCCCATACCCAGCGCCGCGAAAACGCGCTATAGACGCCGCCGAAACGGCGAGGCCGAACGGCATTTATGGCAAGAATATCCCTGAAGCTCGAGGAACTGATCGACGGCGAAGCCTTGCGCCGCGAGATGACCGAACTGACCGCGGCCACGGCAGGCGACGGCTCCGGCAAGGCCGCGCGCAGCGGCGTTCTCAAGCTTCTCAAAAGCCGACTAGCCGACGGCCGCACGATCGCCGAACGCATGCTGATGGACGATGGCAGCGGTACCGCCTGCGCCGCCCGGCTGTCGCATCTGATGGATGAGATCATCCGCGCGCTCTACGACTTCGCCGCCACCCATGTCTATCGCGTCAAAAACCCGTCATCGGCCGAGCGCATGGCGGTCGTGGCCGTCGGCGGCTATGGCCGTGGCACGCTGGCGCCCGGGTCCGACATCGACCTGCTGTTCCTGCTGCCCTACAAGCAGACGCCATGGGGCGAGCAGATCGTCGAATACATGCTCTACATGCTGTGGGACCTCGGGCTGAAGGTCGGCCATGCCACCCGCAACATCGACGAGTGCCTCAGGCTGTCGCGCACCGACATCACCATCCGCACCTCGATCCTGGAGGCGCGCTTCCTGTGGGGCGAGCAAAAGCTCTATGACGAGCTTTTGCAGCGCTTCGACCACGAGGTGGTGCGCACCACCGGCCCCGAATATGTCCAGGCCAAGCTCGCCGAACGCGACGAGCGCCACGCCAAGGCCGGCGAGAGCCGCTATCTGGTCGAGCCCAACGTCAAGGACGGCAAGGGCGGCCTGCGCGACCTGCAGACGCTGTTCTGGATCGCCAAATATTTCTACCGCGTGCGCACCGGCGAGGAACTGGTCGACAAGGGCGTCTTTACCGACGCCGAATACAGGGAATTCCAGAAGGCCGAGGATTTCCTATGGGCGGTGCGCTGCCACATGCATTTCCTCACCGGCAAGGCCGAGGAGCGGCTGCATTTCGACATCCAGCGCGACATTGCCGAGCGGCTGGGCTACACCACCCATCCCGGCCTGTCGGCGGTCGAACGCTTCATGAAGCACTACTTCCTCGTCGCCAAGGATGTCGGCGACCTGACCCGCATTTTCTGCGCCGCGCTGGAAGAAGAGCAGGCCAAGCATGTGCCGGGCTTCAACCGCATCTTCCTCACCTTTTCGCGCCGCAAGCGCAAGCTCGCCGGCACGGCCGATTTCATCGTCGACAACCACCGCATCAACATTGCCGACGACGAGGTGTTCGAGCGCGATCCGGTTAACCTGCTCAGGCTGTTCTGGTTTGCCGACAAGCATGGCCTTGAATTCCACCCCGATGCGCTGAAGCTGTTGACCCGTTCGCTCGGCCTCGTCGGCAAGGCGCTCAGGCGCGACGAGGAGGCCAACCGGCTGTTCCTCGACATCTTGACCTCGGACCGCAATGCCGAGCTCAATCTGCGGCGCATGAACGAGGCCGGACTGCTGGCAAAGCTGATCCCGGATTTCGGCAAGATCGTCGCCATGATGCAGTTCTCGATGTACCACCACTACACGGTGGACGAGCACCTCATCCGCTGCATCGGGGTGCTGGCCGAGATCGAGCGCGGCGACGGGGAAAAGATCCATCCACTCGCCCACTCGCTGATGCCGGGGCTGAAGAAGAGCCGCGAGGCGCTCTATGTCGCCGTGCTGCTGCACGACATCGCCAAGGGCAGGCCGGAGGACCATTCGCAAGCCGGCGCCAGGATCGCCCGGCGCATCTGCCCGCATATGGGGCTCTCGCCGGCCGACACCGAAACGGTCGCCTGGCTGGTCGAGAACCACCTCGTCATGTCGATGACGGCGCAGACCCGCGATCTCAACGACCGCAAGACGATCGAGGATTTTGCCGCCATCGTGCAGTCGGTCGAACGGCTGAAGATGCTGCTTGTGCTTACCGTCTGCGATATCCGCGGCGTCGGGCCTGGGGTCTGGAACGGCTGGAAGGGCCAGCTGCTGCGTACGCTCTATTACGAGACCGAGCTTTTGTTGACCGGCGGGTTTTCGGAGGTGTCGCGCGCCAAACGGACGGCGGCGGCGCGCGAACAACTGGCCGAGGCGCTTGCCGACTGGCCGGAAAAGGCCCGCAAGCGTTATGTCGGCCAGCACTACGAGAACTATCTGCTGGCGGTCGATCTTCCCGACCAGCTCCGCCATGCCGAATTCATCCGCGAGGCCGATCACGCCGGCAAGAAGCTCGCCACCATGGTGAAAACCCACCAGTTCGAGGCGGTGACCGAGATCACGGTGCTGGCGCAGGACCATCCGCGCCTGCTTTCGGTGATTGCCGGCGCCTGTGCCGCGGCCGGCGGCAACATCGTCGACGCGCAGATATTCACCACCTCGGATGGTCGGGCGCTCGACACCATCCTGATCTCGAGGGAGTTCGACCTCGACGAGGACGAGCGCCGCCGTGCCGAGCGCGTCGGCCGGCTGATCGAGGACGTGCTGTCGGGCAAGAGCTGGCTGCCCGAAATGATCGAGAAGCGGACCAAGCCGCGGCGCGGCGCCAAGGTTTTCCGTATTCCGCCACGCGCCGAGATCCGCAACACCCTGTCGAACCGTTTCTCGGTGATCGAGGTCGAGGGGCTGGACAGGCCGGGCCTTCTGTCGGAGATCACCGGCATGTTGTCGGACCTGTCGCTCGACATCGCCTCGGCCCACATCACCACCTTCGGCGAAAAGGTCATCGACACGTTCTACGTCACCGATCTCACCGGCCAGAAGATCGACAGCCCGTCGCGCACCGCGACCATCCGCAACAGGCTGATCGCGGTGCTCGAGGGCACGGCGTCCGAGCGCGGCAAGACCAAAACGGCCGCCGAGTGACCGTTACCTTCCATTTGCCCCAATCGCACAGGCAGTCTTCAAGCGCATGAGCCTTGTCAAGAAATTCGCCACGGTCGCTTCCGGCACTCTGATGAGCCGCGCCCTCGGTTTCGGCCGCGAGATGCTGATGGCTGCCGCACTCGGCACCGGGCCGATCGCCGACGCCTTCAACGCCGCCTTCCAGTTTCCCAACACCTTTCGCCGGCTGTTTGCCGAAGGCGCCTTCAACGCCGCCTTCGTGCCGCTGTTCGCCAAGGAGATCGAGACGCACGGCACCGACGGCGCCAAGCGCTTTTCCGAAGAGGTGTTCGGCGTCTTGTTCACGGCGCTGCTGGCGCTGACCATCGCCATGGAACTGGCGATGCCGCTGATCGTGCGCTATCTGGTGGCGCCGGGCTTTGCCGACACGCCGGGAAAATTCGAGACGACGGTGGCGCTGGCGACCGTCATGTTCCCCTATCTGATCTGCATGTCGCTCGGCGCCATGATGGCCGGCATGCTGAATTCGCTGCGCCGCTATTTCGCCGCCGCGGTGGCGCCGGTGTTCCTCAACGTCATCCTTATCGCCGTGCTTGCCTATGCCTGGTACAAGGGTTCGGACGCCCGCACCGTCGGTTTCGGGCTGGCCTGGGGCGTGCTGGCGGCCGGCCTGGTGCAGCTGGCGATCGTCTGGGCGGCGGTGCGCCATGCCGGCATTTCGATCGGCTTCCGGCGGCCGAAGATGACGCCGAACGTCAAGCGGCTGCTGATCCTGGCGCTGCCGGCGGCGATCACCGGGGGCATCACCCAGATCAACCAGCTGATCGGCACGGCGATCGCGTCGGCGCAGGACAGCGCGGTGTCGTCGCTGGCCTATGCCGACCGCGTTTACCAGCTGCCGCTGGGCGTCGTCGGCGTCGCCGTCGCCATCGTGCTTTTGCCGGAACTGTCGCGGGCGCTGAAATCAGGCAATCTGGTCGAGGCCGCCAATCTGCAGAACCGCTCGGTCGAGTTTACCCTTTTCATGACCTTGCCGGCGGCGGCCGCGCTGCTGGTCATGTCCGAGCCGATCGTGCGGCTGGTCTATGAGCGCGGCGCCTTTGCCGCCAACAATTCGACGCCGACGGTCGCGGCAATCCTGGCGATCTTCGGCCTCGGCCTGCCGGCCTTCGTGCTGATCAAGGCGTTCACCCCCGGCTATTTCGCCCGCGAGGACACGCGCACGCCGATGATTTTCGCCGCCATCTCGGTGGCGGTTAACATTACCACGGCGCTGACGCTGTTTCCGACCATGGGCGCGCCCGGCATTGCCGTTGCCTCCGCTGTCGCCGGCTGGGTCAATGCGGCGATGCTGCTCGCCGTGCTGATCCGGCGCGGCCATTGGGGCCGCGACGTGCCGCTCATGAAACGCATCCCGCGGCTGGTGCTGTCGGCGGCGGTGATGGCCGCGGCGCTCTATTTTGCCGAACACTGGTTCGCCGCAAGTCTCGGCTCCGGCTCGCCGCTGGTGATCAAGGCGGTGACGCTGCTTGCGCTCGTCGCCGGCGGGGCGCTGCTTTACTTCGTCACCGCCTTCGCCACCGGCGGCGCCGATTTCGGCATGATCCGCCGCAATATCGAGCGCAAGGGCTCCCAGCCGGTCAAGCAACAGTCTCCAGATCCGTGAAGCGGAATTCGTCCGCCGTCGAAAGCATCGGAACGGCGTAGTAGCGCGCACAGACGTAGTGGAAACAGTCGGCCATGTTGAGGCGGCCAGCGTTGTTGCGAAACCGCGATGCAGCCTCAACAGCCAGAGATGCCGCGTCAGAGGGAGGCGGAAGCTCCCGCAAGGTGATTCCACGCTCTTCGAGAAAACGGCTGACTATCTTGAAGCTTGTGGCGACCGGTACGGCCAGCTTTTCCGATCGCGAAAGCGCCATCGCCGCTTCCCAAACCGCGATCGCCGACGTGAACGGAGCCGACGCTTTCATGACCGCCTGCGCGCAGCGCGGGGCTTCGGTCTCGTTGCTCAGTATTGCAACGATAGCGGCTGCATCGATGAACATCAGTCTTCGCCGGACAATTCGTCGTAGACCGAGCGCGGCAGCGGCTTGCGCGCCTGCTCGCTCAGCTCAATCCCGAACTCGGCCCGGAGCCGTGCCGCCGTTTCCAGCGGCGTCTCGCGATTGCGCCGGCGCTCCAGAGCTTCGCGCATGGCGATCACGATTGCCTCGGTGATCCCGACACCTTCAAGCCTGGCAAAAGCCCGCGTCAGGCTGTCCGCTTCCTTGTTGTTGATGTTGATCGTCATTGTTTTGCTTCCGCTGTGTAGCAAATATTATGTAGCTATCTACATCAGTCCGTCAATGTGACCCTAAGCCAAATCGAAGCGATTGCCGACGCGAGCTATTTTGTTCTTGCTTTGTGCCGGCAGCTATGCTATTAATCTCGCTATGGTGCTAATTGGCTCCAACGACCCGCCCACCGAGGCGGGTTTTTGTTTCTGGTCGGCGCCATCCCTCAAACAGCCTTCTGTTCGGCCGACGTCAAAGCCTGCGCGCCCTGGCCAACGCCCCTCTTGATCGTCTCCTCGCTCTCGTCCATAAGCGCGCCGTCGCAAGACTTTCGCCGCGCGCGAAACGGCCCTCCACAAGCCAGGGAAACACCATGACCGATCAGCCCGCCTTCAAACCGCTCGTTTTTTCCGGCGTCCAGCCAACCGGCAATCTGCATCTCGGCAATTATCTCGGCGCCATCAAGAAATTCGTCGCCCTGCAGGACACCTCCGACTGTATCTATTGCGTCGTCGATCTGCATTCGCTGACCGCACAGCTCGTCTATGAGGATCTTCAGGACCAGACGCGTTCGATCACCGCGGCGTTTCTCGCCTCGGGCATCGACCCGAAAAAACACATCGTCTTCAACCAGTCGCGGGTGATGCAGCACGCCGAGCTTGCCTGGATCTTCAACTGCGTGGCGCGCATCGGTTGGATGAACCGCATGACGCAGTTCAAGGACAAGGCCGGCAAGGACCGCGAGAACGCCTCGCTCGGCCTGCTCGCCTATCCCTCCCTGATGGCCGCCGACATCCTCGTCTACCGCGCCACCCACGTGCCGGTCGGCGACGACCAGAAGCAGCATCTGGAGCTGACCCGCGACATCGCGCAGAAATTCAACAACGACTTTTCGGACCGCATCGCAGCGCTTGGCGTCGGCGTCGAAATGGAGGTCGGCGAAGAGACGGTGAACGGCTATTTCCCGCTGACCGAGCCGGTCATCGGCGGCCCGGCAGCGCGCATCATGTCGCTGCGCGACGGTTCGAAGAAGATGTCGAAATCCGATCCGTCGGACCTGTCGCGCATCAACCTGACCGACGATGCCGACGCCATCTCGAAGAAAATCCGCAAGGCCAAGACCGACCCGGAGGCTTTGCCCGGCGAACTGGACGGGCTTGCCGGCCGGCCGGAAGCGGAAAACCTCGTCGGCATCTATGCCGGCCTCGCCGAAATCTCGAAAGAGGCGGTGCTGAAGGAATATGGCGGCCAGCAGTTTTCGGTGTTCAAGCCGGCGCTGGCCGACCTTGCGGTGGAAAAGCTGGCGCCGATCGCCGGCGAGATGCGCCGCATCTCCGGCGACCGCGCCTATGTCGACGCGGTGCTGCGCGATGGCGGCGAGCGTGCCGGCACATTGGCCGAAGCGACCATGAAGACCGTGCGCGACATTATCGGCCTGCTGCAAGGCTAATGCATGTCGCGCAAAAGTGTGCAGCGGTTTTGCGATAACGACATGCATAAAACAAGAACCTGAAGCGCGTCGCTGGTCGAACGCATCGCGCTTTAAGCTGCACCAGCATTGCCACAGCCGCCGGTCGCTTGCGGGCGGGCTGTGGCGGTGGCAGATTGCGGCCGAAACCATCGAACAGGGTGAATATGGTCTCCAAACGCCTCAGCCGCGAAGTCGGTCATCGCCGCAAGTTCCTGGCGATCATCGACGATACGCCCGAATGCGAGCGCGCCGTCGCCTACGCCTCGAAGCGGGCGCAAAGCACGGGCGGCGTGCTGGTGCTGCTCTATGTCATCGAGCCGGATGATTTCCAGCACTGGCTGGGCGTCGAGAAGATCATGCGCGAGGAGGCGACCGCCACGGCGCGTGCCGCACTGGACAGCTACGCCAACAAGGTGCGCCAGAAGCTCGGCATCGAGCCGGAACTGGTGGTCCGCGAGGGCAAGCCTACCGAAGAGATCCACAAGCTGATCGAGGAAGACCAGGACATCGCCATTCTGGTGCTGGCGGCAGGCGCCGGCAAGGAAGGCCCAGGGCCGCTGGTCGGCGCGGTCGCCGGCAAGGGCGCCGCCTTTCCGATTCCCGTCACGGTGGTGCCGCAGAACCTGTCGGACGAGGAGATCGACAGCCTCGCCTAAGATGTGCTGATATTCAGGTGAGGCCGGCCTGCAAATGGCGGCTTCCTGCGCTTCCGGTGCTCACGTACCTAAAGTACGCTCCGCTCCGGTTCTCGGAAACCACCATTTTCGGCTCGGCCTGACCTGAATCTCAACACATCTCCAATCGTTTCAGCGAACTAGCAAAACATTCCGCCAGCCAGCCGTTCCCCCCGATGCCTTTCCCTTGAATGTCGGGCGGATAAGGCCTAATTAGAATTATTCCAAACTAGCTGCCCGAAACGGGCACGGAGACGGCCATGTTCATCCAGACCGAGTCGACGCCAAACCCGGCGACGCTGAAATTCCTGCCCGGCAAGGAAGTGCTGCAAGAAGGCACCGCCGATTTCCGCGATGCCGACAGTGCCGCGACGGCTTCGCCGCTCGCCGGCCGGCTGTTCGAAATCCCCGGCGTCACCGGCGTCTTCTTCGGCTATGATTTCATCACCGTGACCAAGGACGGCCCCGACTGGCAGCATCTGAAGCCGGCTATCCTCGGCGCCATCATGGAGCATTTCATGTCCGGCGCCCCGGTGATGGCCAAGGCCGGCCCCGCCGCCGAGACCAGCCAGACCGGCGAATTCTACGACAAGGCCGACGAGGAGCTGGTCGTCACCATCAAGGAGCTGCTCGACACGCGGGTGCGCCCGGCGGTGGCCCAGGATGGCGGCGACATCACCTTCCGCGGCTTCGAGAACGGCACCGTGTTCCTGCACATGAAGGGCGCCTGCGCCGGCTGCCCGTCGTCGACGGCGACGCTGAAGCACGGCATCCAGAACCTGCTCCGGCACTTTGTGCCGGAAGTGCAGCATGTCGAACAGGTCTCCTGACGCGACGTTCCATCGTCAACATCGATAGACAACAAAAAACCGGGCCAAAGTGCCCGGTTTTCTGTTTGCGACGTCTGTGTTGTTGCCTAGACGGTCCGCGTATAAGGGTTTTATATCACAATGACCTTGGCGCCGACCGAGGTGCGGTCGTAGAGGTCGATAATGTCCTGGTTCATCAGCCGGATGCAGCCCGACGACATCGCCTTGCCGATCGAATTCCATTCCGGGCTGCCATGCAGGCGATAACCCATGTCGCCGCCCTTGTTGAACAGGTACATGGCGCGCGCGCCGAGCGGGTTCTTCAATCCCGGCTCCATGCCACCGGCAAACTTGGCCAGCTCCGGCTGCCGCTTGATCATCTGCGAAGGCGGTGTCCAGGTCGGCCATTCGCGCTTCAGCGCGATATGGGCGGTGCCGTGCCATTCGAAACCCTCACGGCCGACGCCGATGCCGTAGCGCATCGCTTCGCCGTCGCCCATGACGAAGTAGAGGAACTTGTTCTGCGTATCGACGATGATGGTGCCCGGCTTTTCCCTGGTGTCGTAGTCGACGATCTGCCGGCGGTATTTGAACGGCACCTTTTCGATCGGAACGCGCGGCAAATGATAGCCGGCGTCGGTCACCGCGCCGTAGTTGTTGGTGAAGATCTGCGAGCCGATGGTGCTGCAACCGGCGACAGCCGTCGACAGCGCCAGGGCCGCGACGATTGCAAGTGACTTCATGCGCATGAAAAGGTCCGATGCCTGCCCAAACAACAGCGGCTCGAGTCGGCCGCTTTTTTCATCTTCATTCATGCTGGCATTTGCTTTGCTTGCCAAGCGGGCGATGCCTACATCCTTGGACTTGCGTGCTGGTAAACCTGCGACTATGGCATTTCGGCAACAGCCCCCGCAGGATTATGTTGCAAAATCAATGGGCCAGGAACAAGAACCCCGAGCCGAGGAAATCACTCATGGATGTCGGTGACGCTGCCCGGCGCTCTGGCCTGCGGCCAAGACCATCCGTTGCAACGAGGAGATCGGCCTGAGACGCGGCCGCCGCAAGGGAAAGTCCAGACAGGCCGGGTTTAATAAAGGACGCCGCGAAGCACGGTCCAAGCCAGAAGCCCGAACGTGCCGATCACCACCAATGCACCAAGGACCGTGCCGATCTTTTCAGGCAATCCATCGGGGCGACCAGGATCGTTGGCCATTCAACTATCGATCATGACGTAGGCCGCACCAAACACGGCAACGATAATTGCCCCAAGCACCGCCCAGCCTCTGATGGCCGAGCGGATTTCCTCCGGCGTCGCCGATTTCCGGTCGTCATCTTCCGTCATCTAATGCTCCTCCTAGAATCCGTGGCAGACATTGAAAGCGCAAGCTGCAACGTGCGCCGTCCGAGAGCAAGCGTTCCCCAGCCTTCGACACTCCGCAAAGCGCGGGCGGCGGTCACGATCCCGGCGGGCGGTACCGGATCGACTTCGCTTTGCCAAGCGCGTCCATCGTCTCTTCGACACTTAACAGGACGGTGGTCTCGTACGAGCTGAGCGCGCCTCCCGCACCGATGGCCAGCATGACAGAGGCCATCGACACGTTGTCCGGCGCCTCCCACAGGTTCCAGCCATCGTACTCTCCGAAGGCATACCAGAACCCGTGCAGCTTTCCGCCGACTGACTCGATGTAGGAACGGGCAGCCTCGCGTCTGTCCTCGGGATTATCCATCAAGCGCGCCCAGGTTTCGGGCCTGTAGCTGAATCGCGTAAGATACATCGGCATGGTTCGTCTCCTCCCAGAGCTGCCCCCACCAAGACAGTTAAGCGCCCCAATCCGGGAGAACGCGAGTCGTTTCCGAGGCGTAGTACCGCTGGCTTAGTTGCGGGGCCGCTAATAGACCTGTTTCAATTGCCTTTCCCAAGGGGAGTAAGGTCAATGGCCGCATATCTCATTGCTGATGTAGACATAACCGACGCCGCCGTTTTCGAGGAATACCGCCGGGACGTGCCGGCAACCGAAGCCCGCTACGGGGGGAGGTACATCGCTCGCGGCGGAGCCACCAAAGTTCTGGAGGGCGATTGGGAACCTCATCGCCTCGTCATTGTCGAATTTCCGGACATGGCGTCCCTCCTGGCATGGTACGATTCTCCAGAATACGGCCGCCTCAAAGCCATCCGCGAACGCTGCGCAAAGACGAGAATTATTGCCCTGGAAGGGATGATGCCGGTTAGTTAGAGGCTCGGGTCTGCCAACCAGATAATCGCCCGCAAACTGAAACTTGCGTAATGCCCCGTTTTCACAGAGAGCCATTCCCCTACGGCTGGGTAGGGCCTAGCGTGGAATTAGGGATATTTGCTGCCTGCAATCTGCCTGGCGCGGCCTTCGGCAGTTGGCGATTTGCGAGTTAGCGGAGTACACCTGACCGCCAGTTGTCCTGTACGAGTAACATATTCCAGACAGGATTTATTTGGTGTGTCTGGGATACAAGCATTAACGTTTATCTTCACAAGCACCCCCCTGCTGACCTGCCCATACGCGGGGTAGTTTTTGCATGTTCCCTTACTCGAATAAGGAACGTTCGCCTGGCTAGTGCATGCCGATGCGCCGCCAGCAATGGCAATAACGATTGCTATGCGGATCATGTGTTCTCCCGACGCCACTCGCGGATAGGTAGCACCGCGAGACCTCTAGGGGAAGACGGGTATGTCAACCGGATAATCGCCCCCAAAAAGGCGATTGTATATTTGACAAACCCGGCTGGTGGCGGGTCAATTGGCGTGCTAGTTTTCCCCAAAGATGAGCAAAAAAAGGGGGGAGAATTCGCATGGTAAATTACACTCCGATTCTAAGATGGAAGCAAGGAGAGCGCTCGGCGTTGAGCAACCTTAGTCCAGCGGGCCGCACCAACGTTGTGCCGCTTATTGTGATAGGTCAGTTGAGCTACGGGGATACTAAGCCGCCCAAGGCACCCCCGAAAACACCGCCCAAGAACGCGCCGCTGAGCTCTCCCGATGCATTTGTTAAGCAGGTCAGTGATTCGTGGGGGACCGGCAAGATATTCATTGACGCCGCCGATCTGCCGGGGACCCCGGCGTTTCATCATCTTGACAACATAAGAGCAAGTGCGAACGCCGCTGGGCTCACACTTGTACCGTCAGTAAAGTACTTGGCTCCTCCGGCCTATCATTCAGCGGTTGCACGCATGATCGCGGCCGATAACAGGGGCGCTGCGCTACGCGTCACGCTGAATGAAATGACCAACCTCGCGAACTTGGTCGACAACTGGTACTGCCCGATAGCCCAAACCGACTTGATCGTTGACCTTGGCGGCAGCGTCGGAACTGCGATGGCGTTGGGCGCGGCTACCCGCACCGTTTTTCAGAATTTGCATCAAGCCCAAGCGTGGCGCTCTGTGACGGTCGCGGGTGGGAATATTCCAGCTACGCTGACCGGATACCTAGTTGGCCAAACGATGTTGGCGCGCGCGGAACTCGACCTGTGGCAAGCTCTTGTTGCCCATCCCGTTGGCTACGTCCTGCACTTCGGAGACTACGCGACGGTAGGCCCTGACGCTTCCACCGACAGCATACCTGGCCCTGTGCCTATCAACGCTAAATATACTCCTCACGGCCAGTTTCAGGTATTCCATGGCGTGAAAATCAAGGGACCCGGCGCCGTCGCCCGCGACGTCCAATACCGCAGCTATGCTGCATCCATTGTGGCGCTTCCTCAGCGTGTGCCATTGCCAATTTGCTGGGGCGACCTGACTATTAATGCTATCGCGGGTGTACCCGGTACTTCAGCAGGTAGCCCGGCCACTTGGGTCGCATACGGCATCAACAGGCATATTGAGCTTACCCGTAGCCAGTTGCCCTAGCTTCATTCGCGCCTTCAGCGCCTTGCGAACTTCGTCGGATAGCTGCTTGGGCGATAAGCTTGTCAAAAGACGGTTGGCAATTTCGGCGGACCTCTTGGTCCGCCAGCCATCCGCCAAGCCGTGCGCTTCGAGGGCCGATATTGCCTCTTCCCGCCACAGCATTTGAACGACTACGCTAAGGTCGAGGGAAGGGTTCTTGCGGCCTTTGCGTTTCAACGTGAGACGTATCTGATCATTCTGCATGGTTGCGACCGTGCACCCCCACCATGCAGGTATCAGGGGAAGAGCTTTGTCGGCGAGTTTGTCGCCGACAACGAGTGTCATACGGTCAAATACCTTGTTGTAAATCTCAACCTGATACGGGAGCCTAAGTACGGTGTCGGCATTACTCTTAAGCTCATAGCCAGAAAGTTCACCGTTGATGACAGCCATATCAACACGGACTGTCGATCCCCAAACACCCATTTCCTCGACGATGCGTGTCGAGGGATCGTCTTTATGGAGGGCATCAAGCTTAAACTTGATCGCCCGCCTTACATCCGCGTCTCGCATTCAGGTCCTTGAAAAACGGGTTCGTTTCGGCAGCGTAACGGCAAAAAAGTTAACAATGCTTTTACCGGTTGGTCAAGGAATCGCAGGTTGCAAGCCGGCCCTATTCCTCTTTATTTCTCTGGGTTTCGTGTTTGGGCGGCGGCGATTTCACCACCTTCTTCAGCACACGGTCAAAGGCTTCCTCTGACTCGTCGGTTTTTAGCTCGCGAGCGGCCTCTTTGAACTTTTCAACTTGCGACTTTTCCTTTCGTCCGGGCATTCTGGCGCTCCTTTCCCTGGGGCGGGCATGATGCGGCAATCTCTAATCATATACTGCGACGAATCTGACGATAAGGGCGAATTCTACTCACATTTCTATGGTGGCGCTTTGATAAATGCGCGCGACCAAAGCACGTTAACTGATTTGCTAAATTTGAAAAAAGAGCAACTGAACATCCACTCGGAAATGAAGTGGGATAGGGTCACTGCATCCTATAAGGATAAATATATAGAGTTTATAAAATACTATTTCGAGTTTGTTCGGGATGGCAGGATAAAACTAAGAATTATGTTCACTCAGAACATTAATCAGGCACGAGGTCTGACAGATGAGCACATCGGTAATGATTATTTTCTTCTATACTATCAATTCGTGAAGCACTCTTTTGGCCTTCGCTATTGCAACGGAGGCCATGTAAGCACACAAGTTACTCTCCTTCTCGATGACGTTCCGCAGACCAGCTCCAAGTTTGAGCTGTTCAAGGACTATATGTCTTCTCTGTCTGCATTCCCGATCTGGAGGCAGGCGCGGGTGACAATCAAGAAGGACGACATTGCCTCCATCAACTCGAAGGCTCATCCGGTCCTGCAAGGCCTAGACATTGTGCTAGGGTCGATGCAGTCGCGGCTAAATGAAAAGCACACTCGACCGCCGAAACCCCGCGCTCGACGGTCGAAGCGAGCTGTCGCTAAGGAGGCTGTGTACAAAGCTATCAAAGATGAAATTTGGTCGCTCTATCCAAACTTCAATGTTGGCACCAGTACCGCATGCGCGAAGGGGGTCGAGGAGAGATGGTCACACCCGTACAGGCACTGGTTGTTCAAGCCAAACAACAGCATCCAGGATCTGAAAAGAGGTAAAAGAAAGAAGCCCCACTAAGACCTACGTGAGTACCCTACGTATGAACGTAAGGCTTCGACCGAAGCAGGGCTCACCAATCAAGATATAGCGTTTTAGGACCAATTCAAGACCATTAGGCTTGACATGGTGAAATAAACACATATATGGCGCGCCGCTCGTTTCGTTACCGAAACTTTCTGGGTTTGTAGCGTGTTTCGCCCTTCCAAAGTGGGAGCTTCAACTGCACCGGCTTCCGATAGTGGTCATGCTTCGCGGAAATGAGGCCCATGGTAGGTCAGGCGCTTACCCTTGGCGCCCTTCAAGGCAATGAGGGAGCGAACGTTGTCTTCGATGCCCATGGCTGACCGGTTCGAATAGCGGAAGTCGAACTCTGCCAGATAGCGGTGCAGGTGGTGTTCCGCGCAATGCTGGTAAACGCCCTTCATGCCGCGCTTGAAGATGCTGTAGAAGCCTTCCACGGTGTTGGTGTGGACGGTCTTTTCGCCTTCGTAGCGGACATACTCGTCCTTGGAATGCGTGACGACATCGTGGGAAGCGAATTCCTGGCCCACGCGGCGATACATGCCAGCCTCATCCGTCATCAACGCGCTTTCCCTGGCAATGTTGGCGCGAACGATCGGCATGATGGTGCCAATGCGGGCGGTATCGACATGGAAGGAACGAGCGCGGCCACCGCGTTCGACAAGTGTGACAACGGTGTTCTTATGCGAGCCACCGCCGGTCCTAACCGGTGTGCCAGCCAGACGGCCAATATAGGTTTCGTCAACCTCGACGGTCTTGCCGTTGCCGCCCATGGGCGAGAAATCTCCAGACCGCATGGCCTCACGAATGCGATGGCAGAGGAACCAAGCGGTCTTGTAGGTGACTTCCAAGACTCGGTGCATCTGGTGGGCTCTGATACCCTTCTTTGACGAACACATGAGGTGGATGGCCTGCAACCACTTGTGCAAGGGCAGATGGCTTTCCTCGAAGATCGAGCCCGTGCGAACCGTGAACTGCGAACGGCAAGCGCCGCACTTGTACAGGCCATGACGCTCAACGCCGTAAGGGTTCTTCTTCGAAGCCTTCGAACGGACGCCAGCCAGCTTGTAGTGCTTGTCCATTGATCCGCACTTGGGGCAAACCGGACCCTGTGGCCACAACATACCCTCGACGTGTTCGAAGGCCGCAGCTTCATCGTGGAAGTAGGGGCGGGACAGAACGGACATGGCGATAACTCCTTGGAATCGTTATCGCTCATCCCGTTGGGTTTGTCAAATATATAATCGCCCCCAAAAAGCAGGTTCAAACCGTGAACAAAATCTGGCATGGTGCGGCCATGCCGATTATCTCACCGATTCCTCTCAACCCGCTCATCGATGGCCGACAGTCGGAACGCGCCATGCTGGTCAGGCGCGGCGTGCAGCGGCTGCTCAAGCAGATGGGCGCGCATGTTTTGCCCGAACTGTCGCTGGCCACCGGGCGCCGCGCCGATCTCGTGGCGCTGACCCGCCATGGCGACATCTGGATCATCGAGATCAAGTCCTCGGTCGAGGATTTCAGGGTCGACCGCAAATGGCCGGACTACCGGCTGCATTCCGACCGTTTCTTCTTCGCCACCCATCCCGGCGTGCCTTCAGAAATCTTTCCGGAGGAATGCGGCTTCATTCTCTCCGACGGTTACGGCGCCGAGATTTTGCGCGATGCGCCCGAGCACCGCATGGCGGCGGCAACGCGCAAGGCGCTGATGCTGAGGATCGCACGCGCCGGTGCGTCGCGGCTGCTCGCGGCCGAGCTTGCCGGCGTGTCGGTGCCGGCGCTGGACGGCGAGAGCGAGTAGGGGGGGTGCGCTCGTCATAATTTTGGACGTCGCGCTGCCCCTCATCCGGCTGCCGCCACCTTCTCCCCGTATAGTGACGGGGAGAAGGGCGCGAACCGGCGGGAAGGACTGCCATTCCGACACGACGTAGGCTCCATTTCCTTGCCCCATTTGGCGTGCGGGTCGATCCTGGCGAAGAACGCCTCCAACTGGCGAGGCTTTCGACCTGGTGATGTGACCCGATCGTCGCTTCCCGCGCGCCGATCGATCCGGTCATGATCTGGAACTTGAGGTCGTCGAGACCGATCTGCGAGCCGATCTCGCGTTCCCATTTCTTCAACAGAGCACGGCCTGCTTGTGGCCGAATTTTGCGTCGATCTGCCATCTGGCACTAAACATCGCCGCCTCCTTATTCGTCCCAGGCCTGCACGACCGTCTGCCGTGCGATCAGGCCGTTCTTCAGCTCGAGCATCGCCGCGCAGAACACCTTGGTCCCGTCCGGATAGGCGCAGGCCTGGGTAAAGGCGAGATTGTTGCCGTCGGCGATGGTGGTGTCGACCTTGTGGGTCATCGCCCGGCTGCAAATGTCGTCCCAGAACGTGGTGATCGCAGCGCGCCCGCGGATTTCGCGCGGCTTGCTCGGCGGGTTGTTGCGGTCGATCACCCGCACCAATGCGTCGTCGGCATAGAAGCTCGCCAGCAATTTTCCATCACGGCCCTCAATCGCCTTCTTGATCGCAGCGCCGTCTATCGTCTGTGTCTTGGTCAGCAATTTTTCCTCCATAGGCCCGTCTTCTCGGATCGGGTGGTTGCTTGATCAGGCACTGCCCGGCGCTCGCCGCCGGGCAGTGGCTTCTTCACTGCGACTTCGCCTTGACGGCCGCGAACACCTCGTCGGACTGCTTCTTGAAAGTGGCGAGATCGACCTGGCTGCCGTTGAGCATCGTCGACCAGTGGCGCACGATCGCCGCCATCGCCACCGCCTCCTTGATCTCCTCGTCGCTGGCGCCATTCAGCTTGGCCGCCTGCGTGTGGAAATAGATGCAGTACTGGCAGGGGATCTGCGAGGCGACGGCGAGGCCCATCAATTCCTTGGTCTTGCCGTCGAGCGCGGTGTTCGGGTTGAGCTGCACGCCCTTGATCTCGGCCCAGGCGCCGGCAACGGCGACGTCCGGCAGCGTCTTGAACATGTCCGGTACCGAGCCGAGCGTTGCCTGAATGTCCTTGTAGGCAGCCGTCGCCGAGGCGTCTTCGGCCTTGGCAGGAACGATCGCCAACAGCGCGCCAACGCCTGCCGCCAGCACCAGTGATTTGAGTGTCGACTTCAGCATTTTATTCCTCCCTTCGCAGCGCCTTTCCCGGCGACATCCGCCTGGCCTGCATGGGACGAAGTGATAGCGCTTACGCATGCCCGGCCGCTTCGCCCGAAAGCGCCATGGCTCCTATGGCCCGTGCGGGCCAGCGTGCCGGGCCGAGAACGCCGCCGCCGCCGCCCGCGACGGCAGGTCCAGCTTGAGCAGAATATTGGCGACGTGGCGCTTGACAGTGTGTTCGCTCAGCCCGAGTTCGGCGGCGATCGCGGCATTGCTCTTGCCATCGGCGATGAGGTTCACCACCTCGCTTTCGCGCGCCGTCAGTGCGGCCGGCTCGGCAGCCTTGGCCTTCGGCCGGCAGGCCGGCTCCAGATGCTGTTCCGAGGTCGCCTGCACCAGCGCCAGCGGCTCATCCAGCTCGTCAAGCGCGATGCGCCCGGCGTCATTGAAATGAAGGCCTGAACCGGCGGCGAGGTCGGCGACCAGCCGCGAAGCGAGGATGTCGCCGCGCCCGGCATGCGCGGCAAGCTGCATCGTCACGCGCGCCGTCAATCCCGTTGGCGGCCCACGCAACTCGACCTCGCCGACATGCACGCCCTGCGCGCTGGCGATGCCGATCTCCTGCGCCGCATCGCGCAGCGCCGCCGCGCAGCGTACGGCCCGCGCCGGGCCGTCGAAGCGCGCCATCATCAGCTCGCCATGCGTGCCGGCCGGGCGGCCGCCATGGCGCCCGACCAGCAGCCGCCATGTTTCCTGAAAACGCTGGGTGCGCTCGCTCCACATGCGGTCGCCAAGCCGCGCCGTGTCGTAGATCCGGGTGACCAGCAGTGCAGCCAGCACGCGCTCGGCCTCGGCAACGGCGCGCGCTCCGGTCAGGAATTCCTCGATCACATCGGCCACCCGGTCGACATCGCCGGTCCAGATCGGGTGGTCGCGCCCGGCCACCTCGACCAGCCGCGAATTCGGGATCTTCCTTGCCAGGAAGCGGCTGGCCTCCGGGTCGACGCGCGCATCGTTGCGGCGATGGACCAGCAGCGTCGGTGCGCTGATCGCCGCCAGCACGCCGCGCACGTCGATAGCTGCATTCATGCGGGCCAGGGCGATTGCCGCGGTCGGGCTCGCCGACAGCCGCTCGAAGCGCGCCCACCATGTGGCGAAACGCGGATCGTCGACGCGGCCGGGCGCGAAATGCGGCAGGGTGGCGCCGGTGCCCCATGCGGTCTCCGCCGTCGCGATGAACGCCTCAAGGCGTTCCGGCGGCATCACCCATTTGTGGAAATGCGCATAGCCGCCATAAAGCGCCAGCGCCCGCGTCCGCTCCGGGTAGGTGGCGGCGAACAGCATTGCCATCGGCGCGCCTTCCGAAGCGCCGAGCAAGGCGGCGCGGCCGCTGCCGGTCGCATCCATCACCGCGCGTACATCGTCCATGCGGGTTTCGAGGCTGGGCAGATGGTGGGCATCGACGCGATCGGACAGACCGGTGCCGCGCTTGTCGAACAGGATCAGCCGCGAGAACGCGGAAAGCCGCTTCAACAGCCGGGTGTAGCCCTCGTCTTCCCAGTGCAGGTCGAGATTGGAAATGAAACCCGGCACGAAGACGAGATCGAGCGATCCCTGGCCGACCACCTGATAGGCGATCCGCACGTCGCCACTGAGCGCGTATCGAGTTTCGATCGGCCTCACGAGGTTTGTCCGCCCGACCCGACGATTTCCTGTCGCCGATCATAGCAGAGGCGCGTAGCTTGCGGCAGATGAAACCTTAGAGCGAGTGAATATAGGCCGGCGGCGGCTACTTCTGTGACGCGGCGGTCTCGGTGTTCGCTCCGCCGACGCTAAAACCTGCGTCCTCCGGCGCGCCCGGCCGCTTGATGTGTGGCGCGGCCGCGACGACAAGCTCGTTGAACCCTTCGCCGCCGCTGTCAAGCATCTCGAACAATTGCCGGCGCATCCTCGGCTCCCAGAACTTGTTGATGTGCTCGGCGACGCCGGCAATGCCTTGCTCGCGCGGCTTGGAGTGGAAAAAGGCGGCGATCTGGTTGGCCATGCGAACCAGCTTTTCGCTGGTGCTCATGAGGTGGCCCTCGTCATGCGACATGCTTGGCAACTCCGGAAACCACTCGGTCAGGATGGGTGAAAATATCGAAATCGTCGCCGCGCACCAGCGCCACCAGCGTCATGCCGGAATCGTCCGCGGTGCGGATGGCAAGTGCGGTCGGCGCCGAGACGGCAATGATGACGGCCGAGCCGATCGCCGCGGTCTTCTGCACCATCTCGACCGAAACGCGCGACGTGACGACGACGGCCCCCGACCTGCCGTCGATACCGGCTTTGGCCAGCGCGCCAGCCAGCTTGTCCAGCGCGTTATGGCGGCCGACATCCTCGCGCGCCATGACGATGCCCTTGCCGGGAAGGTAAAAACCGGCGGCGTGGACGGCACCGGTCTCGGCGTGCAGCGGCTGCAGCTTCGACAAAAGCTTGACCGAGCGGACGATGTCATCGGCCTGAAGTGTAAGTTGCGACGCACCGACCGGGTTTACCGAGCGCATTGCCTCCTCGATGGATTCGATGCCGCACAGCCCGCAGCCGACCGGGCCGGCCAGCCGTCTGCGACGCGCTTCGAAGCGGGTGTTGGCGCTGTCCTTCAGCCGGATCTGGATATCGATGCCGGCGCCGTGATCCTCGACCTCGATCGCTTCGATTTCGTCCGGCGAGGCAATGATGCCTTCGGTCAGCGAGAAGCCGAGCGCGAAATCCTCGAAATCAGCCGGGCTTGCCATCATCACCGCATGCGTGGTGCCGGCAAAGGAGAACGCCACCGGCGTCTCTTCCGGCACCATGCGGTTGGCGGCCGCAGTGCCGCCGGCGCGGCGCGCGAGGCGCGAGATCTGCGCAATGGCTTTGCGGCGCGCGGTCAAGGACTACTCCGCCGCTTCCAACTTCGCGATGCGGCGGCTTTGCTTTGCCTGCTCGTCATAGTCGCGCTGCCATTCCGACGGGCCGTTGGATGCACCCACCTGCACCGCGGTCACCTTGTATTCCGGGCAGTTGGTCGCCCAGTCGGAGAAGTCGGTGGTGATGACGTTGGCCTGGGTGTCGGGATGGTGGAAGGTCGTATAGACGACGCCCGGCGACACCCGCTCGGTGATCAGCGCGCGCAGCGTCGTCTCGCCGGAGCGGCTGGTCAGCCGCACCCAGTCGCCGTCGCGCAGGCCGCGATTTTCGGCATCGTGCGGATGGATCTCCAGCCGGTCCTCGCTATGCCAGACCACATTGTCGGTGCGCCGGGTCTGCGCGCCGACATTGTATTGCGACAGGATGCGGCCGGTGGTCAGCAGCAGCGGGAAGCGCGGTCCGGTCCTTTCGTCGGTCGCGACGTATTCGGTGCGGATGAACTTGCCCTTGCCGCGCACGAAGCCGCCGATATGCATGATCGGCGTGCCTTCCGGCGACTTCTCGTTGCAGGGCCACTGCACCGAGCCCACCCGGTCGAGAAGGTCGAAGGAAACGCCGGCGAAACTTGGTGTTGTCTTGGCGATCTCGTCCATGATCTGGGACGGATGCGTGTAGTTCCAGCCGAGGCCGAGCGCCTTGGCGAGCTCCTGCGTCGCTTCCCAGTCGGCATAGCCGCATTTCGGCTCCATTACCTTGCGCACCATGTTGATGCGGCGCTCGGCATTGGTGAAGGTGCCGTCCTTCTCGAGGAACGTCGAGCCGGGCAGGAACACATGCGCGTAGTTGGCCGTCTCGTTGAGAAAGAGGTCGTGCACGACGACGCATTCCATCGCGGCGAGACCGGCGGCGACATGCTTGGTGTCGGGGTCCGACTGCAGGATGTCCTCGCCCTGCACATAGAGCCCCTTGAACGAGCCGTCGACGGCCGCATCCAGCATATTGGGGATGCGCAGGCCGGGCTCGTCGTCGAGCTTGACGCCCCACAGGCTCTCATAGATGGCGCGCACCGCGTCGCCTGAAATGTGGCGATAGCCGGGAAGCTCGTGCGGGAACGAGCCCATGTCGCAGGAGCCCTGCACATTGTTCTGGCCGCGCAGCGGGTTCACGCCGACGCCCGGCCGGCCGATATTGCCGGTCGCCATGGCGAGGTTGGCAATGGCGATGACGGTGGTCGAGCCCTGGCTGTGCTCGGTCACGCCGAGGCCGTAATAGATCGCGCCGTTACCGCCGCGGGCGTAGAGCCGCGCCGCGCCGCGTATGTCGTCGGGATCGACATTTGCAAGCTGGCCGACCACTTCCGGGCTGTTTTCCGGCAGCGCCACGAACGATGCCCAGTCCTGGAACTCGTCCCAGTCGCAGCGCTCGCGGATGAAGGCCTCGTCGAACAGGCCCTCGGTGACGATGACATGGGCAAGTGCGGTCAGCATGGCGACGTTGGTGCCCGGCTTCAGCGGCAGATGGAACTGCGCCTCGACGTGGGCCGAGCGCACGATGTCGGTGCGGCGCGGATCGAGCACGATCAGCTTGGCGCCCTCGCGCATGCGCTTCTTCATGCGCGAGGCGAACACCGGATGCGCATCGGTCGGATTGGCGCCGATCAGCAGGATCACGTCCGTCTGCTCGATCGAATCGAAGTCCTGCGTGCCGGCGGAGGTGCCGAAGGTCTGGCCGAGACCATAGCCGGTCGGCGAATGGCAGACGCGGGCGCAGGTATCGACATTGTTGTTGCGGAAGCCCTGCCGGACAAGCTTCTGGACGAGGTAGGTCTCCTCGTTGGTGCAGCGCGAGGAGGTGATGCCGCCGATCGAGGTGCGGCCGTACTGGTACTGGATGCGGCGGAATTCATTCGCCGTGTGGGTGAGCGCCTCTTCCCACGACACTTCGCGCCACGGATCGCTGACCTTCTCGCGGATCATTGGTTTCAGGATCCGGTCCTTGTGCGTCGCATAGCCATAGGCGAAGCGGCCCTTGACGCAGGAGTGGCCGTGGTTGGCCTTGCCTGCCTTGTAGGGCATCATGCGGATGACCTCGTCGCCCTTGACCTCAGCCTTGAACGAACAGCCGACGCCGCAATAGGCGCAGGTGGTGACGGTCGAGCGCTCGGGCAGGCCTTTCGCCAGCACGGTCTTTTCTCTCAGCGCATCGGTCGGGCAGGCCTGCACGCAGGCCCCGCACGACACGCATTCGGAATCGACGAACGCCTCGTGCATGCCGGCCGAGACCCTGGATTCGAAGCCGCGGCCCTCGATGGTCAGCGCGAACGTGCCCTGCACCTCCTCACAGGCGCGCACGCAGCGCGAGCAGACGATGCACTGCGTAGGATCGTAGGTGAAATACGGGTTCGATTCATCGCGGGCGATGTAATCGATGGTCAGCGAGCCATGGCCGGGCGCCACGCCGTTTTCCTGCTTGACGTGGTTGCGGCCGTCCACGCCATAGCGGTTCTCGATCAGGCCGACCGTCCTGACGATCTTGTCGAACTCGCTGGCGCCAGTGCCGGCCTTCTCGCCCCACGCCGCAGGATGGTCGGAGACGTAGAGTTCCATCACGCCGCGGCGAATGGCGTCTAGCCGGTCGCTCTGCGTATGCACGACCATGCCTTCGCCGACCGGCGTCGTGCATGAGGCCGGCGTGCCGCCGCGCCCGTCGATCTCGACGAGGCAGACCCGGCAGGAGCCGAACGAGTCCAGCATGTCGGTGGCGCAGAGTTTCGGGATTTCGACGCCCGCTTCCATCGAAGCGCGCATGATCGAGGTACCGGCCGGCACCGTTATCGACTTGCCGTCGACGGTCAGCGTCACTTGCTGCTCGGCTTCAGAGGCGGGTGTGCCGTAGTCGATTTCCTGGACCAGCGATTTGATGTCGAATGCCGCGTTCATACCTGTCCGCTCCTATTCCGCTGCTTCGGCGACCGGCGTCGGCCGAAAGTCGTCCGGGAAATGGTTGAGTGCACTCATCACTGGATATGGGGTGAAGCCGCCGAGAGCGCAAAGCGAGCCGAACTTCATCGTGTTGCAAAGGTCGGTGACCAGCGCGATCTGCTTTTCCGGTTCGACGTTCTGGGCGAGCCGGTCCAGCACCTCGACACCGCGCGTCGAGCCGATGCGGCACGGCGTGCACTTGCCGCAGCTCTCGATGGCGCAGAATTCCATGGCAAAGCGTGCCTGCTTCAGCATGTCGGCGCTGTCGTCGAAAACGACGATGCCGGCATGGCCGATCAGCCCGTCCTTGGCGGCAAACGCTTCGTAGTCGAACGGCGTGTCGAACAGCGCGCGCGGGAAATAGGCGCCGAGCGGGCCACCCACCTGCACCGCTTTGACCGGGCGTCCCGTCGCCGTGCCGCCGCCGATATCGTCGACGATCTCGCCCAGCGTCATGCCGAACGCCGCCTCGTAGAGACCGGGATACTTGACGTTGCCGGCAATCTGGATCGGGATGGTGCCGCGTGAACGGCCCATGCCGAAATCCTTGTAGAAGGCGGCGCCCTTGTCCATGATCACCGGCACCGAGGCCAGCGAGATGACGTTGTTGATCACTGTCGGCTTGCCGAACAGGCCCTTGTGCGCCGGCAGCGGCGGCTTGGCCCGCACCTGTCCGCGCTTGCCTTCGAGGCTGTCGAGCAGGGCGGTTTCCTCGCCGCAAACATAGGCGCCGGCGCCGACGCGCACTTCCATGTCGAATGAATTGGCCGAGCCGAGCACATTGACGCCGAGCACGCCGGCCTTGCGGGCGATCTCGACGGCCTTCTGCATCACCGCCACCGCGTGCGGATATTCGGAGCGGATATAGATAAAGCCCTTGGTCGCGCCGGTGGCGATGCCGGCGATCGCCATGCCTTCGATCAGCACGAAGGGGTCGCCTTCCATGATCATGCGGTCGGCGAACGTGCCGGAATCGCCTTCATCGGCATTGCAGACGATGTATTTGCGGTCGGCCGACGTATCGAGCACAGTTTTCCATTTGATGCCAGTCGGGAAGCCGGCGCCGCCACGACCGCGCAGCCCGGACTCGGTCACCTGCTTGACGACCTCGGCCGGCGTCATCGCCACTGCATTCTGCAGGCCCTTCAGCCCGCCATGCGCCTTGTAGTGATCGAGCGACAGCGGATCGGTGACGCCGCAGCGCGCAAAGGTCAGCCGCGTCTGCCTGGCAAGGAACGGGATCTTGTCCGGTGCGCCCAGCCAGCGCTTGTGGTGGCCGCCGGTGAGAAAGCCGCAGTCGAACAGGCTTTTGACGTCGGAGGGCTTCACCGGCCCATAGGCGACGCGGCCACTAGCTGTTGCCACTTCGACCATCGGCTCGAGGAAATAGGCGCCGCGCGAGCCGTTGCGCACGATCTTGGCCTCGATGCCGCGCTCGGCCAGTTCCGCCCGAATCGCCTTGGCGACCTTTTCCGCGCCGAGCGCCAGCGCGCCGGAATCGCCGGGAATATAGATACGCGGGATCATGAGCGCACCTCGGCAACGATCTCGTTGAGCTTTTCGTCGTCGAGCCGACCGATCACCTCCCCGTCCAGCATCGCCGACGGCGAGCAGGCGCAAAGGCCGAGGCAATAGACCGGCTCCAGCGTCACCGAACCGTCACGGGTTGTCTCGTGGAAGCCGATGCCCAGCAATGATTTGAGCTTGGCGGCGATCGCATCCGAACCCATCGACTGGCAGGCTTCCGCCTGGCAGAGCTTCAGCACATGGCGGCCAGCCGGCTGGCTGCGATAATCGTGATAGAAGGTCACGACGCCGTGCACCTCGGCCCTGGAGATGTTCAGCGCCTCGGCGATGACCGGAAGCGCGTCCTGCGGCACATAACCGAACTCTTCCTGGATGCCGTGCAGGATCGGCAGCAGCGGGCCTTCGAGGCCTTTCAGCTCGTGGATGATCGCCGCGGTGCGCGATGCGATCTCGGTACTTGCAGGCTGCATCGTCATGCAGCGCCCTCCCTGGTCGTGGCGGTCTTCCGCTAAGTGCTTAGGAAATCAGAGGAAACCCGCTAAATCAATAAAGCCGATCCGTTGCTCGATAGAAATTTTCTATCGTTCGCAGTCACCAGCATTGTCTAGCCTAGCGGCGGCCGCGGAAATCGTCCGCCAGCGCCATTGCCTCGTCCAACAGCGCCGAGACGAGCGGCGTGTGCGGTTCGCGCCGCGCCGCCACCAGCCCGACCGTGTGGCTTGCGTCGGGCTCGACGATCGGGATCGCCCGGATCGGCTCGGAAAAACCGAAGGTTTCCGAGAGGTTAAGCGGCATGATCGACGACCATTTGCCGGTGCGGATATGCGAAAACAGCACGATCATCGAGTTGGATTCCAATGTCGGCCGCACCTGCACGCCGGCTTCGGCCAGATGCTGGTCGATGATGCGGCGGTTCTGCATGTCCGGCGTCAGCAGGCAGAGCGGCAGCTGGCTGAGTTCCGCCCATGTCACTTTGTCGCGGTCGGAATAGGGGTTCCCGACGGCGGTGATCAGTTGGTAGCGCTCGTCGTAGAGCGGCACGCTGGTGACGCGTCCGAGCGGCTCGTTGTCGAGATAGGTGACGCCGGCGTCGATGTCGAAATTGCCGAGCAGCGACAGCACCTCGATCGAGGTCCGCGACAGCACCGAGAAGGTGACGCCGGGGTGCTTTGCCCGAAACGGCGTCGTCAGTCGCGCCACCATGGCCAGCGCCGTCGGGATCGCGGCGATGCGGATGCGCCCTGACAGGCCGTGGCGTGCCGCCCGCATCTCCTCGCGCATGGTCCTGCTGTCGCCGACGATGCGGCGCGCCCACACCAACACCTGCTTGCCTTCCGGCGTCAATCCCTGGAAGCGCGAGCCGCGCAGCACCAGCATCACGCCGAGCTGGCCTTCCAGCTGCTTGATGCCGGCCGAAAGCGTCGGTTGGGTGACGCCGCACACCTCCGCCGCCCGACCGAAATGTTCTTCCCTGGCAAGTGCTATGAAGAATTCCAGCTTGTCGATCATGCC
Organism: Mesorhizobium sp. M0296; assembly: GCF_040321675.1. NCBI lineage: Bacteria > Pseudomonadati > Pseudomonadota > Alphaproteobacteria > Hyphomicrobiales > Phyllobacteriaceae > Mesorhizobium > Mesorhizobium sp. M0296. The sequence continues at coordinate 35,214 of NZ_JAMYRZ010000027.1, forward strand.
GTCGGGAGCCTGTCACGGACGCTGTGTCCGATTGTAGCGCGCAACGTCGTGGAAATCGCCTTCGGCCGCAAGCCGCCTGTGTAAATCGCCCGCATCCACATCTTTCAGCCGGCTTACTGTTTCCCGCGATGGAATGCGGCGCTATGTGGATGAGACGGGGGTCGTGGACTGGACACGACGGGAGATCGAACATGCTGGGCTGGTTCCGCAAGCTTTTGCCGCGCGAAGATCGCTTCTTCGACCTGTTCGAGCGGCATTCCCGCACCGTGGTCGGTGGCGCCGAGGCACTGCAGCAGCTTTTGCAGGGCAACGACATCGACCGCTGGTGTCAGACGATCATCGATCTCGAGGACGAAGCCGATCAGATCACCGCGGAAGTGCTGCTGGCCGTGCGCCGCTCCTTCATCACGCCCTTCGACCGTGGCGACATCAAGGACCTGATCCAGTCGATGGATGATGCCATCGACATGATGCACAAGACCGTCAAGACGGTAAAGCTGTTCGAAAAGAAGGAATTCGACCCGCTGATGCAGGAAATGGGGGGCGTCATCGTCGAGGCCGCCAAGTTGGTGGCCGAGGCGATCCCGCTGCTCGGCAAGGTCGGGGCGCATACGGTGCGCCTCAACGCCATCGCCGAGGAAGTCATGCGCGCCGAAGGCCGGGCCGACGACCTGCACGAACAGGGCCTGAAGGACCTGTTCAAGCGGCACGGCCGCAGCGATCCGATGGCCTATCTGATCGGCAGCGAGATCTACGGCCAGCTGGAAAAGGTGGTCGATCGCTTCGAGGACGTCGCCAACGAAATCAGCGGCATCGTCATCGAGAACGTATAGTGGAAGCCGCAATAGCCTTTCCCGTACTGGTCGGCCTTGTCGCCGTTGCACTGTTCTTCGATTTCCTCAACGGCCTGCACGATGCCGCCAACTCCATCGCCACCATCGTCTCGACCCGCGTGCTGAGGCCGCACTATGCGGTGTTCTGGGCGGCTTTCTTCAATTTCATCGCCTTCATGTTCTTCGGTCTTCACGTGGCGGAGACGCTCGGAACCGGCATCATCGACGCCAGCATCGTCACGCCGGCAGTGATCTTCGCAGCACTTGTCGGCGCCATCGTCTGGAATATCGTCACCTGGCTCGTCGGCATCCCGTCCAGCAGCTCGCACGCTCTGATCGGCGGTTTGGTCGGCGCCGGCGTTGCCAAGGCAGGCACCGGCGCCATCGTCTGGACCGGGTTGGGCAAAACGACGGCGGCCATCGTGCTATCGCCGGCGGCAGGTTTTCTGCTGGCGCTCGTCCTGATCCTCGCGGTCTCCTGGCTGTTCGTGCGGCGGACGCCGTTCGCCGTCGACAGCACCTTCCGCGTCATGCAGTTCTTTTCCGCCTCGCTCTATTCGCTCGGCCATGGCGGCAACGACGCGCAGAAGACTATGGGCATCATCGCCGTGCTGCTCTATTCGCAAGGCATGCTCGGCGCGAATTTTTACGTGCCGCTGTGGGTCGTCATCACCTGTCAGTCGGCGCTGGCGCTGGGCACGTTGCTCGGCGGCTGGCGCATCGTCCACACCATGGGCTCGAAGATCACCCGGCTGAACCCGATGCAGGGTTTCTGCGCCGAGACCGGCGGAGCGATCACCCTGTTCGCCGCCACCTGGCTCGGTATTCCGGTATCGACCACGCACACGATCACCGGCGCCATCATCGGCGTCGGCGCCGCCCGCCGCGTCTCCGCCGTTCGCTGGGGCATTGCCGGTAACATCGTGGTGGCATGGATCGTCACCCTGCCGGCAACCGCGGCGATCGCGGCTCTCACCTACCTCGCGGTCGGCCTGGCATGGTGACAGCACCGTAGCACTGCGCGGCAGGCGATGCGCCGTATCTACCTATCCACAAGGTTCAGGATGTTGCCGTCCGGATCCTTGAACCATGCGACCTTCATGCCCTGACCGACATGAACATCGCCCTCCAGCGTCAGGCCTGGCATGTCGTAATGCTCGAAGGTCACGCCCTTCGATTTCAATGCCTCAACGATCTTGCCGAGTTCGTCGCCGACCGTCCATGTCACAGCCGTCGCCTTGTTGGTCCCAGCGAAGTTCGAACGGTAGACGTTGATGCTGGTGTCGCCGCTTTTATAGACGATCAGTTCGCCACCTTCATTGTGCACCTCTTTCAGGCCAAGGACCCCTTCGTAGAATGCCTTGGCCTTGGCCAGGTCCTTCACGGCGAGATTGGCCGTCGCGTTGCTGTTTGCGAGCATGATTCGTCTCCTTCCCTGGCTGTCATTCCATGCTCATGAAATAGGCTGCGTTGACGATTTGGCGACGGCTGCTCCCACTGGAAATGCCGTCATATGCTCGCTGCCTCCCCGATACGCCGCTGCAATTGGTGGTCCATCGCTTGGTTCTGTTCCGGAACTGCATTATCTGGAGCGGAAAAGTAGAGGAAAAACTCATGCCCGCCGCCAATGAAAACGTGACCAAGGAAATCGTTATCGAGCGCCTGAAGACGGTCAATGGGCCGGATTTCACCGGCAATATCGTCGACCTCGGCCTGGTTTCCGAGATTTTCATTGCCGATGCCAAGGTGTTCTTTTCGATCACCGTTCCCGCTGCCCGTGCCCAGGAGATGGAACCGCTGCGTGCGGCGGCCGAACGTGTCGTCAAGGCGATCCCCGGTGTTGCCGGCGCCGTGGTCGCGCTGACGGCGGAAAAGAAGGGCGGCGGCATGGAGGCGCCGGTTCCGCAAAGACCGGCTCAGAGGCCCGCTCCGCCGGCCGCACCTGCGCGTCCCGCGCCACAGGCGCCCGCCTCGCACAGCCAGGGCAAGCGCGGCGTACCCGGCATCGAAGCGATCATCGCCGTCGCTTCCGGCAAGGGCGGCGTCGGCAAGTCGACCACCGCCGTCAATATCGCCCTTGGGCTTGCCGCCAACGGGCTGCGGGTCGGGGTGCTCGATGCCGACATTTATGGCCCTTCCATGCCGCGTCTGCTCAACATTCGTGGCAGGCCGCAGACCGTCGACGGCAAGATCCTGAAGCCGATGCAGAATTATGGCCTCAAGGTCATGTCGATGGGCTTCCTCGTCGATGAGGAGACGCCGATGATCTGGCGCGGGCCGATGGTGATGTCGGCATTGACGCAGATGCTGCGCGAGGTCGAATGGGGACCGCTTGATGTGCTCGTCGTCGACATGCCGCCCGGCACCGGCGACGCCCAGCTGACCATGGCCCAACAGGTGCCGCTGGCCGGCGCCGTCATCGTCTCGACGCCACAGGACCTGGCCCTGATCGATGCGCGCAAAGGCCTCAACATGTTCAGAAAGGTCGACGTGCCGCTATTGGGTATCGTCGAAAACATGAGCTATTTTCTCGCCCCCGATACGGGAAAACGCTACGACATCTTCGGCCATGGCGGCGCGCGCCGCGAGGCCGAGCGTCTCGGCGTCACCTTCCTTGGCGAAGTGCCGCTCGAGATGGGCATCCGCGAAAGCTCCGATGCCGGCACGCCAGTGGTGGTCTCCAAGCCGGATGGCGCTGAGGCGAAAATCTATCGCGACATCGCCGCCAGGGTCTGGGACCGCGTCAATGAAGAGCGCGGCGCGGCCGAGGCTGCAGTGCCGAGCATCGTGTTCGAGTGATGCGGATGTCCCTCCCCAAGTGGGCCTCTTGAGGGGGAGGGTGGCCGGAAGGGTCAGGTAGGGTCCGCGGCGACGCGCTCCAACTCTCCGGGATGGCGGGCTGACAAACCACGATCCCGTCTAGCGCGGAGGCAGATGTATGTCTTTCGTACCAAAGAGCGGATTCGGATGGCGCGTGCCCCTTGCCTGCTCCCGCGCGTTGTCATATCGATTTGTCATACAAATACGGAGACCACGATGGCAGGCGCCCCCACCCACAAGAAAAAATTTCGCTCGCAGGAGTGGTTCGACAATCCCGACAATCCGGGCATGACGGCACTCTATCTGGAGCGCTACCTGAATTACGGGCTGACGCGGGCCGAACTGATGTCCGGCAAGCCGCTGATCGGCATCGCCCAGACCGGCTCCGACCTGTCGCCCTGCAACCGCCATCACATTGAACTGGCCAAGCGCGTGCGCGAAGGCATCGTCTCGATGGGTGGCATCCCTTTCGAGTTCCCTTGCCACCCGATCCAGGAGACCGGCAAGCGGCCGACTGCTGCACTTGACCGCAACCTTGCCTATCTCAGCCTGGTAGAGGTGCTTTACGGCTATCCGCTCGACGGCGTGGTGCTCACCATCGGCTGCGACAAGACGACGCCGGCCATGCTGATGGCCGCGGCCACCGTCAACATTCCGGCTATCGCGCTTTCGGTCGGCCCGATGCTCAACGGCTGGCACAAGGGCAAGCGCACCGGCTCCGGCACCATCGTCTGGGAATCGCGCCAGCGCCTGTCGGCCGGCGAGATTGGCTATGACGAGTTCATGGATATCGTTGCCTCCTCGGCGCCGTCGACCGGCTATTGCAACACGATGGGTACCGCCACCACGATGAATTCGCTGGCCGAGGCGCTCGGCATGCAATTGCCGGGCTCGGCCGCTATCCCCGCCCCCTATCGCGAGCGCGGCCAGATCGCCTACGAGACCGGAAAGCGCATCGTCGACATGGTGCATGAGGATCTGAAGCCCTCCGACATCATGACCCGTAAGGCCTTCGAGAACGCCATCGTCGTCAACTCGGCGATCGGCGGCTCGACCAATGCGCCGATCCACCTCAACGCCATCGCCCGCCATCTCGGCGTTTCGCTCGACAATGACGATTGGCAGAAGGTCGGCCTCAACATACCGCTCATCGTCAATCTGCAGCCGACGGGCGAATATCTCGGCGAGGACTATCACCATGCCGGCGGCGTGCCGGCCGTGGTCGCCGAACTGATGAAGGGCGGCCTGCTGCCCTATCCGGAAGCCATGACAGCTAACGGCAAGACCATCGGCGACAATTGCAGCGGCGCCGTCAACGAGAACCTCGACGTCATCCGCACGGTTGCCGAGCCGCTGAAAGCCAATGCCGGCTTCATCAATCTCAAGGGCAATCTGTTCGATTCGGCGATCATGAAGACCAGCGGCATCTCGCCCGAATTCCGCGAGCGCTATCTGTCGAACCCGAAGGACCCCGAGGCCTTCGAGGGCAACGCCATGGTCTTCGACGGCCCCGAGGACTATCACGCCCGCATCGACGACCCGGCACAGGGAATTGACGAGCACACCATCCTGTTCATGCGCGGCGCCGGCCCGATCGGCTATCCCGGCGGCGCCGAAGTCGTCAACATGCAGCCGCCTGCCTATCTGATCAAAAAGGGCATCCACGCGCTGGCCTGTATCGGCGACGGTCGCCAGTCGGGCACGTCGGGCTCGCCGTCGATCCTCAACGCCTCGCCGGAAGCCGCCATCGGCGGCGGCCTGGCGCTGCTGAAGACCGGCGACCGCGTCCGCATCGACCTGCGCAAGGGCACCGCCGACATCCTCGTCAGCGACGACGAGATCACGCGGCGCCGCGCCGAGCTGCAAAACAATGGCGGCTATCAGTATCCGAAGCACCAGACGCCCTGGCAGGAAATCCAGCGCGGCATGGTCGACCAGTTTTCCGAAGGCATGGTGCTGAAGCCGGCGGTGAAATACCAGGATGTGGCTCATACAAGCGGCGTGCCGAGGGACAATCACTGACCAGGGTCCGTCGCACGAGCCAGCCGCCGGTGCAGGCAATTTGCCGAGGTCAGCGCCAGGAGGGGTAGGGGTGGGGGTACATCGTAGAGCGAAAGCCTCGGCTTTCCACCTGCGATAGCCTAATGGGCAGAAATGCCCGGCACAGGGTTGGACGCGGTCATTTGTCAACAGCGATTGCTCCCGCGAGAACGGCAATGCTTGACAAGCGGGCGTGACAAATCCACGATCATCGCAAGGGGTGCATCGCGACGACCCCGTGAGGCGTCAGCCCAACGTTCGCGTCCAAGCTTCTCTTTCAAGGAGGTGGACGCCATGCCGTCAACAACCGCTATCACTGTATCGCAACTGTCCCGTCTGATTGGGCTGCCGGGTGCACCCGCAATCATCGACGTCCGCATCGATGATGACTACAACGCCGATCCGCGCCTGCTGCCGGGGTCGGATCGTCGTGATTTCAGGAGTGTCTCGAACTGGGCTGCCGACTTCGCCGGCAGGCAAGTGACAGTTGTCTGCCAACAGGGAAAAAAGCTCTCGCAAGGCGTGGCCGCATGGCTACGGCAGGAGGGCGTTGCCGCCGAATCGCTCGATGGCGGGTTTGAAGCGTGGCGCGATGCCAAGGGCCTTCTCGTTCACGCCGACAAGATACCGCCCGCCGATGCCAAGGGCCGCACCGTTTGGGTGACGCGTACGCGCCCGAAGATCGACCGCATCGCCTGCCCCTGGCTGATCCGGCGCTTCATCGATCCTCACGCGGTCTTTCTCTTCGTCGAGCCGGCCGAAGTGGCGGCCGTCGCCGATCGCTTTCAGGCCATCCCCTTCGACATCGAGAACGTGTTCTGGAGCCACCGCGGCGAACGCTGCACCTTCGACACCATGATCGAGGAGTTCGGGCTCAAATCCGAAGCGCTCGATCGCCTGGCCACGATCATACGCGCTGCCGATACTGCGAGCCTCGATCTTGTTCCACAGGCGGCCGGGTTCCTGGCCGCCTCGCTTGGCCTGTCACGGATGTTTCGCGACGATCTGGAGCAGCTCGAGGCCGGCATGCTGCTTTACGATGCGTTCTTCCGCTGGTGCCGCGATGCCACCGAGGAGACGCATAACTGGCCGGTCGCCGGCGCAGTCAGTCTCGGCACAGGCAAACCATCGTGAGCGCCGTCCTTTCGAAAAAGCCGGCGGAGATTCAGGAGCCCGCTGTGCCGAGCTTCCGGCAGGCCGTGAAGGTCTGGGCAAAAATCGGCGTGCTCAGCTTTGGCGGCCCGGCCGGGCAGATCGCGCTCATGCACAAGGAACTGGTCGAGGAACGGCGCTGGATCGGCGAACAGCGCTTTCTGCATGCGTTGAACTACTGCATGCTGCTGCCTGGCCCCGAGGCCCAGCAACTCGCCATCTATATCGGCTGGTTGCTGCACAAAACGGCCGGCGGCCTTGTTGCCGGCATTCTCTTCGTCGTGCCGGGCGCGCTTGTCATGCTCGTCCTGAGCAGCCTCTATGCGCTCTATGGCGATGTACCGCTCGTCGCGGCGCTGTTTTTCGGGGTCAAGGCGACCGTGCTCGCCATTGTCATCGAGGCGGTGATCCGGATCGGCAGACGCGCGCTGAAAAACCCGGTCATGGTGTCGATCGCACTCGCCGCCTTCATCGCCATCTACGCGTTGAACGTGCCGTTTCCGCTGATCGTGCTGCTTGCCGGGCTGGCAGGCTGGATCGGCAACCGTAGTGCGCCGGCAGTTTTTTCCGGCGCCTCGCATGGCAAGGGCGATGTTCCCGACATAAAGGGCGTGGTCGATCTGATGTTCGAGCGCGGCGAACTGACCCACGTCAGGCCGACACGATGGCACGCGCCGCGCACTTTGGCGATCTGGCTGCCGATCTGGCTGGGGCCTGTTCTGCTGGTCTGGGCTTTCACCGGCCCTGCCAGCGTTTGGACTCAAATCGGTGGCTTCTTCAGTGTCATGGCGGTCGTCACCTTCGGCGGCGCCTACGCAGCCCTTGCCTATGTCGCGCAGGCAGCGGTCGAGTACTTCGGCTGGCTGGCACCCGGTGAAATGGTCGACGGCCTCGGACTTGCCGAAACCACGCCGGGTCCGCTCATCCTGGTCTTGCAGTTCGTCGGCTTCGTTGCCGCGTTCCGCCAGCCGGGCTTGCTGGCGCCGCTGCTTGCCGGACTGTTTGGCGGGCTGTTCACGCTGTGGGCGACGTTTACCCCATGTTTCCTATGGATATTCCTTGGGGCGCCTTACATCGAAGCGCTGCGCGGCAACAAGGCGCTGTCGGCGGCGCTCGGTGCGATCACCGCCGCCGTCGTCGGCGTCATCATGAATCTCGCTCTATGGTTCGGCTTGCACGTCATCTTCGGCGAAGTGCGCAATGTCGGGCTTGGAATGGACGTGCCGGTGCTTTCATCGATAGACTGGCGCGCGGCGCTGCTTTCCTGTGCCTCGATGATCGCCATTCTGAAGCTGAAGATCGGTATGCTGCCGACGCTTGCCGGATCGGCGCTGGCCGGTGTCTTGTTGCTGGCGGCGAGCGGGTAACGCTCAGCCGCCCATTCTGCTTCGCGGCAGCTTGATCATATCGCCGAAGCGGGCGCGCAATTTGTCGTCGACCGGCTTTGGCACATGGCGCGGGAAGCGTTCGGCAAGCACGCGTTTCTTCTCGATGATCGCCCGCTGCAGGATATCGGGCCTGCCTTTCTCATTCCATTCCTTCGGCGAAAAGCGGTCGCCGACGGCCGGATAGAAATATTCGGTCTGCATCAGCCGCAGCGTCTGCTCGTTGCCGAGATAATGGCCCGGGCCCTTCAGGCAGACATCGGCAATCGTGTCGATCGACAGCGACTCGTCCGTCACTTCGATGCCGCGCACGCAGCGCAGGCAGTGGCCGAGCATGTCGTTGTCGATGATCAGGCTCTCAAGGCAAAAGCCGAGCAGCGAGGCGTGCATGCCGGCCGATTCGTAAACCAGGTTGAGGCCGGCAAGACCGGCCATCACGTCGGTTATGCCCTTTTCGTAGCCGGACTGAATATCAGGCAGTTTCGAATCTGTCATGCCGGCGGCCGAACCACCCGGCAGGTCGTAAAATTGCGCCATCTGCGCGCAGGCCGCGGTCAGCACCGCCTGCTCGGCCGAACCGCCCGACATGGCGCCGGTCCGGAGATCCGAGACAAACGGCCAGGTACCGAAAATCGCCGGATGGCCTGGCTTGATGGCGTTGACGTAGATGAGGCCGACGAGCACTTCGGCGACCGCCTGCACCACGGCGCCGGCAATCGCCGCCGGTGCCGTCGCACCCGCCTGTCCTGCCGACAGCAGCAGGATCGGAATGCCGCCCTCGACGCAGGCTTCGAGAACGCCACAGGCGTCCTCGGCAAACTTCATCGGCGGCACGACAAAGCAGTTCGAATTGGAGACGAAAGGCCGCGCGCGAAAATTCTCTTCGCCGCCCGCGATCGCATAGAGCATGTCGAGCGCCGGCTTGACGTTCTCACGCACGGTAAACGAGGTGCCGACATGCTTCGACGTGCCCATGACGCAGGCGTAGAGCGTGTTGAAATCCATATCGAGCGGGTCGGGAATGTCGCGCGGCACCATCGGCCGCTGAAAGAAATGGATGTTGTCGAGCCCTTCGACCAGGCGCGCGGCATCATAAATGTCCTGCAGCAGCGACTCGCGATACTCACGCTTTTCGACATCGACAAGATGCACCGCAGCACCGGCCGTGCCGTAGTGCACACGCTTGCCCTGGATCACCATGTCGTGCTTCGGATCCTGGCCGTGGAGGGTGAAATGCCGCGCCGCGTTCTTGATGGTGTCGAGCACAAGGCCGCGAGGAAAGCGCAGGCGGCCGTCCTCACTGAAGGTCGCGCCGGCTTTGGTCAGCGCCTCGATGCAGGAGGGGATGGCGTTGGCGAAGCCGACCGTCTCAAGAAGGGTAAGCACGGCCTCGTGGATACGTTCGCAATCGCTGCCGCTGAGCGGGCTGTAGCTTCCGCCTTCGAGGCCGGCACGCACCGGCTTGACGTCGTCGGCAAGCGGTGCCGCCCGCATGGCGCGGCGCGCCTCGCGCCCGCCGGACCGCCGCGAACGCTGGTCTGCGGACACGTCCTGCTTCTCATGGGCCATTGGCATGAAGGACTCCAACTTTAGCTGCGGAGCGGGCGCGGCGGTTGGTCCACCATCGGCCTGCTCCGTCCCCTCTATACAGCGACTATGCCGCCGGCATTGGCACAGCCTATGTGCCAGCCGGTCCCGTCGCATATGCCAAGGAGCTAAAGAACCGGAGCCGCACTACATGCGCCAGGCTCCGGTCGGGGAAGGGAGATCAGGCCGCTGCCGGCCTGCGTCCAGCTGCCGTCGCAAGTTCGCGGATGCCGGGTTCGATGTGCTGCAACGCGATCGAGGAAATGCCCAAGCGCATGAAACGCGATGGCTTTTCGGTGCGGTCGAAGAAGCGGTCGCCAGGCTCGATGATGACGCTGCGCGAGGCCGCGGCCTCCGCCAGCCCGCGCGAATCGGTGCCGCGCGGCCCCTCGAGCCAGAGCGACGTGCCGCCGGCCGAATCGGTCGAGCGCCACTCCGGCAGGAAGGCGGAAATCGCATGGGCCAGACGCTTGCGCCTCTCGTCGAAGGCGCTCGACAGCCGCCGCACCAGCGCCTCGTGATGGCCGAGCGACAGGAACAATGCGACGGCGCGCTGGTTGTTCGCCGGCGGATGGCGCAGCATGAAGCGGCGTAGCGCCCGAAGCTCGGAGATCAGCCCGGCCGAGGCGACGATGTAGCCGAGCCTGAGGCCGGGAGCCAGCGTCTTCGACATCGAGCCGACATAGACGACGCGGCCGGAGCGATCGAGGCTCTTCAGCGCCTGCTGCGGCGCCTCGTCCAGGAGCTGGCTGTCATATCCGTCCTCGATGATGATCTGGTTGTGCCGGTTGGCGCGCGCCAAAAGCTCCTGCCGCCGCTCTGCCGACAGCGGCACCATGGTCGGGCAATGGTGGCTGGGCGTGACGAAGACGAAGCCGGAATCATTGGGAATGGCCGAGGTTACGATGCCGGAGTGATCGACCGGAACCGGCTGGATCTCGGCGCCGGCCAGCCGGAAGATCGAACGTGCATCGGGATAGCCCGGGTCCTCCATCGCCACCTTGGAGCCCTTGGTCATCAACAGCGTCGCCAGCATGTAAAGCGCGTTCTGCGCGCCCAACGTCACGATGATCTCGTCCGGATTGGCGAAGATGCCGCGTCGCGGCAGCAGCCGTGCCTGGATCTGCTCGATCAGGAGCGGATCGTCGCGGTCGACCATGTCGGATGCCCAGTTGCGGATTTCGAGCACCGCCAACGCCATGCGGTTGCACTCGCGCCATTCGGCGGTCGGGAACAGCGCCGGGTCGAATTGGCCATAGACGAAGGGGTATGACGACTTGATCCAGTTGTCGTGCTTGGCCGGCGGCGGCATGTCGCTCGCAGCGATCTGCCGACGCGCCTTCCAGTCGATCTCGTTGGCCTGGTCGGGCGCCTTCTGATGCGGCTTGGCCGGCGTCGCCAGCACTTCGGGATTGACGAAATGGCCGCGGCGCTCGCGCGCTACCAGGAAGCCCTGATCGACCAGCTGCTGGAAGGCCAGCACCACGGTGCCGCGCGCCACGCCGAGTTTTTCGGCAAGAATCCGGCAGGACGGAAGCGGCATGGAAGCCGCGATCTGCCGGTCGAGGATGGCGGCGACGATCGCCTGGCGGATCTGCGCCTGCAGGGTCTGACCGGATTCCGCCGAAATCCGGAACAGGCCGGACCATATGGCCGTGTCGTTTCGCTGTGGCATGGGAGATGTTCCTCGATGGCCAGCTTTTTTCACTTGGCTGGACCAGTCGAATGTACCGGTGGCACAAGGTGTTGCGCCAATCAATTTTTCTGATCGCTGGGATTTATGCCAGTGATCCTTTGAGCCGGCCCACGCTGCGCTGCGGCATCGCTGCGCATTGAAACAGATGGAATTCGACCCGATAGTTTGCCGCGACGACACGCGCCGGAAACATCCGGCCTGATAAGATGCACCTCAAGAACCGGAGCGAAGCAGTGGATCAATCGTCCTTTCAAAAGCAGCTCGACGCATTGCGCGATCATCGTGCGGCCAAATCGGGCTCGATGCGCGAGGCTTTCGCTGCCGATCCGCAGCGCTTCGAGAAATTCTCCGCCAGTGACGGCGACCTGCTGCTCGACTGGTCGAAATGCGCGGTCGATGCGCGGACTATGGAGTTGCTGGAGAAGCTGGCTGAGGCCGCTGACCTCGAAGGCCGGCGCGACGCGATGTTTGCCGGCAAGAAGATCAACGTCACTGAAGGCCGTGCCGTGCTGCACACGGCGCTGCGCAACCTGACCGGCAAGGGCATCGTGCTCGACGGCCAGGACGTGAACGCGGAAGTCCTTGCCGTACTCGACGCGATGGGTGCCTTCGCCGACGCGGTGCGTTCCGGCAAGGCGGCCGGCGCGACCGGCAAGAAAATCACCGACATCGTCAACATCGGCATCGGCGGCTCCGATCTTGGCCCGGCCATGGCGACGCTGGCGCTGGCGCCCTATCATGACGGGCCGCGCGCGCATTACGTATCCAATATCGACGGTGCCCATATCCACGACACGCTGAAGGGTCTTTCCGCCGAAACCACCCTGTTCATCATCGCCTCCAAGACCTTCACCACGGTCGAGACGATGACCAATGCCGAAACCGCGCGCAGATGGGTCGAGAAGGCGCTCGGCAAGGAAGCGGTCGGCAAGCATTTCGCCGCCGTCTCGACGGCGCTCGACCTGGTCGCCAAATTCGGCATCGCGCCCGATCGCGTCTTCGGCTTCTGGGACTGGGTCGGCGGCCGCTATTCCGTCTGGGGTGCGATCGGTCTGCCGGTGATGATCGCCATCGGCCCGAAGGATTTTCGCGCCTTTCTCGACGGCGCCCATGAGATGGACGAGCATTTCCGCACCGCGCCGCTGGCGAAGAACCTGCCGGCGCTGATGGGGCTGATTGGCTGGTGGCACCGCGTGATCTGCAAATACCCCGCTCGCGCCGTCATCCCCTACGATCAGCGTCTGTCCAGGCTGCCGGCCTATCTGCAGCAGCTCGACATGGAATCGAACGGCAAGAGCGTCACCCTGGACGGCGGCGCTGCAACGACGCCGACCGGCCCGCTGGTCTGGGGCGAGCCCGGCACCAATGGCCAGCATGCCTTCTTCCAACTTCTGCATCAGGGCACCGATTTCATTCCGGTCGAATTCCTTGCCGCTGCCGTCGGCCACGAGCCGGAACTGAAGCATCACCACGACCTTCTGCTTGCCAATTGCCTGGCGCAGTCGGAAGCCTTCATGAAGGGCCGCACGCTTGAGGAAGCCCGAGCGCAGATGCTGGCGAAAGGCATGAAGCCGGCCGATGTCGACAGGATTGCTCCGCACCGTGTCTTCTCCGGCGACCGCCCCTCAGTGACGATCCTCTACAGGAAACTCGACCCCCACACGTTCGGACGGCTGATTGCGCTTTACGAACACCGCGTCTTCGTCGAAGGCACGCTGTTCAACATCAACTCCTTCGACCAGTGGGGCGTCGAGCTCGGCAAGGAACTGGCGACCGGGCTGCTGCCCGTCGTTGAAGGCAAGGAGAACGCCGCAAAGCGGGATGCCTCGACTGCCGGACTGGTGGAATACATCCACCGCTTGCGCGGCCCGGAGTGAAAAGCTTGGCGGACATTAAGGGAATATTGTTCGACAAGGACGGCACGCTCGTAGATTTCAACGCGACATGGCTGGGCATCGCCGACTTCATGGCGATGGATGCGGCCGAAGGCGATCGCTGGAAAGCAGACAGGCTGCTTGCGGCGGCGGGCTTCGACTTCGCCACCAAGCGCTTCAAGCCGGATTCGATTTTTGCCTCCGGCACCAACATGGACGTCGTCGAGCTGTGGTTTCCACGGCTGTCCGACGAGGACCAGATGCTTGCCGTCGCCCGCTTCAACGCCATCACTTCGGCGCAGGGATCGGCAATGGCGGTGGCGCTGCCGGGTGTGGTCGAGACGCTTGGCCTGCTTCACAGAAAATCCTACCGGCTTGGCGTCGCCACCAACGACTCGACCAGCGGCGCGGAAAAGACCTTGGTCACTCTGGGCGTCGCGCAGCTTTTCGAAGCCGCCTATGGTTACGACGCGGTGGCCAATCCAAAACCGGCGCCGGATACGATTCTTGCCTTCTCGGACCTGACAGGGCTCAGGCCGGCGGCGATCGCAATGGTCGGCGACAATCGCCACGATCTGGAGATGGCGCGCGCCGGCGGCTGCGGCCTGGCGATCGGCGTGCTGTCCGGCACCGGCACACGGGAATCGCTGTCGCAGATCGCCGACGTCATCCTGGATTCGGTTGCCGATCTGCCCGATTTTCTTGCGGCGCGGGTCAGCGAGACAGTCTAGACTCGCAGCTAGCTGGTCCGAACGAGAACACGCCGCTCGGTTTCATCGCCGCATTCCTGCCTTCGCCGACATCCGGCACCTCGTATTCGGCCAGCAGGCGAAGCCGCGAGCGGGGCAGATAGGCGCGGCCCGGATCGCCGATCAGCACGGCGATGCCGGCTGCAAGGCAGCGGTCGAGGAAAGAAAGGGCCCGGCCGGCAAGATCATGGGCGTAAAACAGGTCACCGACCACCACGACATCCACCGGTGGCGGCGGACCGCTGGTGATGTCTTCGCCAATGATCATGATAGCGACGCCGTTCGCAGTCGCGTTGAGGCCGAGCGCAACCACACCAATGTGATCGATCTCGGCCGCGACGACCTCGCTGGCTCCGGCTTTTGCCGCCGCGATACCGACGAGACCCGAACCGGCGCCGAGGTCGAGCACGCGACGCCCGGCCACGGTCTCCGGCCGGTCGATTATGTAGCGGGCAAGCACCGCGCCGCCGGCCCAGACATAGGCCCAGTACGGTGGCTCCGGTTCAGGTCCGTCTTCTTCGGTCGCATGTTGGTTCCATTCGAGAAGCCGCCTGAGCCCGCTTCCCGGATGGGCGGTGTAAAGCCGGATTTCGGGAAGCGCGGGCACGGGGGCGATCCGCATGTTCGCCCGGATGAACTCTGCCGGGTCCGGGCGCGAACCTATACTCACGGCGTTGGCGCCGGCGATGCAATCGCTCAAGCTGCGCCTAGCCCCGCAATGCCCGTCGCAGGATCTTGCCGACCGGTGTCTTCGGCAGCTCGGTGCGGAACTCAATATACCTGGGACGCTTGTAGCCGGTCAGGTTCTCGCGGCAATAAGCCGTCAGCATGTCGGCGGTCAGTGCCGGGTCCTTCTTGACGACGAACAGCTTCGGCACTTCACCCGAATGCTCGTCCGGCACGCCGATCGCCGCCACTTCGAGTACGCCTGGATGCTGCGCCACCACTTCCTCGAGTTCGTTCGGATAGACGTTGAAGCCGGAAACCAGGATCATGTCCTTCTTGCGGTCGACGATCTTGGTGTAGCCAAGCTCGTCCATGAAGCCCATGTCGCCCGATTTGAAGAAGCCGTCCTCGGTCATCACCTTGGCGGTCTCGTCCGGCCGGTTCCAGTAGCCGGCCATCACCTGCGGTCCGCGGATGCAGATTTCGCCGACTTCGCCGAGCGGCAAATTGTTGCCGTGGTCGTCGCGGATGGCGATCTCGGTCGAGGGCAGCGGCAGGCCGATCGTGCCGGTGTAAACGCCGTCGCTGAATTTGTTGATGGTTGTCCCCGGCGAGGTCTCGGTGAGCCCGTAGGCCTCGCTGATCGGGCAGCCGGTCAGCGCCTTCCAGCGTTCGGCGATGGCCCTCTGCACCGGCATGCCGCCACCCAGCGTCAGGATCAGCGGCTTGAAATCGAGCTTGCGAAAATCCTCATTATTGAGCAGCGCATTGAACAGCGTGTTGAGGCCCGGAAAGATGTGGATCGGGTATTTCTGCAGCTCCTTGACGAAGCCGGGAATGTCGCGCGGATTGGGGATGAGGACATTCTGCGCGCCTTGCTGCATGCCTACCAGCACGTTCGCCGTCAGCGCAAAAATGTGATAGAGCGGCAGCGCGCAGAGGAAGTTCAGATGCGCCGGCTTCGGCTTGACGGTAAAAGCGTCTTCGGCCCACAGCGCGTTCTGCGCGACGTTCGCCAAAATGTTGCTGTGCAAAAGCATCGCGCCCTTGGAGATGCCGGTCGTGCCGCCCGTGTATTGCAGGAAGGCGATGTCGTCGGCCGCGACCTTTGCGGGCCTGAAGGCCATGCCGGTGCCGGCCTTCAGCGCGGCGTTGAACTTGACATGGCCGGGCAGCGACCATGCCGGCACCATCTTCTTGACGCGGCGTACAACGAAGTTGACGATCGTTCCCTTGAGCCCGCCGAGCATGTCGCCCATCGAGGCGACCACGACATGCTTGACTGCGGTCCTGGCGATCACCGCCTGCAGGGTGCAGGCAAAATTTTCGAGGATGACAATGGCTTGAGCGCCGGAATCCTTGAGCTGGTGCTCCAGCTCGCGCGGCGTGTAGAGCGGATTGATGTTGACCACGACATAGCCGGCGCGAAGCACTGCCATAATCGCCACCGGATATTGCAGCACATTCGGCATCATCAGGGCGACGCGCGCGCCCTTCTGCAGCCCCGTTGATTGCAGATAGGCGCCGAAGGCGGCCGACTGTCGCTCGAGGTCGGCATAGGTGATCGATTTGCCCATGCAGACGAAGGCCGGCCGATTCGCAAACTGCTTGCACACGGCGACGAGAAAGTCGCCGATCGAGCTGGAGGGCAGGTCGCCAATCTCGGCCGGCACGATCTTTGGGTAACTCTTGAGCCACGGTTTTTCCGGCAGGCCGGCGGCCAGCGACGTGATCGCCTTTGGTAATCTCTTGGCCGGACCTGCCGGCAGTCGTGGCGCTGTCGGCACTGCCTTCGCCGCCGGCTTGGCGGCAGACTTTGCAGCAGGCGCCGTCTTGCCGGTTGCCGGTTTAGCAGCCGCTCCAGCCGTGGTCTTCGCCGCCGGCTTCGCGCTTGCCTTCGCGGTAGCCGTCGGCTTGGCGGCGGCCGCTTTTGACTTGACTGCTTTCGATGTTGCCTCGGCCTTTGCTTTCGCCGCGTTGGTTGTCTTTGCCGGTTTTGCCACCTGTCGCTCCCTCAATCGTTCTTATTGTTTCGGCATGCTTGCGCGCCACCACCGCCCTGATCACAACGATATCCCACGCTTGCCGCAATGTCCGGAACGTGGGAAAATCCGGCACGCTGCCCACCTATCTATGTATTGCCACAAGCGACGGCCGTGCAAGCCTCGCCACCTGGAGTGCGGTAAGACTTGCCGTCAAACCTCTCGGCCGCGACCGGTTTTCGGATGCGCATCTCTTGAACCGAACGGCTCGATTCCCACAATTGGCGGCATCGCCGATCAACAAAAAATTGAAGTCGCTAATAATGTCGTGATCTGCGGATTCGGCTCGTTTTTTCCACAATTTGCCGCGTGCCGGAATTTTTTTCTGCTTCCCGTGGGTTAGGCAAACAAGCAGTTCCAAAGCTAGAAAAACGGTGCTTATATGCGGCCTTCGCGAGCCTGATAGAGGGGCTTGGAAGAACATCAGGGAGTGCTCAATGAAAAAGAAACTGACTTTTGCAGCCGCGTTGCTGGCTGCAAGCGTCCTCGGCGGCATGGCCAATGCAAAACAACTGGTCTATTGCTCGGAGGCTTCGCCGGCCGGCTTCGACCCGTCGCCATGGAGCGGCGGCAACGACTTCGACGCCTCGTCGCGCACCATCTATTCGCGCCTGGTCGAGTTCGAGCATGGCAAGACCACCATCTCGCCCGGCCTGGCCGAGAGCTGGACGGTTTCCGACGACGGTCTCGAATACACCTTCAAGCTTCGCCCGGGTGTGAAATTCCAGACGACCGATTATTTCACGCCGACGCGCGACCTCAACGCCGACGACGTGATCTTTTCCTTCGAACGCCAGTGGAAGAAAGAAAGCCCGTGGTACAGCTATCTGGAAGGCACCGGCTGGGAATATTTCACCGGCATGGGCTTTCCCGACCTCCTGAAGGAAATCGTCAAGGTCGACGACCTGACGGTGAAATTCGTGCTGAACAAGCCTGAAGTCGCGTTCCTGCCGGACCTCGGCATGGATTTCGCCTCGATCGTCTCCAAGGAATATGCCGACCAACTCGACAAGGCCGGCACCAGGCAGCAGTTCACCCAGAAGCCGGTCGGCACTGGTCCGTTCCAGTTCGTCGACTATCAGGTCGATGCGGTCGTGCGCTATGCAGCATGGGACGGCTACTATGGCGGGCGACAGAAGATCGACGATCTGATCTTCGCCATCACGCCCGATCCGGCCGTACGCGCGCAGAAGCTGAAGGCAGGCGAGTGCGATATCATGTCATACCCGGCGCCGGCCGACATTGCCGGACTGCAGGCTGACGCGAACCTCAAGGTCGACGAGCAGGAAGGCCTGAACATCGGCTACATGGCTTACAACACGACGCAGCCGCCCTTCGACAAGGTCGAGGTCCGCAAGGCCCTCAACATGGCGGTAAACAAGAAGGCGATCATCGACGCGGTCTATCAGGGCGCCGGCGCGCCGGCCATCAACCCGATCCCGCCGACCATGTGGTCCTATAACAAGGACATCAAGGACGATCCCTATGATCCGGAGGCGGCCAAGAAGATGCTGGCCGATGCAGGCGTCAAGGATCTGTCGATGAAGATCTGGGCTATGCCGGTCAGCCGCCCCTACAACCCGAACGCCCAACGCGTCGCCGAGTTGATCCAGGCCGACTATGCCGCCGTCGGCGTCAAGGCGGAGATCGTCAGTTACGAATGGACCGAGTATCGCCAGCGCGGCAAGGCTAAGGATCGCGACGGCGCCTTCCAACTGGGCTGGACCGGTGACAATGGCGATCCGGACAACTTCTTTTTCCTGCTCGGTTGCGATGCCATCGGCCAGTCCAATTATGCGATCTGGTGCAACCAGGAATTCGAAGCCCTGCTGAAAAAAGGCAAGGCGACGACGGACGTCGCCGAGCGCACCAAGATCTACGAGGAAGCTCAGGTGGTGTTCAAGCGTGAGGCTCCGTGGCTGACCATCGCCCACTCCAAGGTCTTCATGCCGATGAACAAGAAGGTGTCGGGCTTCGTTATGGACCCGCTCGGCATTCATCGGTTTGACGGCGTCGACGTCACCGAATAAGTCCTGAGAAATTGAGCGGCGGCGCTGGACTTCCCGCGCCGCCGTTCTATGAAGCAAGATGCTCCGTTATCTCGTCCACAAGCTCGCTTTGATCATCCCGACCGTGTTCGGCATATCGCTGGCGGCGTTTGCTTTCGTCCGGCTTCTGCCCGGCGATCCTATCCTGGCCCTGGCGGGCGAGCGCGGCGTCAGCCCCGAGCGCTACGCCCAGCTCATCGAGCAGTTTGGCTACAACCGGCCCTATGTCATCCAATACCTGGAATATATCGGCAGGGTCCTGACCGGCGATTTCGGCATATCTATTGCCACCAAGCGGCCAGTGCTCGGCGAATTCCAGGCGCTGTTTCCAGCCACGCTGGAACTGGCGACAGTGGCGTTGATCATCGCCGTCCTGCTCGGCATTCCTGCCGGTATCTTCGCCGCGGTCAAGCGCGGCTCGTGGTTCGACCAGGCTACGATGGGTGTCGCGCTGACCGGCTATTCGATGCCGATCTTCTGGTGGGGGTTGCTGCTCATTATCTTCTTCTCCGGCTATCTCGGCTGGACGCCGGTTTCCGGCCGCATCGGCCTGCAGTATTTCTTCAGGCCGACGACCGGGTTCATGCTCATCGACAGCCTGATCTCCGGCGGGAGCGGCGCTTTCAAATCTGCCGTCAGCCATTTGATCCTGCCGTCGATCGTGCTGGCGACGATCCCGCTTGCCGTCATAGCGCGCCAGACGCGCTCGGCTATGCTCGAGGTGCTGGGCGAGGACTATGTCCGCACCGCGCGCGCCAAGGGCCTGGCGCCTCGCCGCGTCATCGGTCTGCACGCTTTTCGCAACGCGCTGATCCCGGTAGTCACCACCATTGGACTGCAGGTCGGCACCTTGATGGCGGGCGCCATTCTGACCGAGACCATTTTTTCCTGGCCGGGCATCGGCAAATGGATGATCGATGCCATCGGCAAGCGCGACTATGTCGTCGTCCAGAGCGGATTGCTGATCATCGCGCTGATCGTCATGGCGGTGAACCTGATCGTCGACGTGCTCTACGCCGTCATCAATCCGCGCATCCGGGTGCAGTGAGATGACCGACGAATCCGCCGCCGAAGCTACCGCCGCCTCCATCCCGACAGGCGGCAGGCAACGGGCTTTCGCCGAGTTCTGGCACTACTTCTCGATGAACACCGGCGCGGTCATCGGCCTTGTCGTGTTTTCGGCGCTGGTGCTGGTGGCGATCTTTGCGCCGTTCGTCGCCCCACATTCGCCCGACGAGCAGTTTCGCGATGCGCTGCTGGCACCCCCTGCCTGGCAGGAAGGCGGCAAATCGATGTTCCTGCTCGGCACCGACGCGGTCGGCCGCGACATGCTTTCACGGTTGATCTTCGGGGCGCGTTTCTCGCTGTTCATCGGTCTGGTGGTCGTTGTCTTCTCGCTCACCAGCGGCATCGTGCTTGGCGTGCTCGCCGGCTATTTCCGCGGCTGGGTCGACACTCTGATCATGCGCATCATGGATATCATCCTGGCCTTCCCGTCGCTGCTTCTGGCGCTGGTGCTGGTGGCGATCCTCGGCCCGGGCCTGTTCAATGCCATGCTGGCGATCGCGCTGGTGCTGCAGCCGCATTTTGCGCGCCTCACCCGCGCCGCCGTGATGGCCGAAAAGAACCGCGAATATGTCATCTCCGCCAAGGTGGCTGGTGCCGGTCATCTTCGCTTGATGGTGAGGACGATCCTGCCGAACTGCCTGGCACCGCTGATCGTGCAGGCGACGTTGTCCTTCTCCAACGCTATTCTCGAGGCTGCGGCGCTCGGCTTCCTCGGTGTCGGTGCGCAGCCGCCGACGCCGGAATGGGGCACGATGCTCGCCTCGGCGCGCGAGTTCATCCTGCGCGCGCCTTGGGTGGTGACCTTCCCCGGCCTTGCTATCCTGATCACTGTGCTTGCCATCAATCTGATCGGCGATGGCTTGCGCGATGCCTTCGATCCCAAGCTGAAGAGGTCATAATCCAATGCCTCTTCTCGAGATCAAGAACCTGACCGTTTCCTTCGACACCGCCGCTGGACCTTTCATGGCGGTACAAGGCATCGACCTGTCGGTCGAACCGCGCGAGGTGCTGGCGATCGTCGGCGAATCCGGTTCGGGCAAGTCGGTGGCGATGCTGGCGGTGATGGGGCTTTTGCCCAACACCGCGACGGTGAGGGCCGACCGCATGGCCTTCGACGGCATCGACCTGCTCAAGCTCGGCCCATCCGAGCGGCGCAAGATCGTCGGCAAGGACATTTCGATGATCTTCCAGGAGCCGGTCGCCAGCCTCAACCCGTGCTTCACCGTCGGCTTCCAGATCGAGGAGGTGCTGCGCTTCCATATGGGCATGGACCGCGCCCAGCGCCGGGCGCGTGCCATCGAATTGATGAAGTTGGTCGGCATCGCCGACCCCGAGGAACGGCTGGGCTCCTTCCCGCACCAGATGTCGGGTGGTCAGTGTCAGCGCGTCATGATCGCCATCGCCATCGCCTGCAATCCCAAGCTTTTGATCGCCGACGAGCCAACCACGGCGCTCGATGTCACCATCCAGAAGCAGATCCTCGATCTGCTGGTCGGCCTGCAGGCCAAATATGGCATGGGCCTGATCATGATCACCCACAATATGGGGGTGGTTGCCGAGACCGCCGACCGTGTCATCGTCCAGTACAAAGGCCGCAAGATGGAAGAGGCCGACGTGCTGTCGCTGTTCGAGTCCCCCAAGAGCAACTACACGCGCGCGCTCCTGTCGGCGCTGCCCGAAAACGCCGTCGGCGACCGGTTGCCTACTGTTTCCGACATGCTGTTTGAGCCGGCCCCATCTGTAGTCGCAGCCCGGTCCGCAGGAGGAACCGCCTCATGAGCGTGACGGTAGTCGAAGGCAAGAACATCGTGCGCGACTATCATGTCGGTGGCGGGCTTTTCCGCCCTTCCCGTACGGTTCATGCGGTCAAGGGTGTTTCGTTCAGCGTCGACAAGGGCAAGACGCTGGCCATCGTCGGCGAGAGCGGCTGCGGCAAGTCAACACTCGCCCGCATCATCACCCTGATCGACCCGGCGACCTCCGGCGAGCTTTTCATCGACGGCAAGAAGGTAGACATCGGCAGGAACGGCCTGTCGAAGGAAATGCGCCGCAAGGTCCAGATCGTCTTCCAAAACCCTTATGGTTCGCTCAATCCACGCCAGAAGATCGGCGACGTGCTTGCCGAGCCGCTGCTCATCAACACCGACAGCACGGCCGACGAGCGGCGCGATCTTGCCATGAAGATGCTAAAGAAGGTCGGTCTCGGCCCCGAGCACTTTAATCGCTATCCGCATATGTTTTCGGGCGGCCAGCGCCAGCGGATCGCCATCGCCCGCGCGCTGATGCTCAACCCCAGCCTTCTGGTGCTGGACGAGCCGGTCTCGGCACTTGATCTTTCGGTGCAGGCGCAGGTGCTGAACCTGCTCGCCGACCTGCAGGACGAGTTTCAGCTAACCTATGTTTTCATTAGCCACGACCTGTCGGTGGTGCGCTACATCGCCGACGACGTGATGGTAATGTATTTCGGCGAAGCGGTCGAATACGGCTCGCGCGACGAGGTCTTCGCCGACCCCAAACACAGCTACACCAGGACGCTGTTCGCTGCGACGCCACGTGCCGACGTTGCCAGCATCAAGGCACGTTTGGCGAAGAAGAAGGCCGCCTGATCCGGCGAGGTTTGCCGGTCGGCTACCGCTTCTCGATCCCCGGAATGCCGGAGATCTGCTCGGCGAGAAAGTCGACCAGCAGCCGCACCCGGGCAATGCCCACACGCTCCGGAACGATCAGCATGCTCAGCGGGACGGGAGGCGGAAAATAGCCCGGCAGGACCACTTCCAGCCGGCCGGCCGCCAGGAGATCGTCGACAAGCCAATGGTGGGCGGGTGCGATACCGCGTCCGGCGACAAGGGCTTCGCGCGCGGCAAGCCCATGGTCGACCCGAAATCGATCGCCAAAGGGCACCGCAAAGCGTTTGCCGCCCGGCCCCTGCAGGGCGAGTGTGTCGCTTCCCGCGATGTTCGACATCCGGATGCCTTCATGGCCAGGCAGATCCTGCGGGACAGCCGGTCTGCCCCGCGCCGCCAGATAGGCCGGCGCCGCCACCAGCAGACGCCGGGATTGCCCGAGCGCCCGCAGTTTCATTGAGCTGTCGGTGAGCGGACCCAGGCGAAGCGCAATGTCGACGCCCTCCCGCACAAGATCGATGCGCTCGTCGGTGAGGCTAAGATCGATGCCGATATCGGGATAGCGGTCCTGAAAGGCGAAGATCAGCCGGCTGACGTGCAAGACCCCGAGCGCCGCCGTGCAGGATATCCGGATCGTGCCGGCCGACGCGCCGCGCGTGCCCCGCGCCTCATCGCCGGCCTGCTCAACGAGGCGCAGGACCTGGACGCTGTCGGCATAGTAACGGCTGCCTTCATCAGTCATCGTCACACGCCGGGTGGTCCTGCTGAGCAAGGGCACTCCGACGGCCTCCTCGAGTTCTCGCAAATGCCGTGTGACCGTCGACTGCCCAATTCCGAGCTCGCGCGCCACCGCCGAGAGGCTGCCGCGCTCGGCGACGCGAACGAAGGTGCGCATGCGCTCGAGAGTGACGTCCGATCTATCCATTATTCGGCATTATCTTATACATTTCCTACATATAGTGGATCATTCCGCGGCTGGCTACCTTTGGTGTCTATCGTCCTTCTTCGGAGTAGACCCATGAAAGTCCTGCTTGTTTTTGCTCATCCTGAACCGCGTTCGCTCAACGGCGCGCTGCGTGACGTCGCCATCAGGGAACTCGAGGCCCAAGGCCACGAGGTGCGGGTGTCGGACCTCTATGCCGACGGCTGGAAAGCCGAGGTGGACCGTGCCGACTTTCCGTCGTGGCCGCCCGAAGCACGCTTCCTGCCGGCCGGCGCCTCCAAAAAGGCTTTTGCGACCAACACTCTGACCGATGACGTCAAAGCCGAGATCGACAAGCTGCTATGGGCCGACACCCTGATCCTCCAGTTCCCGCTGTGGTGGTACGCCATGCCGGCGATCCTCAAGGGCTGGGTCGATCGCGTGTACGCCTACGGCTTCGCCTATGGCGTTGGCGAGCACAGCGACAAGCGGTGGGGTGACCGCTTTGGTGAGGGAACGCTCGCCGGCAAGCGCGCAATGCTGATCGTGACCACCGGCGGCTGGGAGGAGCATTATTCCGCCCGCGGCGTTAACGGCCCGATCGACGACCTGCTGTTCCCGATCAATCACGGGATTCTATACTATCCGGGCTACGACGTGCTTCCGCCGTTCGTGGTTTACAGGGTGGACCGTTTCGGAGAGGCGGATTTCGAGCCTGTCGCGGAGCGACTGCGCGAAAGGATGCGAACGCTCGAGACGATCCGGCCCATTCGTTATCGGCAGCAGAATGGCGGCGATTACTTGATCCCAAGCATGCAATTGCGCCCCGGCTTGGAGAACCCGGGTGCGACCGCCTTTGCGCTTCACGAGGATCGCGCCGGCGTCGCCGCCCAGTCCGATCAGGACAGCCGGGCGATGATGATGCGCAGCGCCTCGCCGAAGCGCCGGACCTCCTCGATCGTATTGTAATGCACCAGCGAGGCGCGCACGGCGCCGCTGTCCATGCTGAGGTTGAGCCGCTTCATCAGACGCGGCGCATACATGTGGCCGTCGCGAATGCCGATCTGCATCTCGGCCATTTCCTCGACGATCCTCTGCGGCGACAGCGTGCCGACATTGAAGCAGAAGGTCGGCACGCGTTCGCTGAGGCGTGCCTCTTCGGCCACGCCGTAGATCGTCGCGCCGCAATCTTTGAGCACCGCCAGCATTTCGCGCGCCAGCACCTGTTCGTAGTCGCGGATTGCATTCATGCCGGCGACGATGTTGTCGCGGCGCGACCGATTGTTCTCGGACAAGAAATTGCGGCCGATCGATTCGAGGTAACGCACCGCGGCATCCATGCCGGAGACGTTCTCGTAGATGAACGTGCCGGCTTCGATTTTGTGGGGCGGCTCGTCGGGGATGAAATCCTCGCGGAAGGTCGGCAGGCGCTTCAGAGTTTCGAAGCGGCCCCACAGGAAGCCCATATGCGGCGAGAAATTCTTGTAGCCGGAGCAGACCAGATAGTCGCAATCCCAGGCCTGCACATCGATCAGCCCGTGCGGCCCGTAATGCACGCAGTCGAGCAACACTTCGGCGCCTGCCGCATGCGCAATCGCAGCCACGGAAGCAACGTCGACAATCGAGCCGATCGAATGCGCCGTGACCGTGCAGGCGACGAGCCGGGTGCGCTCTGAGACCAGCGGGCGCAAATCGTCGACATGCAGATTGCCGTCGTCGCGCATCCGCCACCATTTGAACTTGGCGCCGGCGGGCGCCAGCGCCAGCCACGTCGCGATATTGGCGTCGTGATCCATGTCGGTGATGACGATCTCGTCACGCTCCCCGTTTGGGCGCTCGGAAAGCATCTGGCCGATGCCGAGGCTGACCAGGCGGATGAACGAAGTGGCGTTCATGCCGAAGCAGATCTCCGCCGGGTTGGTGGCGTTGATCAGCAAGGCCACGCTTTCGCGAGCGCCGGCGACGGCTTGGTCGACGGTGACGCTGCGGCCATAGCGGCCGCCGCGCTGCACATTATGCGCGACCAAATGGTTGGTGACCGCATCGAGCACGCTTTGCGGGATCTGCGCGCCGGCGGCATTGTCCATGAAGACGAAGTCCCCGGCTTGCTGCAAGGCGGGAAACATGGCGCGGATCGTCTCGACCGGGAAAGCCGCGGCATCGCCGGTTTTCGAAATCTGATGCTGGTTCAAGGTCGTCTCCTGCGAAGTGCGCTGACAGATTAGCGGGTCTTTTCGGTTTGAAAGCGGCGTTCAAGGAGGCTGACGAGACGGACCATCGGCCAGAGAAAGATGAGATAGACCAGCGCCGCGCCGATCAGCGGTGAAGGATTGGCATAGAGCGATTGCGCGTTGGTCGCTTCCTTCAGCAGTTCGGGCAGCGCCACGGTGGAAGCGAGCGAAGTATCCTTGAACATCGAAACGCAATTGCTGGTCATTGGCGGAATGACGACGCGGATCGCCTGCGGCAGCACTACCTTGCGCAAGGTCAGCAAGAACGGCAGGCCGAGCGCCTGCGCCGCCTCGAACTGGCCGCGCGGAATGCTCTCTATACCGGAGCGGAACACCTCGGCCGAATAGGCCGCCATGATGATGGCGAACGCCATCACCGCGGACGTCCACGATGATAGGCGAATGCCGAGGAACGGCAGCGCATAGTAGATCAGGATCAGCACGACCAGCACCGGCATCGCCCGGAAAATGTCGATGTAGCCGACCGCCAGCAGCCGAAGCGGCTTTGGCGCATAGAGCCGCACCAGGCTGATCGCGAGGCCGACGGGAATACCGATGCCGATGCTCATGATTCCAAGCAGAAGCGTGTTCAGGAAACCGCGCAGTAGCGCCGGCAGGCTGGAGACCATGACGTCGGCGTTGAAGAAAGTGTCCAGCAGCGACATCGCAGCATTTCCGAAACGTTTGGCGTCCCGCGACGCTCGAGCCCGAGCCCGAAATCCGAAATCGTGCCGGCACGAAAGCCGGCACGACATTTAAGCGCGAACTGCCGCTCAGGCCTTCGGCATAGGCATTTCCTTGACGGTCGAGGAATCGGCCGGTGCGTCGCTGCCGAACCACTTCTTGTGGATCGCGGCCAGCGTGCCGTCCTTCTTCATCGCGGTCAGCGCGTCGTTCAGCTTGCCGAGCAGCGGGTGGTCCTTTGTCATCATGAGACCATACTGCTCGCCGGTCTTGATGCGCTCTTTTACGGCGAGATCCTTCATCCTGGTGAAAGAATATTCCAGGCCCGGAATATCGCTGACCGCCGCATCGACGCGGCCGGAGCTGAGATCGAGCAGCAAATTCTGCTGCGTGTCGTAGCCTTTGACGTCACTGAACCCGCCCGCTTCCTGGTGGGCCTTGACCCAGGCTTCGCCGGTCGAGCCGGACAGCACGCCGACGATCTTGCCCTTGAGGTCGGCCTCGGCTTTGATTGGGCTGTCGGCCTTCGCGGCGATGCCCATGTCGGAATCATAGTAGGGCTGCGTGAACGACTGAGACTTCAGCCGCTCCGGCGTGATGGTGATCGACGAGATGGCGACGTCGATGCGCTTCGAGGTGGTGGCGGCGAACAGCGCCTGGAAACCGAGATCGGCGATATCAGTGGTCATGCCGATACGCTTTGCCGCCTCATTGATGATGTCGACTTCGAAACCCTCGAACGTGCCGCTCTCGTTCTTGTATTCAAAAGGCGGATTGGTCGGATAGGCGCCGACATTCAGCGTGCCTTCGGCGTAGGCCGGGCCGCCGGCGATGCCGATGGCGGCAGCAACAAGAAGCAGGTTGCGACGGGTGAAGTTCATTTTCGTTCCCTCTGGTTGTGATCGGACGGGTTTGGTCCCGTACGGTTTTGATGCGTCAAGTGACGGGACTGCCGGAAAGCCCTCCCGGCACGGCAGTCGCAAGACATCGGATGCTATCCAAAGTACCGCGCTTTTCAAGGCGAAAGTTTAAGCTTAAAAAATTGCCGCGTGTTGCCGTCATTCGGGAATAACCGCCGTGGCCTGGATCTCCACCTTGGCGCGATCCTCGACCAGCGCCATCACCTGCATAGCGGCCATCGCCGGAAAATGCCGGCCGATCACCTCGCGATAGACCTCGCCGATCCCCCTGAGATTGGCCAGATATTCCGCCTTGTCGGTAAAGTACCAGGTCATCGAGGTGATATGCTCAGGCGTGGCGCCGGCCTCGGCGAGCACGGCGACAATATTGGCCAGCGTCTGCCGCACCTGGCCGACAAGATCATCGGTCTCGAAGCGGCCCTGTCCGTTCCAGCCGACCTGCCCGCCGACGAAGACAAGCTGTCCACGCGCGGCGACGCCATTGGCGTAGCCGACGGGTTTCGCCCAGCCTTCCGGCTGCAGGATGGTGTGCATGTCAAAACCTCCCAATGCTCAAATCCGGTCGCTTAAAACTCAAAGACAATCAATTCTTCCACACAACTCCGTTCTCAGGCCGCCCCCATCACCTGCCGTGCAATCACCACCTTCTGCACGTCGGACGCTCCCTCGTAGATGCGCAGCGCCCGGATCTCACGATACAGGCTTTCGATGATATGGCCCTTGCGGACGCCGTCGCCGCCATGCAGCTGCACAGCCTTGTCGATCACCTCTTGCCCTTTGTCGGTAGCGAACAGCTTGGCCATGGCGGCTTCGCGGGTAACCCGAGCCGCGCCCATGTCCTTGGTCCAGGCGGCACGATAGACCAGCAACGCGGCGGCATCGACATCAAGCGCCATGTCGGCGATGTGGCCCTGCACCATCTGCAGCTCGGCCATCGGCGCACCGAACAGCCTGCGCTCGGCCACTCTTGTGATGCTTTCGTCCAGCGCGCGCCGGGCAAAGCCGAGCGCCGCTGCGCCGACGGTCGAACGGAACACGTCGAGCACGGACATGGCGATGCGAAAACCGTCACCGGGTTTGCCGATCAGCGCCGAGGCTGGAATGCGTGCATTGTCGAAAGACAGCCGGGCGAGCGGGTGCGGCGCGATCACCTCCAGCCGCTCGGCAACGATCAGCCCCTCGGTTTCGGAAGGCACGACAAAGGCGGAAAGCCCCTTGGCGCCGGGCGCTTCGCCGGTGCGGGCAAAGACAGCATAAAAGTCAGCGATACCGCCGTTGGAGATCCAGGTCTTTTCGCCGGAAAGCAGGTAGCCGTCGCCGTCACGGGAAGCCGTCATCTCCATGTTGGCGACATCCGATCCCGAGCGCGGCTCCGACAGCGCAAAGGCGGAGATTGCCTCGCCGGCCCGCGTCTTCGCTAGCCAGCGTTGCTGATCTGGCGTGCCGAACAGGCTTAGCGCGCCGGTGCCGAGCCCTTGCATGGCAAAGGCGAAGTCGGCGAGCCCGTCGTGTCGCGCCAGCGTCTCGCGCGTGAGGCACAGGGTGCGCACGTCGAGCGGCGAGGGGTTTTCGGTGTCGAGCGCCGTCGGCTTCAGCCAGCCGTCCCGGCCGAGCTTGGCCACCAGCTCGCGGCAGGCGGCGTCGACATCGTCATGCGCGACCGGCAGGTTCTTGGCGCACCATGCCTCCAGCCGCTCCGCCAGATCGCGGTGGCGATCCTCGAAGAACGGCCAGGAGAGGAAGGAACGGTCAGGCATTGCTGCCTCCACAATTCTCCGGCCCTGGCGCTCCACGGCGCCCCCCTCTGTCCTGCTGGACATCTCCCCCTCTAGGGGGGCGATTGGCGGCTTCGCTGCCACGGCTCTCCCTGCGATGTTGGAGATTGGCGAAAGCGGGCCTGATATCCAATCTCCCCCCTTGAGGGGGAGATGGCCGGCAGGCCAGAGGGGGGTGCTGTCCCGCCAGCGTGGAAGCGATCATCTCAATTTCCCTCGAACACCGGCTTCTCCTTAGCCACGAAAGCCGTGTACGCCCGCTCGAAATCGCGGGTCTGCATGCAGATCGCCTGCGCCTGTGCTTCCGCTTCGATCGCCTGGTCGAGACCCATCGACCATTCCTGGTTCAGCTGCGTCTTGGTCATGCCATGGGCGAAGGTCGGGCCGGAAACGATGCGCGCGGCCATGTCGAGCGCGTCGGCCTCAAGCGTTGCGGTATCGACCAGCCGGTTGTAGAAGCCCCAGCGCTCGCCTTCCTCGGCACTCATCGTGCGGCCGGTATAGAGCAGCTCGGCGGCGCGGCCCTGGCCAATGATGCGCGGCAGGATCGCGCAGGCGCCCATGTCGCAGCCGGCAAGGCCGACGCGGGTGAACAGGAATGCTGTCTTGGCCTGGGGCGTGGCGATGCGGATATCGGAGGCCATGGCGATAATCGCGCCGGCGCCGACCGCCACGCCATCGACCGCCGCAATAATCGGCCTGCCGCAATTCAGCATCGCCTTGACGAAATCGCCCGTCATGCGGGTGAAGGCGAGCAGCGCCATCATGTCCATCTTGACCAGTGGGCCGATGATTTCGTGGACATCGCCGCCCGAGCAGAAATTGCCGCCATTGGGCAGGAACACCACAGCATCGACATCATCGGCGTAGACAAGGTCGCGAAATATGTCGCGCAATTCGGCATAGCTGTCGAAGGTCAGCGGGTTCTTGCGCTCCGGTCGATCGAGCCGGATCTTTGCGATCTTGCCTTCGACCTGCCAGAGGAAATGCTTCGGCTTGCGGCCGGCCAGCTTCGTCATTCCCGTCCCTCCCAATTGCTGCGGAAGGAGGTCAGCATGCCGGTCAGCCGGCGCGCCTCATCCTCGCTCACATTGCCCAGCAACTCGCCGACCCATTTTTCATGCGCGGCGGCGATCACGGCGAAAATCTTCGATCCCTCTTCCGTCAGCCGCACCATCGAGGTGCGGCGGTCGCCATTGCGTCGGGCCCGCATCACCAACCCTTCCGAGACCAGCCGGTCGATGATGCCGGTGACATTGCCGTTGGACACCAGCAGGAAGCGCGAAAGATCGCTCATCAGCATGCCCTCCGGCGCGCGGTAGAGCGCGGCCATCACGTCGAAGCGTGGCAGCGTTGTGTTGAACTCTTGCCGCAGTCGTTCGCGCAGCTCGGCCTCGATGGTGCGCGAGGCGCGCAGCAGGCGTATCCACAGCCGCAGGCGGTCCTTGCCGGGTCCGGACGGGGCGGGCAGGGGACCGGCTACCATGTCTCACCTCCGGAGATCGAAATCGTCTGCCCGGTAATCGACCGGGCGGCGTCGCCACACAGATAAAGTACCGCGGCCGCAATTTCTTCCGGCTGGATGAAGCGGCCTTGCGGGTTGGTCGCGGCTAGGCTTGTCCGTGCCTGCTCGGACGAGCGGCCGGTCGTTTGGACGATGCGCTGGACGGTGCTCTCCAGCATCTCGGTTTCGACAAACCCTGGGCACACGGCATTCACTGTTATGCCGGACTTGGCGGTCTCGACGGCGAGTGCCCGCATCAGGCCGACGACGCCATGCTTGGCGGCAACGTAAGCTGCGACATAGGGATAACCTTTCAGTCCGGCGGTGGAAGCGACGAAGATGATACGGCCAGTCTTGCGCACTGCCATGCCGGCCAACGCCGGCTTCACCGTCAGGAACGCACCGGTCAAGTTGACGTCGAGCGTGCGCTGCCAGTCTGCCAGCGAGGTCCGCTGCGCCGGGGCACTGCCGGACATGCCGGCATTGGCAACGACGATGTCGAACGCTCCGCGTGCCGCTTCCGCTGCCTCGTAGAGCGACGCCATCGACGTCTCGTCGGTGACGTCGGCGGCAATGGCGAAGATGGACTTGTTCTCCGCGGCGACCTCGGCAAGCGGCTCCACGCGCCGGCCGCAGATGGTCACGTCAATGCCCCCGCCGGCCAGCGCCAGCGCGATCGCGCGGCCGACGCCGGAGCCGCCGCCGGTGACCAGCGCATGACGCCCCGAAATCGTCGCCGCGGCACTCATACTTTCAACCCCGCTGCCGCTTCGCGTTCGGCCAGCCGGTAGAGCTGGTCGCGGCCGGGCAGATAGGGATCCGGCCATTTGACGCCGCGATCGCCAAGCGTTACGGCCGCGTGCAGCGTCCAATACGGATCGGCAAGATGCGGCCTAGCCAGTGCGACGAGATCGGCGCGGCCCGCCATCAGGATCGAGTTGACGTGGTCCGGCTCATAGATATTGCCGACCGCCATCGTCGCCATGCCGACCTCGTTGCGGATGCGATCGGAAAACGGCGTCTGGAACATGCGGCCATAGACCGGTGTTGCCACGGCCGAAGTCTGGCCGGCCGATACGTCGCAGATGTCTACGCCGGCCTCATGCAGCAGCCGCGCGATCTCTACGGCATCGGCCGGCGTCACGCCTTCGATGCCCAGCCAGTCATTGGCGGAGATGCGCATCGAGATCGGCTTCTCGGCCGGCCACGCGGCGCGCACCGCATGAAAGATTTCCAAGGGGTAGCGCATGCGGTTTTCCAGCGAGCCGCCATAGGAGTCGGTGCGCCGGTTGGTCAAGGGCGTGATGAAGGAGGACAGGAGATAGCCGTGCGCGGCGTGGATTTCGAGCATGTCGAAGCCGCAGCGCGCCGCCATCTCGGCCGAAGCGACAAACTGGTCGCGCACCATATCCATGTCGGCGCGGTCCATCGCCTTCGGCACCTGGTTTTCCCGCGACCACGGCACGGAAGACGCTGCCATGACGGGCCAATTGCCTGAGGGCAGCGGCACGTCGGTTCCCTGCCAGCCGAGCCTGGTCGACCCCTTGGCACCGGAATGGCCGATCTGGGCGCAGATCTTGGCCTCGGTTTCGGCATGGACGAACTCGACCAGCCGCTTCCAGGCGACCTCATGCTCGGGCGCATAGAAACCAGGGCAGCCAGGCGTGATGCGGCCCTCCGCGCTGACGCACGTCATCTCGATGTAGAGGAGACCGGCGCCGCCCTTGGCCCGTTCGGCGTAATGGGCGAAATGCCAATCGGTCGGACAGCCGTCGACCGCTTTGTACTGCGCCATCGGCGAGACGACGACGCGGTTCTGCAGCGCCATGCCGCGCAGCCGGAACGGCGCGAACATCGGCGCGCGACGCAGATTGTTGCCCCCGGCGCCGGCCTGGCGCTGGAACCACTCCTCGGCGCCGGCCAGCCATTCGGCATCGCGCAGCCGCAAATTCTCGTGACTGATGCGTTGCGAACGCGTCAGCAGCGAATAGTTGAACTGCACCGGATCGAGGCCGAGATAGCGCTCGACCTCCTCGAACCATTCGAGCGAATTGCGCGCCGCCGACTGCAGCTTCAGCACTTCGGTGCGGCGGGCGTCCTCGTATTTGCTAAAGGCGGCCTCGAGGTCTGGCTCGGACTCGACATAGTCGGCCAGCGCCACCGCGCTTTCCAGCGCCAGC
Source organism: Mesorhizobium sp. M0296 (assembly GCF_040321675.1). Taxonomy (NCBI): domain Bacteria; kingdom Pseudomonadati; phylum Pseudomonadota; class Alphaproteobacteria; order Hyphomicrobiales; family Phyllobacteriaceae; genus Mesorhizobium; species Mesorhizobium sp. M0296. The sequence goes on from NZ_JAMYRZ010000027.1 coordinate 68,014, forward strand.
TTGGTGCCGGAACCGATCGAGAAATGCGCGCTCGCCGCCGCGTCGCCCATCAGCGCCAGGTTCTTGTAGGACCAGCGTTCGCACAAGACGCGCGGGAAATTGATCCACGCCGAGCCGCGGATATGATTGGCGTTGGTCATCAGCGCGTGGCCGCCGAGATGGCGGGCAAAGATGCGCTCGCAGACGGCAATCGATTCCTGCTGCGACATCGCGCCGAAGCCGAAGCGCTGCCAGGTCTGCTCGCTGCATTCGACGATGAAGGTCGCGGTATCGCTGTCGAACTGGTAGGCATGCGCCCACACCCAGCCATGCTCGGTCTTTTCGAAGATGAAGGTGAAGGCGTCGTCGAATTTCTGGTGGGTGCCGAGCCAGACGAACTTGCATCTACGAATGTCGATATCGGGCTTGAACACGTCGACGAAGGCGCTCCGCGCTTTCGAGTTCAACCCGTCGGCGGCGACAACCAGGTCGTGCGTCTCCATATATGGCTTGGGATCGGCGATGTCGGTTTCGAAGACCAGCTTGACGCCGAGTTCGCGCGCCCGCCGCTGCAGCAACGTGAGCAGCCGCTTGCGGCCAATGCCGCAAAAGCCGTGACCGGTCGAGACCGTGCGCACGCCGTCATGGATGACGGCGATATCGTCCCAATAGGCGAAATGCTTGCGGATCCAGACGGCGCTGACCGGGTCGTTTTTGGTCAGGTTCTCCAGCGTTTCGGCCGACAGCACGACGCCCCAGCCAAACGTATCATCGGCACGGTTGCGCTCGAACACCGTGACCTCATGCGCGGCATCCCTGAGCTTCAGCGAGATTGCAAAGTAGAGCCCGGCTGGTCCGCCGCCGAGAACCGCAACTTTCATCGTGCGATCTCCTCTTCGCTTCTGTTTGTCGAGTTTACGCCTGAGACGGATTAATTCAAGCTTGAAGTTTCAGGATTGAAACAATCCGCCCCAGAAATCCAGCTTGCCGGCAGTCGGCTTGCGCAGGCCAGGGACGCCCCGGGGCTATTTTTCCGGGTTCTTCGGGCTCCACAGCACCGTCTCCGCATCTTTTTCATAGGCCATGCCATTGGGATAGCTGATCGCTTCCAACTGCAAGCCCCAGGGCGCCTGGAAGTAGAGGATGGTCTGGCCGGCGGCCGGGCCTTCGGTAACCGGCAGCGGTCCCATCCGCGTCTTGACGCCCTTGCCGTCAAGATAGGCTTTTGCGGCGGCGATGTCGTCGACATAGAAGGCGATATGGAAGCCGCCTATGTCGCTGTTGCGAGGCCTCAGGTCCTTCTGGTCCGGCGCGGTGTATTTGAACAACTCGATGTTCGACCCGTGTCCGCAGCGGACCAGGGTGATCTCCTCAATCACCGCCTTGGGATCGACGCCCAGCAGATCCTGCATGAATGTGCCCTTGTCGTCGGCGAACGGGCCGAACGACATCGCCTTCTTGCAGCCAACCACCTCGGTGAAGAAATCGACCGCCTGCTCCATGTCGGGGACGGTGACGCCGGTGTGGTCGTGGCCACGCATGCCGGGAATGGAACTGGCGTAAGCCGTGCCGATGCCTCCCAGCACGGTGGCGGTGAGCACTGCGTAGCGGATTGCATTCTTCATGTCAGTCATCCTCAATCGCGGGACATTTTGCCGGGTGCACGCCCGAGGCCCGCTCTTTAGCGTGCGAATAGGATTGTGTTTCATGCCGGCGCCTTTGCGGCGGGAAGTAGCCAGGCATCATCGATCTCGGGCAGCGGAATGGCGGCGAGCAGATCGCGCGTGTAGCCCTGCTGCGGCTGCTCGAACAAAGCGTCGGTCGCACTGGCTTCGACGATCGCGCCTTCGCGCATGACGATCACTTGCCGGCAGAGCCGCCGGATCACCGACAGGTCATGGCTGATGAAGGCAACGGTCAGGCCCATTTCGGCGGCGAGTTTTTCCAGCAGCGTCAGGATCTGTGCCTGCGTCGACACGTCGAGGCCTGAGACGATTTCGTCGGCCAGCACGAATTTCGGCGACAGCGCCAGCGCGCGGGCAATGCCGACGCGCTGGCGCTGGCCGCCCGACAATTCATGACGATAGCGGCTGGCGAAGCCTTGCGGCAGGCCGACGCGCTGCAATGCCTCCGCGACACGCCCCTTGAGATTGTCGCCAAGCCCGTTCTGCTTGAGCGGTGCTGCGATGATGCTGAAGATGGTGCGGCGCGGGTTGAGCGACGACATCGGATCCTGGAAGATCATCTGCAGATTGCGGCGCAGCGGCCGGAGCTCGGCCTCAGGCAGATGTGTGATGTCGCGGCCGTCGAAGATGACCTTGCCGGCGCTCGGCTCAAGAAGCCGCACTAAGGCGCGGCCAAGCGTCGATTTGCCGGAGCCGGATTCGCCGACGATGCCGGTCACCGATCCCTTTGGCAGGTCGAAATCCAGCCCTTTCAGGATCTCGGCCAAGGGCGCGCGGCCGATCAGCGGCTTGCGCGTCATGTCGGGCAGCGCGACCTTCAGCCCACGCACGGAAAACAGCGGCTCAGCCATGCGGGCGCCTCCAGGCCTGATCGGCGGCGGCGATCTCCGAAGCAAGCCCGGCCAGCACCGCCTCGTCCACCGGCTTCAGCGAAGCGAAGGGGTCGGTGTAGCGTGGCGTCGCGGCCATCAGCGCTCGCGTGTAGGGGTGCTGCGGAGCGGCGAAGAGAGCGGCCGTTTCGGCCTCCTCGACCACCTTGCCGGCATAGAGCACCGAGACCTTCTGGCTGATCTTGGCGACGACGCCGAGATCATGGGTGACGAACAGGATCGCCGTGCCGTGCTCGCGCTGCAGCTGCGCGATCAGCCGCAGGATCTGCTTCTGCACGGTCACGTCGAGCGCCGTGGTCGGCTCGTCGGCGACGATCAGCCTTGGTTCGGCCGCAAACGCCGCGGCGATCAGCACGCGCTGGCGCATGCCGCCGGACAGCTCGTGCGGATAGCATTTGAGGACACGCTCGGGGTCGCGGATCTGCACCTCGTCCAGCAATTGGCGAATGCGTGTATCGGCCTTCTCACCGCTCCAGCCGAGGATGCGCACCAGCCGGTCGGTCATCTGCGGGCCGATGCGGCGTGACGGGTTGAGCGCGGTCAGCGGGTCTTGCGGGATCAGCGCGGTGCGCGCGCCGATCAGCGTGCGCCTTGCCTTTGGCTGAAGCTTGCCGAGGTCCTCGCCCTCCAGCAGCATGTCGCCTTCGACGATGCGCACGCTCGAGGGCAGCACGCCAAGCACCGCCTTGCCGATCATCGTCTTGCCGGCGCCGCTCTCGCCGACCAGCGCGCGCACCTCGCCGGGCTCGACGGCGAGCGACACCGAGCGCAGCACGCGCAAGCCATTAGGCAGCACCGCGCTAAGGCTGCGTATGTCAAGGCAGGGTTTCGCCAGCGCGTTCATCGCAGCACCGGATCGAAACGTGCCCTGAGACCTTCGCCGAACTGGCTGAACGACAGCACTGTCAGGATCAGCGTGACCAGCGGGAACACCAGCACCCACCAGGCCTGATGGATCGACAGGCGGCCCTCGGCGATGATGCCGCCCCAGGTTGGGTCGTCGGTCGAGATCGACAGATTGACGAAGGACAGGATCGCCTCGACGATGACGGCAATGCCCATCTCCAGCGACAGCAGCGCGACGATCGACGGCACCACATTGGGCAGCACTTCGCGCAGCATGATGCCGATGCGGCCGTAGCCGGCGATGCGGGCGTTCTCGACATAGTCCATGCGCGACTGGCCCAACGTCTCGGCGCGGATCACCCGGCAGAAGCGCGTCCAGTCGATGACGGCAATGGCAATGATAACCGAGCTCAAGCCGGTGCCGAGCACTGCGACCAAAAGGATGGCAAACAGCACCGGCGGAAACGCCATCCAGACATCGACGATGCGCGAGATGATGCGGTCGGCCCAGCCGCCGAAATAGCCGGCGATCAGCCCCAGCGTCGAGCCGACCAGGCAGGCGGCAAGGGCTGCCGCGAAGGCGACGATGAAGGCGATGCGGGCACCGAAGATCAGCCGTGACAGAAGATCGCGGCCGAGGCTGTCGGTGCCGAGCCAGTAGCCGGGCTCAGCACCGCTCAGCCAGAACGGCGGCAGCCGCTCCAGCATCAAATCCTGCGCCAGTGGGTCCTGCGGCGCGACCAACGGCGCAAAAATCGCGGCCAGCAGCGCAATCAGCAGCCAGCCGCCGGCCAGCCACAGGCGTGCCCGCGAGCCATGTCTCGAAATGCGGGCCTCATCCATGGCGCAGCCTCGGATTGAGCAGGGCGTACATCATGTCGACGGCAAGGTTGATCAGCACGAACAGCAGCGCGAAGACCAGCACGATGCCCTGGATCAGCGGCAGGTCGCGGTTGATGACGGCATCGATCGCCATGTTGCCGAGACCTTCATAGGAAAACAGCCGTTCGACGATGACCGTGCCGCCGATGAGGAAGGTGAACTGCACGCCGACCAGCGTCAGCGTCGGCAGGGCCGCGTTCTTCAGCGCCTCGCGCAGGATGACCTGCGTTTCCGAAAAGCCCTTTACCCGCGCCAGCACGACGTAGTCGAGGTCGAGCACTTCCTTCAGCGACTGTTTCAGCAGCTGCGAGATGATCGCGGCCAGTGGCAGCGCCAGCGCAATCGCCGGCATCAGCATGTGTGCCAGCAGGTCCCTGGTCAGGTCGAAGCGCAGCCGTACGATGCTTTCGAACAGATAGAATTGCGTGACGAAGGGCAGATCGAGTTGCGGCGACACCCGGCCGGAAATGTCGAAAACCGGCACCAGCACGCCGAACAAAAGGATCAGCACCAAACCCCACAGGAAATCGGGAATCGAGAGCGCCGCACCGCTGGCGATGTCGATGCCAGCTTCGACCGCGGTGCCGCGTTCGCGCGCGCCGAGGATCGCCGTCGTGCCGCCGATCGCCAGCGCCATCACAAGCGCGACGATCGCGAGTTCCAGCGTCGCCGGCAGGCGGTTGAAGACCAGGCCCAGAACATCCTGCCGGAGCGAAATCGAAGTGCCGAAATCGCCCCTGACGACACCTGCCAGCCAGATGAAAAATTGCTGGACGATGGTCTTGTCCAGCCCGTAAAGCGCGCGCAGACGCGCGATGTCGGCATCGGTTGCACCGGGCGGCAGCATCATCGCGATCGGATCGCCTGGCGCGACACGGATGACGACGAAGACGACGACGGCCACGCCGAACAGCGTGATCGCCATCGTCAGAAGACGGATCAGGAATCTTTGCAGCAGCATGGTCGCCCGTGGCGGAAAATGCGCGCCGTCATTCCGGACGGCGCGCGACAAGCCGAAGACTGTCTCAGGCCGGGCTCATCAGCGCCGGCAGAAGTGCGCCCGACACATGCTGCACGACATTGACGCCCTTGGCATGCACGATCGGCTGCGCATACTGGATCAGCGGCAGCACATAGGCCTGTTCGGCGATGTATTTGTCGACGGCCTTCCAGCCGGCAATGCGCTTGGCCTCGTCCTTCTCGCCCCATAGTGGATTGATCATGTCGATCAGATCCTGACTGTCCCACACCGAATGCGGGCTCGGGCCATACATGGCAAAACCGGTCGAGGTGGTCGGGTCGCCGATGGCGTTGCCCCAATTGTAGAAGGCCGCCGGCGCCAGCTTGTCGGCGGCGCGCAGCTCGTAGTGCTTGGCGATCTCGTAGACCTCGATCGTCGCCTCGATGCCGACCTTGCGCCACATGCCGACGATCGCCTGGATCATCTCGTAGTCCTTGGGCTTGAAGCCCTTGGTCGTCTGTATCGTGAACTTGACCGGCTTTTCCGGCGAATAGCCGGAGGCGGCCAGCAGTTCCTTGGCCTTGTCCGGATTGTGCTCCACCTTGATCGACGCATCGTAGGCCGCGTATTCCGGCGTCTCCAGCGTATCGATGGGCTGGCCGTAACCGCGCAGCAGCCGGTCGACCAAAAGCTTTTTGTCGACGGCCATCACCGCTGCCTGGCGCACGTTCTTGTCCAGCATCACGTCGATGTCGTTGAAGAAGATCATGCCGATGTCGGAAACGTTCTTGCACGAGCCGGCAAGTCCATCCTTGGCGATCAGGCGGTCATATTCCTCATAGGGGATTTCCAGCGTCACCTGCGAGGAACCGGACTCGATCTCGGCGACGCGGCTCGCCGCATCGGTGACGAACTTGATGGTTACGTTTTCGAAGGCCGGCTTGCCGCCCCAGTAGTTCGGGTTGGCCTTGAGCCGCAGGAAGGCGTTGCGCTCGAATTTGTCGACCATATAGGGCCCGGTGCCGATCGGGGCTTTCTCAAAACCCTCGGCGCCGACCTTTTCGTAATAGGTCTTCGGCATGATGTAGCCGGTCAGGAACGACATCCACTTGAAATACACCGGGTCGAATTGCACGACGTCGCCGGTGATCTTGTTGCCGTCGATCTTGAAGTTGTTGACGTTCTTCCAGACGAACTGGATCGGGTTGCCGGTCTTTTCATCGCCCGCCCGCTGCAGAGACCAGACCACGTCTTCGGCCGTGAATGGCGAGCCGTCATGCCAGGTGACGCCCTCGCGCACCGTCATCATGATCTTGCTGCGACCCTCGTTCCAGCCCCATTCGGTGAGCAGGCCGGGCGCGAAAGAAAGATCGGGCTTCTGCGGGATGAACTGGTCGAACACCGACTGGTACAGACCCTGGATGGTCGGGTTGACCGCCGAAGGCCCGGTGGTCGGGTCCCAGGACGGCAAATTGACATTGTAGGCGATGGTCAGTTCGCCGGCAGCCTTGGCGATTTGCGGCAGGCCGAGCGCCGTGGCGCCAAGTGCGGCCGCGCCATATCCGAGCAATTCTCGTCTGTTGATTGTCATGGTCGTTCCCCTGTTGCTTTTATGCGCGGTGTCGTTGTCAATCGGTGGGTTCAGGCTCCTTGGGCAACCGCGCCTTGTCCTCCTTCACCCTAGATGAAAAATGGAGCCTACCTCCCGCCAAGTTGTTGCGCGAGCATGAAGCCCGACGCCGCCCCGGTGCCGGCGCCGGGCCATGTTGCCGCCCCGGTCAGGTGCAGATTGCCGACCGGCGTGTTCCAGCCAGCGTAACCGCGCGCCGGCCGGAACAGGAAATTCTGCGCCAGATGATGGCTGCCGCAGATCTGGTCGCCGCCGACAAGGTTCGGGTTCTCGCGTTCGAGGTCGATGGGCGAGAACACGGCGCGGCCGAGGATCTTCCGACGAAGGCCGGGCGCATGGCGCTCGATAATGTCGAGGACGCGCTCGGCGTAGTGCTCCCTAGCCTCGTCCCAGTGAGCCGCCGCAATCGTGCCCGCCGCATCGCCTGCAATCTCGGCTGGCAGCATGCGCACCTGCACCCAAAGTACGTGCTTGCCGTCCGGCGCGCGCGAGGGATCGACGGCCGTCGGCTGGCCGACGACCAGCACCGGTTCGTCCGGCAGCACCCCTGACATCGCCTGCTGATAGGTCCGCGACATGGCATCGAGCGACGGCGACAGATGCACATAGGCGAACTGCCGAAGCTCGGCGCCGGCGCGCCAGTCCGGCAGGTCGTCGAGCGCCAGATGGATCATCAACGTCCCCGGCGCGTGGCGGAATTTTTTCACGGCCGTGTCGAAGCCGGTGTCGCCCGATCCGTTAGGCAACAGTTTCCCGGTCAGCGCCTTGGGCGCGACACCGGCGATGACGGCCTTGGTGGCTGTGTGGGTCTCGCCGGAAGCGAGCCGCACGCCGGTTGCTTTGCCGGCCGAAATCGTGATCTCGGCGACGTCAGCCCCAGTGACGATCTTGCCGCCGGCCGCCGTGAGCATGCCCGACAAAGCGCGGATGATGGTGTCGGCGCCGCCTCTGCCGAGCACCATGCCGAAGCACTGGTTGGCCATGGATTCGAGGTAAGGAAACACCGCGCCCCCGGCGATATCGGGGGCGAAGTCGAGATGCATGCCCCAGGGGGCGAGCGTCGCCCTGATATGCGGTGACTGGAAAGTCTCCTCGAGCCAGGCGCGGGGTGAGGAAAGCAGCAATCGACCGGTATCGAGCGCGCCGCCAATACCCTTCTTGCGCCACAGGTTCCAGGCGGTGCCGGCGAGCCCACGGCCGCTCATCGGCGAGCCCAGCAGCCGGAACAGATGCTCGGCCTCCGCCGGGAATGCCGCAACCAAACGGCGCCATGTCTGTGCGTCGGCGTCGGAAAAAGCGGCCATGCGCGAGGCGGTCTTCTCCAGGTCGCTGCTGACGCCGAACCAGCGACCGTCGGGGAAGGCGCTGGCAAAACAGTCGGCCACCGGCACGAATTCAAGCCCGTGGGTTTTCAATTCATTTGCATATTTCTTGTGAAAGGCCGAGCCGGCGAACAGGCTGAGATTCATCGCGCCGAAATCGTGCCGGAAGCCCGGAAGCGTCAATTCACGCGTCTGGACGGCGCCGCCGATTGCTGCATTGCGTTCGAAAACCGCTGTTTTCCAGCCCTTGAGCGCCAGATGCGCGGCGCATGCCAGACTGTTGTGGCCTGCCCCGACAAATATGGCGTCGAACTCGCTCACGCCCCGTCCCATTTCCTTTATGCTTAAAGATAATTGCAGATGCATATGTTTTCGTCTAGTAGGATATTAAGGGCCGCGAGAGCCTTCAGCACCATCGAGAAAGAGGGAACAGAGACCATGGACACACAACAACTTCTAGGCGAAGTCGCCGGCCAGCTGCTTTCAGGCGCCATCCAGGTGGTCGACCTGACGGCGCCGCTCGGGCCCAACACGCCACTGATCAAGCTGCCGCCGGAACTGGCGGTCGACACGCCGAAGATCGAGATCCACGCCATCTCCGCCTATGACAAGAATGGCCCGTGGTGGGCGTGGAACTGGCTCAAGCTCGGCGAGCATTCGGGCACGCATTTCGACGCACCCAACCACTGGATCACCGGCAAGGATTATCCGGACGGCGCCACCGACACCATTCCGGCGCAGAACTTCGTCGGCCCGGTCAACGTCATCGACTGTTCGAAGCAAGCGGCAGCCGATCACGATTTCCTGCTCACCGTCGATCACATCAAGGCATGGGAAGCCGAACATGGCGCTATCAACCCCGGCGAGTGGGTGGTGATGCGCACCGACTGGTATAAGCGCAACGGCTCGGAAGCCGAGTTCCTCAACGCCAATGAGACCGGACCGCACACGCCTGGCCCGACCGCCGAAGCCATCCAGTATCTGATTAGCAAGGACATCAAGGGCTGGGGCAGCGAGACGATCGGCACGGATGCTGGAAAAGCAGGGGGAATGGAGCCGCCGTTCCCGGCGCATAGCCTGATGCACAAGGCCAACCGCTACGGCCTCGCCAGCCTCTGCAACCTCGACCGGCTGCCGCCGAAAGGCGCGATCCTGATCGCGGCGCCGCTCAAGATCGAGCACGGCACCGGCAGCCCGATCCGCGCGTTGGCGTTGGTGCCAAGGCAATAGGGTAGCTGCGGTCTTCGGGAGAAGATCATGTGCGGAAGTGGCACTGTGGTGACGGAGTGGGAGCGGCAGCCTTGCAAAGCTGCGGCTCTACGGCGCCGTAGAGCGCCAATCTCTGCAATTGAACTCCTGCCGGCTAGGAGCACGCATCGATGAGCGCTCCCGATCACATCGTCGTCGGCAGCGGCATCAACGCGCTGGTCTGCGCGGCGATGCTTGGCGGCAAGGGGGCGAAGGTGCTGGTGCTCGAGCGCAACGACCGCATCGGCGGCTGCATGCGCACCGAAGAAATCACCGCGCCCGGCTTCATCCACGACGTGATGGCGACGACCTTTGTCCTGTTCATCACCTCGCCGGCCTATGCGGCGCTGGGCAAGGATCTGGCGCGGCACGGCCTGGAGTTTTGCAACACCTCCACGCCGACCGGTGTGCTGCGCCCGGACGGCAGCCATGCCGTCCTGCGCACCGATCGTATCGCCAATGTGGCGGCGATCAATGCGCTTGCCGCGGCCGACGGCGACCGGCACGCAAACGATGTCGGCGAGATCGAGCGCAACGCCGGTCTGCTGTTCGGACTGCTCGGTGGCAGCCTGTGGTCCTACCCGACGGCCAGGCTGCTGGCGGGTGAAGCCTGGCGGCGCGGCCCGCGTGGCCTTGCCGCCTTTCTCGGCAGCGCGCTGGTGCCGGCGCGCGGTTGGCTGGAAAGCACCTACCAGTCGGAAACCATGCGCGCGCTGTGGGCGCCCTGGGTGCTGCATGCCGGCCTCGGGCCTGAGGACGCGTTCTCCGGCCAGATCGCCAAGGTCATCGCCTTCGCGCTTGAGGCGGCCGGCGCGCCGATCGTCAAGGGCGGTGCCAGGAATCTGCTGGCCGCCTTCGAAGCCCTGATCAGGGAACGTGGCGGCGAAATCCGCACCGGCGCCGACGTCGCGGCTATTGTCCAAAGCGGAGGCCGCGCCGCCGGCGTGCGGCTGGCTTCGGGCGAAACGATCAACGTGAACAAGAGCGTCATCTGCTCGGTCACGCCAACCCAGCTCTACGAGCGGCTGCTCGGCGACGCGGCGCCGAAAGCCGACGTCGAGGCAGCGCAAAAATACCGCTACGGCAAGGGCAATTTCCAGATCCACTATGCCTTGGACAAGCCGCCGGCATGGCGCGGCGAGGGCCTGGACAAGGTCGCGCTGCTGCATCTGACGCCGGGGCTCGACGGCGTCTCGAAGGCCTGCAACGAAGCCGTGCGCGGCATGCTGCCGGAGGTGCCGACCATGTGCGTCGGCCAGCCGCACGCGCTCGACCCGTCGCGCTGCCCGGACGGCAAGGCGGTCCTGTGGCTGCAACTGCCCGAGGCGCCACGGCATATCAAGGGCGATGCCGCCGGCAAACTGCAGACACCGGCAGACGGTCGCTGGACCGAGGCGCTGCGCGAAGCCTATGCCGACCGTGCCGAAGCGATCCTCGCCAGCCATATCGATGGGTTCAAAGACAGCGTCATCGCACGCCGCGCCTGTTCGCCGGCCGACCTGGAAGCGATGAACATCAATCTGGTCGGCGGCGACCCCTATGGCGGTTCCTCGGCTATCGACCAGTCGTTTCTGTGGCGGCCGTTCAAGACGAGCCGCAATCACGCCACCGGGGTCAGGGGTCTCTACCACATCGGTGCCTCGACCCATCCGGGTGCTGGCTTGGGCGGCGGCTCCGGCTTTCTCCTGGCGGGGAGGCTGTGATGGAACAGAAGGTTGAAAAGCGCCAGCGCATCTCGACTTTGGGCCAGATCGGCCTGCAGCAATTCGCGCCCTATCTGATGAACCGCATCATGGGCCGCTACAACGCCACCTTGCGTGACAATTTCCGCAGGCAGGGCCTGACCATTCCGCAGGTGCGCACGCTGGCCGTGTTGTCGGTCACCGATGGCGTCACCGTCAACGATCTCTCGGTCTATACCGTCATCGAGCAGTCGACCTTGAGCCGGACGCTCGACACGCTGGAGGGGCAAGGGTTTGTGCGGCGCGAGCAGGGGGTCACCGACAGCCGTATCCGCCATGTATTCCTGACCGACGATGGCCGCGCCGAGTTCGCGCGCGCCTGGCCGGCCATGCACGACGCTTTCGAGGCAATGTTCGACGATGTCGACGATGCCGAATACGCGGCGCTGATCGCGACATTGCAGAAGATGCTGAAGAACATTCGCAAGCACGACATCTGATCTTACGCGCCGCCATCGGGGCGGTAACGGAAGGAGCCCAAAATGGCCGAACGGTCTTTTGCCAAGGAAGTCGAAAAGCTCAGGCTCGGCGCCGGCGAGGAGTTTTCCGGCGAAGGCATTCTCGCCATCACCAAGGCGCTGCTGCAATGCGGCGTCGGCTATGTCGGCGGCTATCAGGGCGCGCCGATCAGCCATTTGATGGACGTGCTGGCCGACGCGCAGGATATCCTGGGCGAGCTCGGCGTGCATTTCGAGGCGAGCGCCTCGGAAGCCACGGCCACCGCCATGCTTGCCGCATCGGTGCATTATCCTATCCGCGGCGCGGCGACCTTCAAGTCGACGGTCGGCACCAATGTCGCCTCCGACGCGCTCGCCAATCTCGCTTCCGGCGGCGTCACCGGCGGTGCATTGATCATCGTCGGCGAGGATTACGGCGAAGGCTCCTCGATCATGCAGGAGCGCAGCCACGCCTTTGCCATGAAGAGCCAGGTCTGGCTGCTCGACCCGCGACCGAACCTGCCGTCGATCGTCAAGGCGGTGCAGGACGGCTTCGAGCTGTCCGAGGTTTCCAACACGCCGGTCATGCTGCAGGTCCGTATTCGCTGCTGCCATGTCCACGGCCATTTCATCGCCAAGGACAACAAGCGCCCGGCAATGACTGTGGCCGATGCGCTCGAGGCGCCGCGCCGCGACACCGGCCGCATCGTGCTGCCGCCCGCGTCCTTCCTGCACGAGAAGGAAAAGGTGCAGAAACGCTGGCCGGCGGCGGTGGATTTCATCCGCACCAACAAGATCAACGAGTTTTTCGGCCCGGAGCACGGCTCGGTCGGCATCGTCATGCAGGGCGGCATGTACAATTCGGTCATCCGGGCGCTGCAGCGGCTTGGCCTCGCCGACACTTATGGCGACACCGACGTGCCGCTCTATGTGCTCAACGCCGTCTATCCCTTAGTCGACGACGAGTTCCTGTCTTTCTGCGAAGGCAAGGACGCCGTCCTCGTCGTCGAGGAAGGCCAGCCCAACTACATCGAACAGGCCTTTGCCGCGATGCTGCACAAGGCCGGCCGCGGCACCAGGCTCGTCGGCAAGGAACATCTGCCTATGGCCGGCGAATATACCGGCCAGGTGATGCTCGACGGCATCGGATCGTTCCTGCGCGCCACCATCCCGCATCTGCTGCCAAGCGAGGTCCGCGCGCCGAACAAGATCGGCGACGGGCTCGACACCGCCGACCTGATCAACGTCGTCCCGGGCCGGCCGCCCGGCTTCTGCGTCGGCTGCCCGGAGCGGCCGATCTTCGCCGCCACCAAGCTGGTCGAGCAGGAGCTGGGCAAGCACCACATCGCCTCCGACATTGGCTGCCATCTGTTCTCGATCATGCCGCCTTTCGAGCTAGGTGCCACTACCATGGGCTACGGGCTGGGGCCGGCCTCGGCTTCGGCGTTCAATTCGCCCGATGCCAAGCGCCGCTCGATCTCCTTCGTCGGCGACGGCGGCTTCTGGCACAACGGTCTGACCTCGTCGATCGGCAACGCGGTGTTCAACAAGAACGACGGCGTCATCGTCATCGTCGACAATTTCTATTCGGCCGCCACCGGCGGCCAGGACATCCTGTCGTCCCGCGCCGGCAACAAGACCAAGTCGACCAAGCACCCGATCACCGAGGCGGTGAAGGGCATGGGCGTCAAATGGCTGCGCCACATCGACCGCACCTACGACGTAACCAAGATGCAAGACACGCTGCGCGAGGCGCTGACGACGGACGAAAAGGGCCCGAAAGTCATTGTCGCCTCGTCCGAATGCATGCTCAACCGGCAGCGCCGCGAAAAGCCGCTGGTCGACAAGGCGATCAAGGGCGGGGCGCGCATAGTCAAGCCGAAATTCGGCGTCGACGAAGATATCTGCACCGGCGACCATGCCTGCATGCGGCTTTCCGGCTGCCCGTCGCTGTCGGTGAAGTCGCTGGACGACCCCCTGCGCGACGATCCGGTGGCGCATATCGACCAAAGCTGCGTCGGTTGCGGCAATTGCGGCGAGGTCGCCGATGCGGCGGTGCTCTGCCCATCCTTCTACCGCGCCGATGTCGTGCACAATCCGAGCCGCTGGGACCGTTTCCTTGAAGCCGCTCGCCGCGCCATGATCGGTCTCTTGCAGCGGCGCCGTGAAAGCCGGCGCCTGATATTCGCCGATGCTTGACGCCGTGCCCTCATCGCGCTCGAAAGCCGGCGCCCCCGAAGACGAGCGCGTCATCAAGCTTGCCGTGCTGGCGGTCGGTGGCCAGGGCGGTGGCGTGCTGGCCGACTGGATCACCGACGTCGCCGAGCGCAACGGCTACGTCGCGCAATCGACCTCGGTCGCCGGCGTCGCCCAGCGCACCGGCGCCACCATCTATTATGTCGAAATGTGCCCCGACACCGGCCGCCTGCCGGTCTTCGCGCTGTCGCCGTCGCAGGGCGACGTCGACATCCTGATTGCCGCCGAACTGATGGAGGCCGGCCGCGCCATCATCCGCGGCTTCGTCACGCCCGAGCGCACGACGCTGATCGCCTCGTCGCACCGCATCGCCGCGGTCTCGGAGAAGATCGAGCCCGGCGACGGTCGCGCCTCGTCCGCCAAGGTGCATGCCACGGCGGAAGCCGCGGCCAAGCGCTTCATTGCCTTCGACATGGAGAAGATCGCCGCCGACAATGGCTCGATGATCTCGGCCAGCCTGCTCGGCGCGCTGGCCGGCTCCGACGCCTTGCCGTTCAGTCGCGAAAGCTATGAGCAGGCGGTCAGTGCCGGCGGCCGCGGTGTGAAGGCCAGCCTCGCCGCCTTCGGCGCCGCCTACGATCGGGCGCGCGGCATCGCGAGTGCGCCTTCGGGCGACAAGACTGCAGGGCCGGCGGCCGCTGAAACCGGCTCGGGCGCCGCGACAGAAGTCAGCGGCCCGGAAAGCCTGTTGAAGGGCTGGCAACAATTGGCGGCGCGCGTCGCCACGCTGCCTGTACCCGTGCGCGACATGGCGCTTCGCGGCCTGAAAAAAGTGGTCGACTATCAGGACGTTGCTTATGGCGGCGAGTATCTCGATAGGCTCGACCGGGCGGTCGCTCTGGACGATGCCGAACACGCCTACGCGCTGTCGATCGCCGCCGCCAAGCATCTGGCCAACGCGATGTGCTACGACGACATGATCCGCGTCGCCGACCTGAAGACGCGTTCTAGCCGCGACCGACGCGTACGCCGTGAGGTTGGCGTCAAGGACGGCTCGGTCCTGCAGGTGACCGAATATTTCCATCCGCGCATCGAGGAATTCTGCGGCACGCTGCCGGCCGGGCTCGGCAGCTACATCGAGGCGCGGCCGAAGCTCGCCGCCTTCCTCGACCGCCGCATCAACCGCGGCCGCCATATCCGCACCGACAGTTTTGCCGGCTTTGCCGCATTGTGGTTCATCGGCGGCCTGCGCCGCTGGCGCCGCCGGCTGCTGCGCCACAAGATCGAGACCGCGCATCTCGAGCGCTGGTATGCGCTGGCGCTGGGCCAAGTCGGCGAGGACTACGCGCTTGGCACGGAGATCCTCAACTGCCGCCGGCTGATCAAGGGCTACAGCGACACCCACGCCCGCGCGCAGTCGAAATTCGACCGGGTGCTGTCGGCGCTCGACCTGGTCAAGGGCCGTCCGGATGCCGCCGACTGGATCCGGCGCCTGCGCGAAGCAGCACTGAAGGACGAGAAGGGCGACATGCTCGACGGCGCGCTGAAGACGGTGGCGTCGCTGGGGTGGCACTCCCGTTTCATGAAGCACGGTCCCGCCGCAGCGGGGGAAGATGCCGGTAGCGACGGCGGCTGAATACCTCGCATTCTGCTAACCCCATTTTAAATCTATCAGGGCGTTTCAGTGGTTTTTAGAGCATCTTCAATCAGTTCCAGCACCAACTCTGGAAATGCGATCTCAACGTAATGCTGCGCTGCGTTGATGCTAGGCCAGAGCGCATCCCCTTTCTCCCCCATCATGAGGGCGGTCCAATGAGTTGGATAGTACCGCGCTAACATGCCGAGGAAATAGGCCAGCACGTAGGTGACTGCGATCTGGGAATATTGCTTACCCGGCCCAAATTGCGAGACTAGATACAGGTGTGGGATCGTGTCGAACATCTTGTGCACATAGGTATGCAGAAACTGTGGTGTATGCTGTGAGAAGAGCGCGGCGTCAGCGGTGATGACTACCATTTCTCCTTGTTCTGCTATCGAGTATCCTGCGTCGGTGAAATCCGAACGGAAGTGCTTGAGCCCCTCAGCGCGAACCTTCAACGACAGCCCGGCTTCGGTCGTGAAACTGATGTCCTGTATACCGACATAGCGCAAATCGCGTTTCAAATGCGCAAATTGGTTTTCAACATCGGGCAATCGGTCGAGGATGTCTAAGAGAGCAAACTCGTGGCCTATTGCGGGCACATCATAATCGAGCCTCCAGTCGACGGCCTCCGAGCGGACATGCAAGGCAATGCGATTTTTCGTTGCGGTCACCAAGTCGGAAAACAACCCTCCGGTGGTACGAACTTGCAACGCACCTACACCTGCAAGGGCTAGACTAAGGTCGCCTGATAGCCGGCCGGACCATGCGACAGTTTCCAATCCGTGCCCTTTAGCCAATCCCTCCTCGCCACCGTTCTTCCTGAACACCAATGTGAGTGCACGGCTCAATGATGCAACGCCATAGAATGTAAGCAGAGGCCGGACTGCATAGCTCGCACCGGCCGAGCTCCTGAAGAATTCACGCGCCTGCTTGGCTGACGCGATGATTTCCTTGGCGCGCCGGGCATTAAGATCGTTTTTGTGGAGCATTTGGAACCACCGAGAGACGACATCTCGGCTCTCCAGTGAAAGCAGGCGTTGCCAAGTTTCGGCGTCCATTCGAATTCCCCCCACCCTGCGTCAGGCAAATACACCATGTCTAGCAAAGGATCGCAGAATGCGAAATGACAGGCGACTAAGCTCATCGTCATGCAGGCATCGAGATGCTGTGACGTGGCGGGTAATTTCGCCTTCTCACTGGATAGCTGATAGGCTAGCAGCCATGTCAACCGACGAGTCGAGCGAAGCGGAAGATCAAGAGCCCACGCAGGGCGCACCTGCTCCCGGCGTAGCATTTGTCGTTCCTATCGAGACTTTCCGATTGAAGTCGGTGACGGCCTCGATCGATAATCCCAATGAGGTCGATATTCAGGGGACGCATACTCGGCTTGCAGCAGCAGCGACGGCTGCACGTGAGGTAGGTGATCCCGCCGCAGATGCCTTGCAGGTCCTTTCCGGTATCGCCTCATACCACTTCGTGCCGGAGAACCGCGTCGAGCCTTTCCAGCCCATGGCGACGTTCAGTGGTCGGCGTACGCTCATTCCCGGCGATCTCCTCGCAGAGCAAATAGAGGTGTTGGCAGCGTTCTCGCCTGATATCCCGAGTCCGGCCCTGCGAGCCCGTGTGTGCGATGTTTGCCGGTTGCGGGTGCCGAAGAACGCCAATGCTGGGATGCGCGCCGTTGGCGCCTACGTCGATTGCGTGGCGATGGTCTTTCGCGGCGAAGCCGAGTTCGCCTTTGAGAAAAAGAGCGCGGCATGCGTCACGGGATGCGACCTTCTGAGAAGGGCAACTATCATCGCGCGCCGCATGGGCTGGGATCGAGCCGAGTTCGATCCACTGCGCAACGTCATATCCGATGTTTCCCAGATGGCGGCAGGCTCGAATGACTCGTGGGGATTTGTCCATATCGCGCCCGTCAACCTTGACAATGGCATCTGGGAGCCGAAGGCCGTGGCGGACGCCGCCGAACATCTGGCAACGCACGACAAGATTGCAGGGGATCATTTCTGTCAGCGTGAGCTATGGCAACTCGCGGCCCGCGCATACCATCGGGCGAAGGATAACGAGAACGAGAGCCGTTGCTTGATCGCTGCGGCCGAGACGTATGTCGGCAACGCCGATGCGCGTCCCGAGTCTGCCATGGTGCAGGTCAGTTTCCTCGACAGCGCGATTGAAGCGTTGCGTCCGATACCGGGCACCGCGCAACGCCGCCGTGAGCTACAGGATCGTCTCAACGCTATCCAACCGAACATCCGAGATGAGATGTCGAGCTTCTCGCATGAGCAGGATATCACCGAACTTGTCGGCGCGATCGAAACGGTTGTTAGTGGGAAGCCGCTCCCGGATGTGCTTAAGGCGCTCTTTACTTGCGAACGCTCGCCTGAGCCCGACGCACTCCGAAAGCAGGTTCTCGAAAATGGCTATGGCAGCATATCGGCTATGATGCCGATGACGCTGAGCGACCATCAAGGCCGGACACGGTTCAAGGCTCCCGGCCTAAGCTTCGCTGGCCCTCCTGATGAGGATCAAGTGCGCTTCCTGATCAACCAGCAGGAACAGTTTCGACGACAAATGGCCGTGGCTGGTAAGATCAACACCATCCGCCGTGTGATCATGAACGAGCATTACGTCTCCCTCGCCATGTTTATGCCGATCATGCAGGCAAGCGCATTCGTGCCGCCTGACCATGAACTGATCTTCGCCAAGGGCGCGTTCCGGTTCCTCGCAGGCGATGACATCGAGGCTGCACACTTGGTCCTCCCGCAACTGGAGAACTCGTTAAGGTATATGCTCGCCTTGAACGGCATCGAGACGAACCGGATCAATCCTGACGGCACTCAGGAAGAGGCAATGCTGAGCCGCCTGCTAGAAGAGTACCGCGATCCCCTGCTTACAATGATCCCGGCTGCGATGTTGCAAGAAGTCGATCTTCTCTTCAACTTCCGGGGTGGCGCATCGGTGCGTAATGAGCTTGCGCATGGGAAAATGGGGGACGGCGACTTCTGGAGTCCGGACGTGGTTTATGCCACATGGCTTGTTCTGCGGACTGCGTGTGCGCCGTCGTTTGGAGTGTGGTCGGACGTTGCCGCCGCAATAACACGCATGGGCGGTCACTGAGTTCCTGTGGCCACCGGTTTGGTCTACATCCGGGCTGCCAACGTTTGAGAACCCACCGGAGGCGCAATGCGCGGTGATAACAGCCCACTTACCGAAGCCAGTCGATATTTGAAGTTTTCTTGGGCCGACCTCGATCTGCTGCCCGAAAGGGGGAAGACCGTGAGCATGCCAAGTTCGGGCGCGCTCTACCTGCGATCGGCAGGGTCATTTACTTCCACGCATTCGATGTCCTTCTCACCCGTCAAAGCGCGTCAGGCCCTCCCCCCACTCGGATACTGTGCGTTTTGCGGACGTGATAAAGATGCTAAAGGCAAGGCCTTGAAGCTAACAGACGAGCACATCGTTCCGGAGTTCTTGGGTGCAGGGATAGAGTTGCGAAGGGCCACGTGTGTCGCATGTCAGGCGATCACCGCCCGGTTCGAAAGCGAAATCGCCCGGCACATGTTTGACCCTGTCAGAAAGCATCTCGGTCTTAATGGAAAGAGCGGGGTGATAGAGAACACCAATTTCCCGGCTGATATCGGTCGTGAAGAATCTGATCGGGTCTTCATTCCGATCATCCACTACCCCACGGTCCTCGTGCTCCCGATGCTTTTCCCCGCATCAGTATACAGCAGCCGCTCATCGGACACTGATGGGCTATATCGCCTCCGGATGCACAACATCAACGCCTCGAAAAGGAATCTGGAGCAATACGAGATCGGAACTCTTTCAACTCAGGCAATCGATACCGTGCGCTTTTGTCAGATGATCGCAAAGATTGGGGTGACATATGCCGCCAGCAAATTTGATCCTCGCACTTTTTCTCCCGACCTGATGCAACTGATTACAGCGGACATGCCGAATGGGACGGCACAAGCATCGCACTACAATCGTGTCGGCTGCATATGGGATTCGCAGGACAGCGCCACTAGCGATCTGCATCAGCTAGAGCTTGGCACCATCGACTGGCTCGGTCAGTCGATGTTAGCTGTCAAGGTGCGTCTCTTCGCCTGCTATGAAATGCCTTCGTACTTCGTAGCCTTGAACTAAGCGCAGTTGATCCCTGTAATGCGACTCAGAATGCGGTGCCTCCTCGCGACCCCAGCGCTTGCTGCGGCCCAGACCTCCGACGGCTTTGGAGAAAGAGGCAAAAAGCGCCAAATTCCTACAGGAAATCAATGGTGCCGCTTAGGTGACTCGAACACCTGACCCCATCATTACGAATGATGTGCTCTACCAACTGAGCTAAAGCGGCCCGGGAAGCCGAGCTTCCAGGATGGGCTGCGTGATAGACGCAACCGGCCGCGAATTCAAGATGGCAGTCACGATTTCAGGACGAGGCAATTCGTGCCGCCTCCGGCCGGGCGCAAGGGCAGCCGCCGCGCGGATCTACCATTGGCCGCGTGATGCCGTATCGGCAGTCCGCCCCGTCCGCCACATTGGCCGTGGCGGGAAAATCAGCGAAAAATGTTGATTCCTTTACCGAAAACCGCCGAAATGAGCTTTGTGCCCCTCGGCAAGGCAGAATGCAGCCGCTCGCTTGTTGATTGATTGGTCGCCTGCGGCTAACGATCATGGCAATGTGAGTGAAATTGCAGAGGGAATTCGCTTGGACGCGATCGAAAAAGCGATCCGCAATGCCTTCGAGAAAGGCAATGCCGACGACCGGACGTTTCGCGAGCGGGTCTATCGATCGGCTTTCGCGGCACTCGACCGTGCCCTGCAGGCCAATCCAAACGTCACGGTGGAAGTCGCCATCAAGCGGCGCAAGGCGGTCCAGGCGAAGATCACCGAAATCGAATCGGAATTCCTGCCGGCGGTTGCCGACGTCGCCGCGCCGACCGACAGTTTGGAGGCAGCACCGGAGGTGGAGCCCCCGGCCGAAGCTGAAGCCGCGCCGTCGCCCGATGTCGTCGTTGACGGTCCGGCGCAGCCGCCCGAATCCGATGCCCCCCGGTCGCGCGTCCTGCCGGTCGTTCCCGACATCATGCCCGATGCGCCTGTTGCCGAGGCGCCGGTGATCGACATGGGGGCCTCGGTTCCGACCGAAGCCGACGTCGAAACCGACGACGCGGAAGTGACGCCCGACCGCGACGACCGGCGGGCGAGGCGGCGGCGCCTGCCTTTGACCGCGATCTTCTTCGGTGTGACGCTGCTCGCAGCCGCCGGCATCGGCCTTTATTTCGCCAACCAGACCGGCGTCTTCAAATCGGCGACCGAGCTCGACACAGCGCCACCGGAAGCGCCGCCAACGGTCGATGGCGAAGATTTCACGCCGGACGACACCGCTTCGCCGCCGAAGCAGGGCGAGCAGGACGAGGCGCGCGACTGGATCAACGTCTTTTCGCCGGGTGACCCGACGCAGGTCAATGCACCGTCGGACGCCAAGGCCGACGTCATCCAGGACGAAAGCGGTTCCTTCCTGCGCATCCGCTCGGGTGCATCCGGTTCGGCCATCAGCTTCGACGTCGGACAAGGCGTGTTGGAAAAACTAGCCGGCAAGCATGCCACATTCGACATCATCGCGCGCTCCGAGGAGGGGCAGGAGACGCAGATTTCCGTCGATTGCAATTTCGGCGAACTCGGCGACTGCGGCCGCAAGCGCTATGCGGTCGGTCGCGAGCGCAATGAATATCTGTTCGACGTGCGCTTTCCCGACAAGCGTCCGGGTGCTGCCGGCACCATCGCCATCAATTCCGACTTCGACAAGCAGGGCAAGTCGGTCGACATCTACGAGATCCGCGTTTCAGTCGTTCCCTAAAGCACGTCGCGTTCGGACAGGCCTCATGCGATGCGCTTCAGGTTCTTGTTTTGATGCATGTCGTTACCGCAAAACCGCTGCTTTTTGCGCGACATGCATTAACTATCGAGCAGCGCCTGCAGCGTCTCGATGCGGTCGGCTTCGGCCGCCGGCTTGTCCCAGCGCAGCCGCGAAATGCGCGGAAAGCGCATGGCAACGCCGGATTTGTGCCGCGTCGAGCGGTTGAGCCCTTCGAAGGCTACCTCAAGCACCAGCCCGTTCCTGCGGTCGGCACGCACCGAGCGGACCGGGCCAAAGCGCTCGATCGTATTGTCGCGGACATATTTGTCGATTTGCCTCAGTTCCTCGTCGGTGAAGCCGAAATAGGCTTTTCCCACCGGCACCAGCTCCTCCGATCCTTCCGGCCCGGACCAGACGCCGAATGTGTAGTCGGAATAGAAGCTCGAGCGCTTGCCGTGACCGCGCTGGGCATACATCAGCACGGCGTCGACCGTGTGCGGATCGCGCTTCCATTTGAACCACGGACCCTTCGGCCGCCCGGCCACATAGGGCGAATCCCAGCGCTTCAGCATGACGCCTTCGATGACCGGATGCAGCGGCTTGCGGCGCAATTCCTCGAGTGCCTGCCAGTTGGTGAATTCGACCAGCGGCGACAGATCGAAGCGGCTCGGATCGAGTGTCCTGACGAAGGCCTCGAGCCGGCCGCGCCGTTCGCGGAAGGGAAGTCCGCGCAAATCCTCGTCACCAATCTGCAGCGCATCGTAGCAGCGCATGAAGGCCGGGTATTGCTGCTGGGTCTTGGGTGACACGCTCTTGCGGTTCAGCCGCTGCTGCAGGTCCGAGAAGGTGCCCGTCGCCTGCCTGGGGTCTCCCACCAGAAGCTCGCCGTCGAGGGCGCCTGAAAAATCCATGGCCTCGGCAAGGTCCGGAAAGGCGCCGGAGACATCGTCACCGGTGCGCGAATAGAGCCGGCGAATGCCGCCTTCGCAAACCGCCTGGACGCGGATGCCGTCCCATTTCCATTCGGCCGCGTAGTCGGCCGGGTCGAGCTTTTCGAGGTCGCCGTCGCCGACGGCATTCGACAGCATCACCGGCCTGAACAGCGCCAGCGCCGTCTTCCTGGGTTTTTCGGCCTTGCCTTCCAGCCAGGCGAACAGCCCGGTATAAGGCGGCGTCAGCCCGTGCCAGAGTTCCTCGATCTCGGCGATATCGACCTTGCCGAAATCGGCCAGCGCCTGCTTGGCCAGCCGCGCCGAGACGCCGATGCGCAGGCCGCCGGTGACCAGCTTTATGATGGCGAAGCGCGCCGAAGTGCTGGCGCTGTCGAGCAGCCGGGCCAGCACCTGCGGCCCGTCGGAACGGCTCGCCGCCTGCAGCTTCGCCACCACCTCAGCCAGCGTCGGCTCGTGGCTCGCAATGTCGACCGGCGCCTGCGGCCAGACCAGCGACACGGTCTCGGCCAGGTCGCCGACATAGTCGTAGGAATAGCCGAACAGCACCGGATCCATGCGCTCGATCACCAGAGTGCGCAGCATCGCCGGCTTGACCGCGGCGATGGACAGATCGCCGGTGATCGCCGCCAGCGCCAGCCCGCGATCCGGATCCTCGACGCTGCGGAAATAGTCGGTCAAAAGCGTCAGCTTGCCGTTGCGCGACGGCGTCAGCACCAGCCGGTCGAGAAGCTCGGCGAAGCGGTTCATCGGAGGGGCGACGCCAATGGGGAAGGCTTGCGTTCTGTCGCGCCCCCCTCTGTCCTGCCGGACATCTCCCCCTCAAGGGGGGAGATTTGCTGTCGCGACTGCTTTCGCCAATTTCCAACGTTGCAGGATGAGCGGCAAAACCAAAGCTGCCGATCTCCCCCCTTGAGGGCAGGGCTATCGCATATGAGTGATGGCATTGATGAGATAGTCGTCGTTCCAGGCGCATTTCTTGATGCGATGGCTGATGGGAAC
>NZ_JAMYRZ010000028.1:0-87769 GCF_040321675.1 Mesorhizobium sp. M0296
CCCCCCCCGGGGGCGCGGCCCCGGCCGCACTACTACCGGCCCCCGCGCCGGCGGTTGCGCGCCCACCTCTCCCCCGCTTCGCGGTGGGCGAGGAACCCAGGTCTTGAGAGGTCGGCGCGCGACCCGTCTGTCGCCTTCGGCGACATCTCCCCCCACTTTGGGTCCCGCTTGGGGGGAGATCGGCAGTTTCGCTGTCGACCCTCGCTTCCTCGCTGGTCAAAATCCTCGCGGCTTGGCACAGTCGGGCAAAGAGGAGCCTGTTGATGCCGAAGACCGCCAATGCGACGAAACCAAAACCCTGGGCCGAGATGGCGACGCATCTGGTCGATGTCGCCATGGGCCGCAAGCCCGCCGATCTCGTCATCCGCAACGGGCGCTGGGTCAACGTCCATTCGGGCGAGATCATCGCCGGCACCGACATCGCCATTGCCGGCGGCCGCTTTGCCTATTGCGGCCCGAACGCCGGCCATGCCATCGGCCAGGGCACCAAGGTGGTCGATGCCGGCGGCCGCTATCTGGTGCCGGGGCTTTGCGACGCGCATATGCATGTCGAGAGCGGCATGGTGACGGTGACGGAATTCTGCCGCGCGGTGATCCCGCACGGCACCACCTCAATGTTCATCGATCCGCATGAGATCGCCAATGTGCTCGGCCTGCCGGGCGTGCGGCTGATGCATGACGAGGCCGTCGCCATGCCGGTCAACGTACTCGTGCAGATGCCGTCCTGCGTGCCTTCGGCACCGGGGCTGGAGCATGCCGGCGCCGAGCTGACCGTCGCCGACGTTGCCGAAGCGATGAGCTGGGAAAACATCATCGGGCTCGGCGAGGTGATGAATTTTCCCGGCGTCGCCGCCAACGATCCGGTGATGTCGGGCGAGATCGCCGCGACGGTGAGGGCCGGCAAGACGGTCGGCGGGCATTATGCCTCGCGCGATCTCGGCCTGCCGTTCCACGGCTATGTCGCCGGCGGCCCCGAGGACGATCACGAAGGCACGCGCGCCGAGGACGCCATCGCCCGCGTCCGCCAGGGCATGAAGGCAATGCTGCGGCTGGGCTCGGCCTGGTATGATGTGGCCTCGCAGATCAAGGCGGTGACGGAGAGCGGGCTCGACCCGCGCAACTTCATCCTGTGCACCGACGACAGTCATTCCGGCACGCTGGTGCACGAAGGCCATATGGACCGGGTCGTGCGCCACGCCATCAGCCAGGGTTTGAAGCCGGTGACGGCGATCCAGATGGCGACGCTCAACACCGCCCAGCATTTCCGGCTGGAGCGCGAGATCGGCTCGATCGCGCCGGGACGGCTCGCCGATCTGCTGATCGTCTCCGACCTCGCCGAAATGACCATCGACGAGGTCTATGGCCGCGGCGTCAGGCTGGCCAAGGGCGGCAAGCTCGAAATCGACATTCCGGCCTACAACTATCCGCGGACGGCGAAGAACACCGTCAAGCTCGGCAGGAAGCTCAAGGCCGGCGATTTCGACATCGCCGCACCCCTGGGCGCCAACGAGGTGCGGGTGCGGGTCATCGGCGTCATCGAGAATCAGGCGCCGACGCGGGCGCTGGAGGTCGATCTTGCCGTCGAGGACGGGCTGGTCGCCATGGACCGTCGCAACGATGTCTGCCAGATCGCGCTGGTCGAGCGCCACAAGGGCACCGGCGGCGTCACCAACGCCTTCGTCTCCGGCTTCGGCTATATCGGCGACTGCGCCATGGCCTCGAGCGTGGCGCATGATGCCCACCACATCATCGTCGTCGGCACCAACAAGCAGGACATGGCATTGGCGGTGAACCGGCTGGGCGAGGTCGGCGGCGGCGTCGTGCTGTTCTCCAAGGGCAAGGAGCTGGCGCTGGTCGAAATGCCGATCGCCGGGCTGATGTCCAACGAGCGGGCGGAAATCGTCGCCGCCAAGGCGGACCAACTCAGCGACGCCATGCGCCAGATGGGCTGCTCGCTCAACAACGCCTACATGCAGCACTCGTTGCTGGCGCTGGTCGTCATCCCCGAGCTCAGGATTTCCGACGTCGGCCTTATCGACGTGACGACTTTTCAGAAGGTTGATTTGTTCGTTTGAAGAATCACTGAACCCTGGAGGGACAGCGCCCCCCTCTGTCCTGCCGGACATCTCCCCCTCAAGGGGGGAGATTGGCAGTTTCGTCGACAGCGCGTTGTTCGTCAGAGTTGGAGATTGGCGAAAGCCGAAAGTGGCGGCCAATCTCCCCACTAGAGGGGGAGATGTCCGGCAGGACAGAGGGGGGTGCGAAGGATCGCTGCAGAGCGTTTTTGTTGACAGCTGCCAATCACCGGCGTGATTGGCAGCAGAGGTCGGCTCACCCGCCGGTGGCGATGGTCAGCACTTTGAACGGCGTGGTGATGACGATTTCGGCGACCGAACCGACGGCCTTGCCGAGGCCCTGGCCGAGATTGTCGAGCTGGGCCGGCGCGGTCTCTTCGGAGGCAAGGCCGGCCGGCGCGCGCAGGCGGTCGCCGAGCAGCTGCACCAGGAACGGGTTGTCGGCGAATTTGGCGTGGTTCAGCCGGTCGCCGCCCTTGGTCTTGGTCAGGTCGACCACCGAGACGCCATAGCTGGCGAGGTCGGCCGCGTCGCCATAATCGCCGACGCGTGGCTTGTCGCCAGAGATCAGGGTCGACAGCCTGAGCGCCCGGTCGTCGCCCGAAAGCAGCACGGCGAACGGCTTGTCGGGCTTGCCGTAGCGGATCATCTGCTTCTTGAACACGTCGACGTCGATGTCGGGTGAGGCCAGGATGACGTAGCCGAGCTTGCCGCCGAGGTCGCGGTCGCCGGTGATGGCAAGCTGGCGCAATGCTTCCATGGTCACCCAGGTCCCCATCGAATGGGCAATGATGTCGATGCTCTTGGCGCGGCTCTTGGCGAGCATGCGCAGCGTCGCTTCGAGATCGTCGCGCGCCGCATTGGCGCTTTCCTTGTCGTAGATGTAGCCGGTCGTCTTGCCGCTCGACGCCCACGAAAACAGCACCGGCGTTCCTGGGTATTTCGTGTCATGCGCGATCTGCGTCAGCCGGTAGATGCCGTCGTCGAAGCCGTTGTTGAAGCCGTGCACGAAAACCAGCGCGCGGTCGCCGCGCATGGCGATGTCGGCGCCGACCGCCTTGGCGAATTGCGGGGCGCCTTCGTAGAAGGTGACGCCGGTCGCCGTGAAATCCTTCGCCGGATTGCTGTTGGCCGAGCCCTTGACCCGCTCGATGGCGCCGAGCTGGTGGATTTTGGGCACCGTCACCTCGACGCTGGCAAAGCTGGTGGTCGGCGAACGGTCGCCGTCGAACACCTGCCGGGGCTCTTTCATTGCCTTTTGCCGGGTTGTGGCGACGAAGATCTTGTGCGTCGCCGCAATGTCCGAAGCAGGCACGATGATCGTCGTCTTGTTGAGCAGATCGTGCGTGTTCTGGCCGGCGCAGCCGGTAACCGCGAGCGCGAACGCAACGACGAGAAAGATCTTCGAAGGCACGATCACGCGGGCTCCCGCAAAGGCGACGTCGAGCCGGAGACGTCTTGGCCTATTCGATAGAGGCAGAGGCCGGCACGGTCCAGTTCAAACTGTTCCGATGGTGCGGCAATGGTCAACGGTCGCTGCCGCGCAATGCAGCTATTGTCCGACCGAGGCGATGCGGTCTGTCACTTCGCGGTCGCTGGCAAACCCGTCATCCTCGCGCAGCTTCTGGCCGATCAACTGCACCAATTCCGGATTATCGGCGAATTTGGTGTGGTTGAAGCGGTCGGTTCCCTTGACGCTGGAGAGATCGACGACCGACACGCCATAGCTGGCGAGGTCGGCGGCGTTCTTGTAGTCGCCGACGCGCGGCCGCGCACCTGCGATCAGGCCGGAGAGCCGCAGCGCCCGGTCGTCGTCGGAGAGCAGCAGGATGAACGGCTTGTCCGGCTTGCCGTAGCGGCGCATCTGGCTCTTGAACACGTCGACGTCGATGTCGGGCGAGGCCAGCACGACGTCGCCGAGCTTGCCGCCCAGATCACGGTCGCCGGTGATGGCGAGCTGGCGCAACGCCTCCATGGTAACCCAGGTCCCCAGCGAATGGGCGACGATGTCGATGCGCCGCGCGCCGGTCTGCGCCAGCATTCTCAGCGTCACTTCCAACTGGTCGCGGGCAACGCTGGCGCTTTCCTTGTCGTAGACGTAGTCGGTGGTCTTGGCGCCCGACGCCCAGGAAAACAGCACCGGCGTGCCCGGATAGCCGGAATCATGGGTGATCTGGGTGACGCGGTAGACGGCGTCGTCGAAGCCGGTGTTGTAGCCGTGGACGAAGACCATGACACGGCCGCCGCGCGCCGCGATGTCGGCACTGAGCGCGCTGGAGAATTTCGGCTGGGTGTCGTAGCCGACGACCTCGGAAGCCATGAAGTATTTGGCCGGATCGTCCGACTTGCCGCGTGAGCGCCGCTCGATCTGGCCTGTCTTGTGGATGCCGGGGACGGTGACGTTGACGCGGGCATAGTTCAGCGTCGCCGAGCGCTCGCCGTCGAAGACCTTGTTGGGATCGTCGGAGCGCTTGCGCGTCGTGGCGATGAAGATCGAGTGATTGCCGGCGATTTCCGTCACCGGCACCGCCATCATGGCGCTGCCGAGCAGTTCCTCGGTTTGGCGGCCGCCGCAGCCGGCGAGCAGCGCGGCAAGGACAATGATGCAAATCTTCTTCAAGGGCACTTAAGCAATTCCACTCCGGCCTGACCAAAGGCCCATCCACCTCCGCCGCACCTCCCGGACAGGCCAAGTGCGGCGGAAGTAAGTCGCAGGCGCCGAAATGCGCTCAGCGCCTCGCGACTGCCATCGCACTGTTGCGCGAAAGCCAGAACGGCGGCAGGAACGCCGGAATGTTGGAAAACGGCAGCACTTCCGGCTTCAGCCTTATGCCGAGCACGTCGGTCATGAAGGCGCGGCGCGCCTCGATGCGGCGCCAGGCTTCGGGATAGCGCGCGGCGATCTCTTCGCGCAGCGCCTCGTCGGCCAGCGCGATGCCGTCCTCGATGTTTGTGGTGAAATAATCGGTGCCGGTCGCCGGGATGATGTCGACCTGCAAGGCCATGCCCGACTTCAATCTGATGTCGGAGCTGGAAAATACCGGCGAATGCATCCATTCGTCGATATGGATGAGATGGCCGGGGTTAAGCGCTACGCCGAAGAACCGATCGCCGATGCGGTCGTGCACCGCTTGCCACAACGCGCCGCCGGGAACGCCGATGCCGACCGTCTCGTACCAGTCGACGACGGCGCAGAAATAGGGCGCGACCAGCTTCTCGACATAGTCCTGGATGCCCCTCGGAAGCTCGGCCGCGTCCTCGACCAGAAAACCGGCGCGGGCATTGAGCGAGCCCTGGATGCCATAGGCCATGGTGATCGGGTCGCCGCGCTTGATGATTTCGAGCCGCGGGCTCGGCAGGCCATAGGCCGCCCGCCTGCCGGCCGACAGCATCGGCTGGCAGCATTGCGGCAGGCCGTTGATACCCATCAGCCGCGCCGCCTGCAATTCGGTCATGCCGGGTTCGATGCCTTGCAGGACATTGCGCAGGCCTTGCGAGGAATAGGTCGCGGCGAATTCGAACGCGGCCAGCTGGTCGGCCTCGTTGATCGCGCGCAGGCCGTCGGCAGGGTTCATCAAAAGGTTCGCCGCGTTGACGATCACGCCCCTATCGCCGGCAAGGCTGCGCAACGTGTCGGCGATGAAGGACGGCAGGTCGAGCGTCGTTTCGCCAAAACCCGCATCGCCGGGGCCGAACGGCTTCCAGCCGATGGCGCCGATGCGCTGGCGGGCTTTCAGGCCGCAATCGACGAGGATGTCGGCCAGCGCTTGCAAGCGGTCGCGCGGCTGCGCCGGCAGCGAAAACGTCTGGTAGAGCACGCGCTCGTACGGCCCGTCGCAGATCTCGGCATAGCCCCAGCCCTCATTGCCGACCAGCAGTTTCGGCGGCTTACCGGGAACGATGACCAGCAGCGTCTCCTCGAAGCGCGGATCGTAGCCGCAGAGGTAGGCGACATTGGCCGCATGTTCGCGGTCGCCATAGACGACGAAGACATCGAACCGGCCAAGTGCGACCAGCGCCGCGATACGGGCCTCATAGGTGGCGCGCGTAACCAGCGGCATCACCGTCGGCTCGCCGAACTCCGGCAGCGACACGGTTTTCTGGGCAACCGATGCGACAGGCATGAGCAAACGCCCCCAAATGCTTACGTTGATTCCGGAAATGCCCCTTCGGGGCGGCCGGACAATGGCTTCACGAGGCCAGATATGCAATAGCGGGACCGAACTCGCGTAGCCTGTGGGGTGCTCGTGCCATGACCAGTTTCTCCTCTCGCGTCGCTGCTGCCGCTGCGGCGATCCGCGAGATCTTTCCGGAAACGCCGCTGCAGGAAAACGACTATCTGTCGAAGAAAACCGGCGCGCGGGTGCTGCTGAAGCGCGAGGACCTGACGCCGGTGCGCTCCTACAAGATCCGCGGCGCCTTCAACTTCTTCCGCAAGACGCTCGCCGCCGGCAATCAGGCCGAGCTGTTCGTCTGCGCCTCGGCCGGCAATCATGCGCAGGGCTTTGCCTTCGTCTGCCGCCATTTCGGCAAGAGGGGCGTCGTCTTCATGCCGGTGACCACGCCGCAGCAGAAGATCGACAAGACGCGGCTGTTCGGCGGCGAATTCGTCGAGATCAGGCTGGTCGGCGATTTCTTCGACGACTGCTACCGCGCCGCACTCGAATTCACCGAAACTGCCGGCGCACACATGGTGCCGCCGTTCGACCATAAGGACATCATCGAAGGGCAGGCGACCGTCGCCTACGAGATATCAGGCCAGATGCCCGGTGCGCGCATGGCTGATATCGTCATGCTGCCGGTCGGCGGCGGCGGCCTGGCCGCCGGCGTCACCCATTATTTCGCCGACCAGCAGCGAGAAACACGTTTCGTCTTTTGCGAGCCGGCCGGCGCCCCGAGCCTGAGCGAGAGCCTCGCCGCCGGAAAGCGGGTCAAGCTCGCCAAGGTCGACAATTTCGTCGACGGCGCGGCGGTGGCCGAGATCGGCCGCGAGCCGCTGCGCCACCTCAGGGAGTTTGCCGCCGACACCGTGCGGCTGATCCCGGAAAACCGGCTCTGCGCAACCATGATCGAAATGCTCAATGTCGAGGGCGTCGTGCTCGAGCCGGCCGGCGCGCTGGCGATCGATGCGCTCAAGGATTTTTCCAGGAAGGAAATCAGGGGCAAGACCATCGTCGCCGTGGTGTCGGGCGGCAATTTCGATTTCGAGCGGCTGCCGGATGTGAAGGAACGGGCGCTGCGCTTCGAGGGCTTGAAGAAATACTTCATCATCCGCTTTCCGCAACGGCCCGGCGCGCTGCGCGATTTCCTCGAATTGCTGGGTCCCGACGACGACATCGCCCGCTTCGAATATCTGAAGAAATCGGCGCGCAATTTCGGTTCGGTGCTGATCGGTATCGAAACCAAGGACCGCCGCAATTTCGACCTGCTCAAGGCGAATTTCGACGCCGAGAGCGTCCATTACCAGGACATCACAGACAACGAGACGCTCGCCGGGTTCATCATATGAGCAGCAACGATCTTCCGAACGCTCCGGCGAACGTTTTTATCGCGCTGTTTTCCGGCATCAATGTCGGCGGCAACCGCATCGTCAAGATGGCGGAACTCAGGTCATTTTTCGAGCAGCTCGGCTTCTCCGATGTCGCCACCTATGTGCAGAGCGGCAACGCCGTGTTCCGGTCGCCAGATGGCGATGCGGCGACGCTGACCAAGCGGTTGGAAGCGGAATTCGAGAAGAAATGGGGGTTCCATTCACGCATCATGGTGCGCGATCTCGGCTGGCTCGAGCGGCTGGCGGCGGACAATCCCTATCCGGAAGTGGCCGGCGAGCCGACCAAGCTGCATGCCTATGCGCTGGAGCGCCGGCCGACCGCCGAGGAGGTCGCCCGGCTGGCGGAAAAATGCACCGGGCCCGAACGCTTCGAGATCAAGGGCGACGTGCTCTACCTGCATGCGCCTGACGGGCTCGGCAAATCGGTGTTTGCCAATCTCATTCCGCGCGTTCTGAAGGTGCCGGGCACGGCGCGCAATTGGCGCACCGTGCTGATGCTGCTGGACATGGCCCAGGCCGGCGGTTGACAGGTCGTCTACGCGGCCGGAGCGCGTTTCCAGTCGAATGCCAGCTCTTCACGGAAGGCGAAGCGCTTGATGTGCTCGGCGACGACCGTTTCCAGGCGCTCGAGCGAGCCGGCTTCATCGGTCGTCACTGCAATGTGCAGCGCAGCCGGGTCGGCATCGAGAACCGTGCGGCCGAGCGTCAGATCGATGGTGCCGTCGTTCGGGTCGAATTCGACGGGAAACTTGTGCGCCCAATGTTTGCACAGCTGCTGCAGATAGCGGCTGGCATGTTCGGTGGCGACGTCGACATGGCTGGCCGGCATGAATGAATTCTCCTTGGGAATGCTGACGCGAAAACCGAACCAGGGCCCGCCTGCGTCCGTTCAAGATGGCGTGATCGGTTACCAGCTGCCGGTGTTCGGCATCGAGGCCCACGGTTCGGCCTTGGGCTTGGCCGGGCCTTTCTGCAAAAGCTCGATCGAGATGCCGTCCGGCGATTTGACGAACGCCATGTTGCCGTCGCGCGGCGGCCGGTTGATGGTAACGCCATTGTCCATCAGCCGCTGACAGGTGGCGTAGATGTCGTCGACCTCATAGGCGAGATGGCCGAAATTGCGGCCGCCCTTGTAGTCTTCCGGGTCCCAATTGTAGGTCAGCTCGACCAGCGGCGCTTTCTCGCTGATGCCGCTTTGCTCGTCTTCGGGGGCGGCGAGGAAGATCAGCGTGTAGCGGCCTTGCTCGTTTTCATGGCGGCGCACTTCCTTGAGGCCAAGCTTGTTGC
This sequence comes from Mesorhizobium sp. M0296, assembly GCF_040321675.1. Lineage (NCBI taxonomy): Bacteria > Pseudomonadati > Pseudomonadota > Alphaproteobacteria > Hyphomicrobiales > Phyllobacteriaceae > Mesorhizobium > Mesorhizobium sp. M0296. The sequence continues at coordinate 8,914 of NZ_JAMYRZ010000028.1, forward strand.
AGTAGAAATCGAGCGAAGCATCGATGTCGGCGACGCGGACCATGGTGTGCAGATAGCGCATGATTTCCTCCTTATGTTGCGTTGCGGCGCAACATAGGGGTGGCCCGGCCAAAGGGCAATTGGCCACGTTTGCCGGCGCCGGCAAACGGCAAATCCGCTATTCCTGTACGGAACCGTGAAAAAAGGCACGTCAGGTCTTGCACACACCGGAAGCCGCGGTGTTAATCTGATACCAAGAATCAGTTGCGGTGTTTGTTGAAAAAAGGGGGCGTTCTTATGGGGGAAAAGGCCTCTTTCATGGGGCGGGACGGGGCCGGTAACGATGCGTTGAAGCGGGATGAGAGCGCCGATACGGCCGATCTCGTCGAAATCGCCGGCGCCATCAAATGGTTCGACGTGGCCAAGGGCTACGGTTTCATCCTTCCCGATGATGGTACTTCGGGCGACATCCTCCTCCATGTGACATGCCTTCGAAAGGACGGTTTTCAGACCGCCCTGGAAGGCGCCCGTGTCGTCTGCCTGGTCAAGCAGGGCGAGCGCGGGCTGCAGGCCTTCCGCGTGCTCTCGATGGATGTCACCACGGCGGTGCATCCGGCGGAGATGCAGGAGCAGCGCACTCATGTCGCGGTGACGCCGGAAAGCGGCCTCGAACGGGCGCTGGTAAAATGGTTCAACCGCACCAAGGGGTTCGGCTTTCTGACCCGGGGCGAGGGCACCGAGGACATTTTCGTCCACATGGAGACGCTGCGCCGCTACGGCATCACCGAACTCCGGCCGGGCCAGGTGGTGCTGGTCCGCTTCGGGCGCGGCGACAAAGGCCTTATGGCTGCCGAAATTCACCCCGATATGGGTACCTTGCCGGTCTCGCATTAGTTCCGGCCGAGGATTTCATATGGCTCACAGGAACCGGCTGACGGCGGGCGCGCTCTGCGCCGGGATTTTCCTCATCGTCGCCGCAAGCGCCTTCTTCTATTTTCAGCAACCGAGTTCCGCCGACGGCAAGGCGATGATCCTTCCCGTCGACCCGGCGCCGCTGGTCGCGGTGACGAAGGCCGGCGAGCGTTCTTTTTCCGTGGAAATCGCCGACACGCCCGCCGAGCGCGAAGCCGGCCTGATGTTCCGCCGCCACATGGCCGACAATCACGGCATGCTGTTCGTGTTCGGCGCGCCGCAGGATGTGAGTTTCTGGATGAAGAACACGCCGATGCCGCTCGACCTGATCTTCGTCGGCCAGGACGGCCGGATCCGGGCGATCAGGCAAGGCGAGCCGCAGTCGGAGGCGATCATCTCGCCGGACGAACCGGTGCGCTTCGTGCTCGAGCTCAAGGCGGGCACGGCCGCCAAAAAGGGCATTGAGGACGGCGACCTGCTGCGCCATCCGGCCATCGGCACGGCGCCGGGGCCGGCCATGCCGCCGCCCGACAAGGGCGATGCGCCGAATGTCGATTCCGACTGAACGGGCAGGATCTTCGGCCGATGCAGTTCTTCTCCCATGACGGTTTCGACCTTGCTTTCCTTGACCGCCAGCCGGCATCGGGGCAGGGCGATCCGGTGCTGATGATCCACGGCTTTGCCTCGAGCCACTACGTCAACTGGGTGTCGCCCGGCTGGTTCAAGACGCTGAACGATGCCGGCTACCGTGCCATCGCCTTCGACAATCGCGGCCATGGCTCGTCGTCGAAGAGCTATGACGAAGCCGACTACACGCCGGCAAAAATGGCGTCGGACGCGGCAGCGCTTTTGAACCATCTCGGCATCGAACGCGCTCATGTCATGGGTTACTCGATGGGCGCGCGCATATCGGCCTTCCTGGCGCTCTCCGACCCGGACAAGGTGGCGACGCTGGTCTTCGGCGGTCTCGGCATCGGCATGGTCGACGGCGTCGGCGACTGGGATCCGATAGCCGACGCCCTTCTGGCCGACGATCCGGCAGGCACCAGCGATCCGCGCGGCCGCTCGTTCCGCGCCTTCGCCGATCAGACCCGCAGCGATCGCCGGGCGCTCGCTGCCTGCATCGCCACCTCCCGCGAATTGCTGAGCGAGGCCGATCTTGCCCGCATTGCCCAGCCGACGCTGATCGCCGTCGGCACCAAGGACGACATCGGCGGCTCGCCGGATGAGCTCGCCGCCTTGATGCCGAGCGCCAGGGCGTTTCACATCGAAGGTCGCGACCACATGCTGGCGGTCGGCGACAAGACCTTCAAGCAGCGCGTGCTGGAGTTTTATGCCGAGCATCGGTTTTGACGGATGGCTCCCCAAAAGCGGCCATTGGGCCTGAAGCTGGGGTTCTTAGCGGTTTTGCAACGATACCGGGGTAACTAAGCGTGACGCGTGGATCGGTTCAAACCCGCCACGCGCTGAACGAGGGGCAGAGGGTACGATGGCACAATGGGGAAGAAGCGACGCCGCTTTGCTGGGCGTCGTTGCGAAAAGCAGGTTCGGCGAATGGTCCGTTGTTCTAGCGCTGGCTGCATTGGTGGCAGGCGCGATGGCGATCACCGCGTTGATGGCAATGCCGAGCGACGCGTCCGTGCTTATCCAGCACAGTGTGACAGGCTTCTTCATGGCGGTATTTTTCCTGGTCGGGCCATTGGCGCATCTTACCGGCGCGGTCTTCGGGCTGATGGCGCTGGGTCGTCCAAACGACAATCGTTTGCTCGGCCTGGCTGGCATCGTGGTCAACGGCGCGTCGCTTGCCGCCGGGGTGTTTATGCTGTGGGCCATGGCATCGACCATAGGCGCGTTTACGTGATTTCGGGCAAATCTTCCGGACGCAAGTGGCCGACGCGTCGGGCTACGATCGGCGCGGGCTGTGCCCCAACGCCCTGAGCGAGCGCGCCATGTTATGCCGGGCCTGGGTTTCGAAGCGCCGGCGGAATTCCTCGCTGTGGAAGATATGCGGACGCGCGAGGAAGCCCTCTAGCACTGCGGCACGGCCGGCCCGCCACATCGGCTCATCGACCCACTGATATTCGCGGCGGACCGCCTGCTCGTAGGCGTCGAACACGTCGGGCGCAGCACCCAGGATCGCCAGGTCCATGTCGAGGAACAGCGCCGCGTCGCGAACCGAATGCTGGTCGCCAAGGGGCGGCAATTCGTGGCCGGCGGTGGCAGTGATCATCGCCGCGATGTGGCCGAGGCGTTGTGCATCGGCGCGACCGGCGAGCTTTTCCTCGGCAAGTGCGGCACTCCTCGCCTCATTGTCCTTGGCGCGGCTGTCGTAGATCGCGTCGTGAAACCAGATCGCTGCCTCGACTGCTTCAGGATCATGCAACAACGCCTTGTAATCATTGGCCAGCGCCAGCGTCGCCTCGATGTGGCCAAGGTCATGGTAGTGGCGGTCTTCGGCCTCATAGAGCGCGGAAAGCTCGCGCTTCAGGGTCTCGTCCATCAAGGTTGCGTTTTCCATGGCTGCTTGAAATTCCGCCAACCAAATCCATTTCACGAAGCACTAAGGAAAATTGAGTTCACCCGTGCTATGATCTGGCTTATAGGTGCGGCCGGAGAATAGGCAAGCCGCCAACCGAGACATTGGATGGCCGAGACATTGGATGGCCGGAGACATCAGATGAACAGCGTTACGATTTCCCGTCCCACCAGGGTGCAGCCGGTAGATCCGATCTGGCGTTCGATCCGCGACGAAGCGATGGAAGCGGTCAACCGCGATCCGCTGCTGGCGGCGTTCCTCTATTCGACCATCCTCAATCAGGAAAACCTGGAAGAAGCGGTCATTCACCGGCTGGCCGAGCGCCTCGCCCATCAGGACATCGGCTCCGACCTCATCCGCCAGACGTTCAAGGCGATGGCGGCCGACGACAAGGACTGGTCGACGACGGTGCGCGTCGATATCCAGGCCTATTACGACCGTGATCCGGCCTGCGACCGCTTCCTCATGCCGGTGCTCTACTTCAAGGGTTTTCACGCCATCCAGACGCACCGGCTGGCGCATTGGCTGTGGAACCAGGGCCGCCAGGACTTCGCGCTGTATTTGCAGAGCCGGTCGTCCTCGGTGTTCCAGACCGACATCAATCCGGCTGCCCGCATCGGCAAGGGCATCTTCCTCGACCACGCCACCGGCCTCGTCGTCGGCCAGACGGCGGTGATCGAGGACGACGTGTCGATCCTGCACGGCGTGACGCTGGGCGGCACCGGCAAGGCCGGCGGCGACCGCCATCCCAAGATCCGCTACGGCGTGCTGATCGGCGCCGGCGCCAAGATCCTCGGCAACATCGAGATCGGCCATTGCTCGAAGATCGCGGCCGGCTCGGTGGTGCTGTCGCCGGTACCGCACAACAAGACGGTTGCCGGCGTGCCGGCCCGCGTCGTCGGCGAGACCGGCTGCGACCAGCCTTCGCGGCAGATGGACCAGCTGTTGCCATCGCAGACGATGGACCACGTCGTCAGCTTCGACATCTGAGTGCTCGGGCAGGGGCTGAATTCCTGCCCCCCATGCCGGCTTGCCTTTACATGGCCATTGTCGACGTGCCAGAAGCGCGCTCACCAATGCATGTCGCCCAAAGTGCCCAGCGGTTTTTGGGATAGCGACATGCATGAAGCAAGATTTAAAGCGCGTCGCATCGTCTCTTCAGACGCGACGCACTTTAGCAAGCGACGATCGGAGAAGACTGTTGAAGCCGGACGAAATCAGAAAGCTGGACGCCTATTTCAAGCGCACCTTCCAGAACCCTAAACTCGAAGTGAAGGCGCGGCCGCGTAAGGAAGATTCGGCCGAGGTCTATGTCGGCGACGAGTTCCTCGGCATCGTCTTCAAGGACGAGGACGATGGGGACTATAATTTCTCGATGGCGATCCTCGACATCGATCTGGCCTGAGCTGGGAGTTTAGCTGGCCGCTACGCCTCAAGTGCTGCGGCGGTACGGAACCTTGCAGGACGCCGGTGGGACAGCGCCCCCCTCTGGCCTGCCGGCCATCTCCCCCACCTGGGGGAGATTGGCAGCCTCGGCGCTGCACTCTTACTGCAACATTGGAGATTGGCGAAAGCCAAGATGACGGCCGATCTCCGCCCTCGTGGGGGAGATGTCCGGCAGGACAGAGAGGGGCGCGAAGGATCGCTACGGAACGGCTCGTTTCGTTGCTTACCGCCCGGTCTTCAGCACACGCGCTGCTTCGGCAGAAATCGCCGCGTCGAGCCCCTGCCAGTCGCCCAGGAATTCCCGGGGGAAGCGGTAGGTAAGGCTGAGATTGTCGCCGACCAGGATGTCGCGCTCGCAGGGCGCCAGCGATTCGTCCGAGCTCGGGCCGCTCAGGCAGCGTGCGACGAACGGATCCTTTCCGGGGCGATCGGCGACCGCCAGCACTTCGTTGAGATAGCCTGATTTTTCGCTGAAGGCGTAAAGCGTGGTGCCGCCAGGGCCGGGCGTACCCGGCCTGGCGATCAGCGCGCTGTAGATCGGCGCGAAGCGGCCGCTCATGTCGCGCGACATCATCTGCGGCTCGAACGACAGGAAGACGATGTCCTTGCTGGGTCCGGTGTGGTTGAAGTCGTTGCGGGCAGCCTCGCTGTAGCCGTCCATCTCGGGATAGCGCAGATAGAGGTCGAGTCGCGAGGCGATGCCGTCGCGCCGGGCCTGGGCAAAGCGGATGACATTGGCCGGCACGGCGATGACGTTGTTGCCGATGACGACCTTGTGGACCGTGGTTTCGTCGGTGTACCCGGCCATGGCGATCGAGCGGCCGAACCATTTGCCGCCGAGGCTGATCGCCACCGAAAGCAGCGCCAGCGTCGCGAATGCATAAAACACCCGCCTCATCAGCGTCGAATCGACGACGCTGAGTTGCGGGCCCTCAGTGGCGGCTGCCTGCTTCATCGCGACCCTCGTTTGCCGTCCCATCGGGTGTACCTGAACGGCACATCTCGGCGCGGCACGGCTCTTGCTTCGCAGCTTTGCGGGCGACTGTGCGATTTCATGGTAAACGGAGGGTAAAGATGGGCCCGGTCGAACAAATCATATTCAGTTTTATGGCTGGGCTGACGGCTTGCGGCCTGGCCGGATCGGCGATGGAGCTGATCGCCGGCCGCAGGCTTGCCTTCGTCCAGCCCTATGTATCGTCGAAGCACATGCTGCGCTCACTCGCCGCGACGGCTTGCGCCGGGCCGCTGATGTTCGCCAACGAGGCGCTGGACGCCTGGCGCGAGCGTCGCATCTCGGTGCTGGGGCTGATCTCCTGCGGCTGTACGGCGACCATCTGGGCGCTGGCGCTGGGGATGGTGGTGATCGCCATTGCGTCCTGGGCGGCTTCGCTTCTAGGGTCTGGCAGCTTGTCGGTGTGAGACGATCTGGAGACAGCAATGCCGATCTACGCGATTGACGGAAAAGCGCCCGCCTTCGAGGACGCCGACAGCAACTGGATCGCGCCCGATGCCACGCTGATCGGCAATATCAGGATTGGCCGCAATGCCGGCTTCTGGTTCGGCGTCGTCGTCCGCGGCGACGACGAGCCGATCGTCGTCGGCGCCGACACAAACGTGCAGGAGCACACAATCATGCACACCGACGCCGGCTTTCCACTGACCGTCGGCCAAGGCTGCACGATCGGCCACCGTGCCTTGCTGCACGGATGCACGATCGGCGACAACAGCCTGATCGGCATGGGCGCCATCGTGCTGAATGGGGCGAAGATCGGCAACAACTCGCTGGTCGGTGCCGGCGCGCTGGTCACCGAAGGCAAGCAATTTCCCGACAATTCGCTGATCGTCGGTTCGCCCGCGCGCGTCGTCAGGATGCTCGACGAGGCCGCAGTCGCCAGGCTGCGCGCCTCGGCCGCGCATTATGTGGCAAACGGCAGGCGGTTCAGGGCGGGGCTGAGGAAGGTCTAGCCGACCCGTAAATGGCGAAGCCGGGCCTTGAGATACCGAAGCATAACCCCTTCCAAGTCAAACCGGCTGGGCGGTCGGCCGGAACAAGATCTCGTTGATATCGACGTCGTCGGGCTCGTTGATCGCGAAGGCGACCGTTCGGGCAAACGTATCTGGCCCCACGGCGATCTTGCTCACGAAGTCCCTGGTCCCCTGCTGGATATCCTTCTCGCTGATATGCTCGAGCAACTCTGTGCTGACAGCGCCCGGCGAGATCACCGTGGTGCGGATATTGTAGGGTTTCACCTCTTTCCGCAGACCCTCGGATAGCGCACGCACCGCGAACTTGGTGGCGCAATAGACCGCCGCACCCGGGTCGACCACATGGCCGTATACGGACGAGACATTGATAATGTGCCCCGATCGCTGCTCCTTCATGTACGGAAGCGCGGCCGCGATGCCGTAAAGGACGCCCTTGATGTTGACGTCGATCATCCGGTCCCATTCGTCGACCTTGAGCCGTTCGAGCGGGGCCAACGGCATGAGGCCCGCATTGTTGAGCATCACGTCGATGCGGCCGAATTCCCGGACCGCCGTGTTCACCAGGTTCTGGACCTGGCCGGCGTCGGTGACGTCCGTAGTAACGGCCTTGGCTTTGTGCCCAGCGGCGGTCAGTTCCTGGACAAGGGCGTCGATGCGGTGTGACCGCCGTGCACCCAGGACCACGGAAGCGCCTCGTGCGGCAAGATGGCGTGCCGTCGCTTCACCGAGGCCACTGCTGGCACCGGTGATGACGACGACCTTGTTCTCGATTCCTTCGGACATGAGATTCTCCTTGACAAGAATTGAAAGAGTTCAGGTGCGGGGGCCGGCCGAGGCGGCGAGCAAGGCCGATCCCGTGAGCAGGACGGCGGCGAGAAGGAAGGCGCTCCACCAGCCGGCCACGTCGAACAGCAGGCCTCCTGCAATAGCGCCGCCTGCGATCGCGAACTGGATCAGGGCGACCTGGAGTCCGCCCCCGGCCTCCAGGTCTTCAGGGATGAGCGTGCTCATCCAGGTGTTCCACGCCACCGGGATCGGGGTAGCGAACAGTCCCCAAAGAACCAGCAGGCCGGCCGTGGCGCGTGCAAACGGTCCAAAGGCAATCAGCAGTAGAGCGAAGACCGCGAGTGCACTCGGCAGCCCGATCAGCACGGCTGTGAGGTGCCGCCGGAGTATGAAGCCGACAATCGACAGTCCCGCCACGCCACCGAGGCCGACGCCCAATAGAGCCAGTGAGAGGGTGTTGACCTCAAGGCCCGTCACGTTTTCCAGAAACGGCCGCAGATAGATCGAGAGCGCGTTCTGCCCGATGAAAGCGAGCCCGGTCGCGCCCATGCCGATGGCGAATCTGCGATTCCGCAGCAGGCCGAACATGCTCGACACCGAGGCGATCTCTATCGGCGGCATCTTCGGGAGAACGGCCAACTGCCACACGAGCGCCGCAAGGCCGATGGGGACAGTGACGAAAAACGTTCCCCGCCATCCGATCAGCGATCCGAGGAAGCTGCCGACGGGCGCGGCGATCACCAATGCGAAGGCAGTGCCACCCTGGAGCAAGGCAATGGCCTTGGGCAGGTCGGGTCCCGCGGCCAGGCGGGCCAGAATGGCCGTCGACAGTGACCAGAAACCGCCGATCGCGATGCCCACCAGCGCCCGCCCGGCCAGGAAGACCAGGAAGTTGGGAGCAAGCGCCACCGCCAGGCTCGATGCGGCCAGCACTGCCGTATAGACCAGAACCACCGTCCGTCGATCGACGTTTCGCAACAGCGAGTTGCCGAAGAGGCTGGTAACCACGGCGAAGAATCCGGATACCGCGATTGCCTGGCCTGCCTGACCCTCGGAGACGGCCAGATCCTGAGCGATCGGGGTGAGCAGGCTCACCGGGAGGAACTCCAGACCGACCAGAAGGAAGGTCAGCAGCGACAGGCAGACCACCGCAGACCATGGGGTCGTCCCGCTGTCAGCAGCAGTGGCCTCGTCCAGCACGAAATCGATGGTCATAAGGCAGTCTCCTGTCCGTTCCCGAACTAAGTAGTCGGGCTGGCCAAATGCGACTAGCGGGTATAATTTTGATGTGGTTGTGAATGAGGCTCATCAATGCCACGAGACGAGTTCGCCGAAATGCGCGCGTTCCTGGAGATCACCCGGACGCGGAGCTTCACCCGAGCAGCCGCCAAGCTCGGGGTCACTCCTTCGGCCCTTAGCCACACCATCAAGTCGCTGGAGTCGCGGCTTGGCGTCCGTCTTCTGTCTCGCACCACGCGCGACGTGGCCCCGACGGCGGCCGGTCAACGCCTCAAGGAAGGCATCGAACCGCATTTCGAAGGCATCGCGGCTGAGGTCAGCGCTCTCGGCGTCCTTCGCGACAGGCCGTCCGGCAACATTCGCCTGGTGTGCACCGATGATTCGGTCGACATTGTCTTCCGCGCCCGGCTGCCAAAGTTCCTGAGCGACTTCCCCGATATCAATGTCGAGTTGGTGGTCGACAACGCCTTCACCAACATCGTCGAGCGCCAGTTCGATGCCGGCGTGCGTCTGGGCGAGTCCATTGCCCGGGATATGGTAGCCGTGCGCATCGGAGCCGACGTGACCTACACTGTGGTCGGCTCACCCCATTACTTCGCCCACCGGACACCGCCGGAGACGCCGCAGGAGCTGACCGACCATAACTGCATCAACTACCGGCTGCCGACGTCAGGATCGGTCTATGCCTGGGAATTGCGGGAAGGAGCGCGCGAGTTCAATGCTCGGGTCGAGGGACAACTGACGCTTAACAACATGGGGCCGGCGATCCAGGCCGCGCTTGACGGAGTGGGCTTGGCCTATCTGCCGCGCGAACTCGTCCTTCCTCACATTGAGAGTGGCCTTCTCCAGGAAGTCCTGACCAAATGGTGCCCAACGTTCCAGGGTTACCACCTGTACTATCCAAGCCGGCGCCATCCCTCTCCGGCGTTTTCCGCCTTTGTCGACGCGTTCCGTATCAGGGGCAAGTAACAGCGTTTCGACGGCAAACGGCAGCTCGTATCCCACAAACGATCGTGAGACAGCTTGGATGACGAAGCGCAGTTGGAGGCAAAGCCGAGATAACTGTAACCGGCGCTTCTCATCGACTAAACTTGGCAGCCAAAGCCACCAGAAAAAAGAGAGTTAAGACAGCGATTGCCGCTCCCACCCGCAGCTCGCTGATACCGAACATATGCCGCATAAGTTCGGCGGTGACAGCAAAAAGGCAAAGTGTAAGTAAAGCAACTGCGAAGGCGATCGCGCGAACCAGCCGCCGGAAAATCAGAAGATCTGAGCTTCGCAGAACGAGTCCAGTTTTTGACCGAATGGAGCCTGTTCTCCACGCAGACACGAGTTCACGAACGCAGTAGAATGTGGCCGAGGAGAGAACCACAAAAAGGATACTGCTTCCCACTGTGTCGCTTAGGATCGCGGTCTCTGATGTCACTGGCATCATGAGAACTGCTTGGCTCTAGAGTTTCGTGGAAGATAGCCGCTGTCTGTCCGGATGTCCGAAACGCTCCCCAAAAATGGTGGAGCCGGCCCGGGGACGGGGCCGGCTCCTTAAACCCGGTCGTTGGGGACGGGGAGGGTGGGGACTCGACCGGGTTTCTCCTAAAGCGCGAAGTCATGCGACGCACTTAACCTCTGTTTTATGCATGTCGTTATCCCAAAACCGCTACGCGCTTTTGGGCGACATGCCTTGGCGTCCTCAGCGGACGCTGGCGACCGCGTCGGAGCGGCCGTCGTTGATCGTCACCCAGGCGCCGGAATTCCGCTCGGACTGGCGCTTCAGGTAGGTGTAGCCGGTATTGGTCCAGGACAGCACCTTGGGCTGGAGATTGTCGAGGATGAACTCGCCAAGGCTGGTGCGCACGGTCAGCACCGCATGGCCGTCGCCATTGCGCTGGCGCACCACCGTCATCAGCAGATCGCCGGCCGGCACGCCGATGCTCATCAGCTCGCGGCGCTTTTCCAGCGCATAGTCCTCGCAGTCGCCGAAGCCGCTATTGGGAAAGGACCAGACTTCCTCCTTGCCCCACATTTCCATGTCGGTGCGCGGCGCGACCCTGCTGTTGACCGAATTGTTGATCTTGACGATCGTCGCCCACAGCTTGCGGGTCAGCTCGACGGGTGCCCGGCCAGGCGTTCTCTGATTGCATTCCTGCGGAAGCTGCTGGCACATTTCGTAGTGTCCGACCGGCTGCGTGGTGCGGCCGCCGGTGTGCATGAAGGCCGGCTCCGCCGCGTTTACAGTCCCCCAACCGAAAAGCTGCATCGCTATTGCCGCCAGCAACAGCTTGCCCCTCATCCTGTTCATTATTCAGTCTCCCCGTTTGAGGAGACAATGACACGGCTGGATTTATTTGACGCAAAAGCGCGAAGTAGACATTAAGTAAAACGCCAATAGAATAAACATAAAATTTGACGCAATTGAATATAGAATTGTTTAAGGATTCCAGCCGGGCATGTTCCCATGCTTCGTCGCACCGTTCGAACAACTGGGATGGCGGGACAGAGGGGGCGCGAAGGATCGCCAGCCTCTCTTCCCGATAGTGCTAACGCTTCCGCGTCAGCCGCGCGATGAGCTGAATTCGGTATCGAGCGTTTCCGGCCGCTGGATGACGGCGAACTCTATGGCGACGCCATCTTCGAAATGCCGCACTATCTGGCCGCGCATGGTGCCCAGCGTCACCTGGACGCCGATGGCCGGCTTGACGTCGATCTCGATCGCCGCGCCCGACAGCGACAGGTCGATGATGCGGCACTGGTACTGGCGTCCGTCGGCAAGCTGCAGCACGCTCGTCGGGTTGCGCGGCGCAACGCGTTCATGGCGGCGGTCCTCCGGCAGGTCGAGCTCGTGCTTGTTGGCAAGCCAGGTCAGTTGCGCGGCGAGCTTGTCCCTCTTGCGGTCCGACGCGATGACGGTCATCGCAAAGCCATCCTGCAGGGTGCGGGTGATGACGCCTTCGATGCGGCCGATGTGATCGATATAGGCAATGACCTTTTCGCCCGCCAGGCCGGCGCGCTCGGTGCGCAGCGCGACGTTGCCGGGCGACATGTCGACCACCTGGCAGGGATGTTCGGTGCGGTCTTCCAGCATGAAGCGTCCGTAAATTTTCACGCGGACGCGCTGAAAGTTACGCCTTTCAGCTTGGGACGGCGCATGGTCGACCGCCGCTGACCTCATCACTGCCATACCCCGTTCGCCATTCCGCGCATGGATGCGGGGAATTTCAGCGGAAAACTACAACAAAGCAGGTTAACAAAGGGGAAAGCCCGGCGCTGTTGCTTTAAGCTTTGGGCATCATTCCTCGCGTCCGCCGTCGAAGACGACCAGGTGACGGATGCGGCGGGCCTGGCCGAGCGCCGAAATCGTCTCGGGCGGGTCGAATTCCGATGGGGCGAGCGAGGGAACCTCGATCGCCGGACGGTTCCCCGGGAACATCGGCTCCTTGTCGGGATCGACGACGCGGATCGAATCGATCAAGGCGTCGAGAACCGGGTCGGCGCCCAGCCAGAAGGGCTTTTCGACGGCGCTTATCACGCCGAGGCAGCGCGGGCTCTCGACACCGCCGTCGAGCGGCAGCGCGAGCAGCTCGAACCTGTTGGAACGGCCGCTGCGGCTGAAACCTTCATAGGTGATGAGCACCACCGATTTCAGGTCGAAGACGCCATCGGTCAGCTTCGAGATCAGCCGCTGGTCCTTCTCGCGCCACAGCGAAGGGAATGAAAACCCCTTGAGTTCGCGGCCATAGACCGCGCAGAGCCTGGTGCCGGCGAGCCGGAACACCGCTTCGCCGCGCGTGTCCTTTTCCAGGATGAACGTGTCGGCCAGCAGCGACTTGATGTCGGCGGGTTCGACTTCCGAGCGCTTCGGGGCAGGGCGTCCGTCACGCAACCGGTTCCAATAATGGAACAGCGTGATCGATCCGGTCTGGTTCATGCTAATGCTGCTCCGCGCATTCTGTCTTCTGATGTCCCATCGGTGAACAGAAGGGCGCCCTCCGAAGACCTACATGCGTTGCCGAGCAGGATGCGTGCCAGCATCGTTAATACTTGTTCACGGGTCGGGGCGGTTAAGGTTAACAACTGGTTTACGTTGCGCGCCGGCCAGGCCTGTGGCACACCAAAACCACTCCAGACGCGGTCGTTTTGCGACGATCGGCAGCACTTCAGTCAAGAGTTCAGGGGGAGCAAGGGGGCTCGACCAGCCGTTCAAGGGAAACCTTGGACGGCTTCTTTTTTGATTCGGGGCTGCTGATTCGCCGTTTGTGATTCGGTTGGCCGTGATCTACATGCTCGCCAAGTCCAATCCAGCGACTGAGTGCAAGCCATATGAGCGACCCAGAAAGCCCACCGGAGATCGAGCAGGGCGAGAGCGGGCCTGTCGCCCGCGAACCGGAGCGCCGCGAACCGGTGTTCAACCTGCCGCCCGTGGTGCTGGCGGTGATCGGCATCTGCGTCGCGGTCCATCTGATCCGGGTCTATTGGCTGACCGACGACCAGGATTTCGAACTGCTTGTCCGGGCTGCCTTTGTCCCCATCCGCTATTCGGGCCGCTTCGATCTGGATTTCTTCGCGTTTTCGAGCCCCTTTACCTATGCCTTCCTGCATGGCGGCTTTGCCCATCTTGCCATCAACATGGTGTGGCTCGCGGCCTTCGGCTCACCGTTGGCCAACCGCTTCGGCGCGCTGCGCTTCAGCCTGTTCTTCGCCGCGACTGGACTGGCGGCGGTGGCGCTGTTCTGGGCCATGCACCCGCTTGGCGAGGCGCCGCTGGTCGGCGCCTCCGGCGCGATTTCCGGCATGATGGGCGCGGCGGCACGCTACGGCTTCCGCATCGACCGATCGTCGGGCAAGGCCGCCTTCGCCGGCCAGCCTTTGCCGATGGCGGCGGTGCTGCGCTCGCGCGGCGTCGTCACCTTTCTCGCCATGTGGATGGTGATCAACCTCGCGACCGGCCTCTTCGGCCTGGCGCCTGGCATTGACGGCCAGATCGCCTGGGAAGCCCATATTGGCGGCTTTCTTGCCGGCTTTTTCGGCCTGCGGTTTTTTGATCGGCGAGAGCAGGTGCCCCGGCAGGCGGACGAGCCGGAGACCTGAGACGGCCGCACTTGAAATGCAACCGTTCGCGGCGCACCATGCTCATCCCAGGGCAAGCCGGCCAGGGCAGGAGCCGGCAGGAAATGCAGAGGAGGACGCCATGACTGTTAAGGCAATTCTCGAGGCAAAAGGCCACGACGTGGTGACGCTCGGGCCGAACGAAAAGCTCAGCGAAGCCATCCGCATGCTTTCCGAACACAGGATCGGCGCGCTGGTCATCACCAACGGCGATCACAAGATCGTCGGCATTCTTTCCGAGCGCGATGTGGTGCGGGTTCTCGCCAAGGAGGGGGCGGCGGCGCTCGACCTTGCCGTCCGCTCGGCGATGACGCCCAAGGTGAAGATCTGCAATGAGAACCACACCGTCAACGAGGTTATGGAGATCATGACCAAGGGCCGCTTCCGCCATCTGCCGGTGGAAAAGAACGGGCTGCTCGACGGCATCGTGTCGATCGGCGACGTGGTCAAGCGGCGCATCGAGGATGTCGAGCGCGAGGCCGAGGAGATCAGGGCCTATATCGCCACGGCATAGGTGACGGCGGCCGGGTTGCCGGCAGGTCGATTTTTCAAGCTGCTATCGCAGTTCATCGCGGCAGGTGCGGGCCTGTGCCGCGTCGGCGGCCTGCGGCTTTGCGCTTGTCTCTTTTGGCGGTTTGCACTAGCGAAGTTGCACAGCAAAATATGCGTTCTGGCATATCCGCAATTTCAGTATGCAGGCCCTTATGAGCATTATCGACACCCGCACGCCCGACGCCAAGCGCCTGGTTCCCGGCGCCACCGGCGACTGGGAGATCATCATCGGCCTCGAGGTCCACGCGCAGGTGACCTCGCAGGCAAAGCTGTTTTCCGGCGCCTCGACCATTTTCGGCGCCGCGCCCAACGCCAATGTCAGCCTGGTCGACGCGGCGATGCCCGGCATGCTGCCGGTCATCAACGAGGAATGCGTCAAGCAGGCGATCCGCACCGGGCTGGGCCTGAAGGCCGAGATCAACCACAAATCGGTCTTCGACAGGAAAAACTATTTCTATCCCGACCTGCCGCAGGGCTACCAGATCTCGCAGTTCAAGCAGCCGATCGTCGGCGAGGGGAAGGTGATCGTCTCGGTCGGCCCGGACCGGCAGGGCGAATTCGAGGACATCGAGGTCGGCATCGAGCGCCTGCACCTGGAGCAGGACGCCGGCAAGTCGATGCACGACCAGCATGCGACGATGTCCTATGTCGATCTCAACCGCTCCGGCGTGGCGCTGATGGAGATCGTCTCCAAGCCGGATATGCGCTCCGCCGATGAAGCCAAGGCCTGTGTCACCAAGCTGCGCACCATCGTGCGCTACCTCGGCACGTGCGACGGCAATATGGACGAAGGCTCGCTGCGCGCCGACGTCAACGTCTCGGTGCGCCGGCCCGGCGGCGAATTCGGCACGCGCTGCGAGATCAAGAACGTCAACTCCATCCGTTTCATCGGCCAGGCCATCGACTACGAGGCGCGCCGCCAGATCGCCATCCTGGAGGACGGCGGCAAGATCGACCAGGAAACGCGGCTGTTCGACCCCAACAAGGGCGAAACGCGCTCGATGCGTTCCAAGGAAGAAGCGCACGACTACCGCTATTTCCCCGATCCCGACCTTCTGCCGCTGGAATTCGACCAGGCCTATATCGACGAGTTGGCAAAGGACCTGCCGGAACTTCCCGACGCGAAAAAGGCGCGGCTGATCACCTCGCTCGGCCTGTCGACCTACGACGCCTCGATCCTGGTATCGGAAAAGGCGGTCGCCGACTATTTCGAGAAGGTGGCCGCTGGTCGCGATGGCAAGCTTGCCGCCAACTGGGTCATCAACGATTTGCTGGGTGCGTTGAACAGAGCCGGCAAGAGTATTGAAAATGCTCCGGTTTCGCCCGATCAGCTCGGCGCGGTCATCGATCTGATCAAGGAAGGCACCATCTCCGGCAAGATCGCCAAGGATCTGTTCGAGATCGTCTGGAACGAGGGCGGCGATCCGCGTCAGCTGGTCGAAAGCCGCGGCATGAAGCAGGTCACCGATACCGGCGCCATCGAAAAGGCGGTTGACGAGGTGATCGCGGCCAACCCGGACAAGGTCGAACAGGCGCGCGCCAAGCCGACCATGGCCGGCTGGTTCGTCGGCCAGGTGATGAAGGCGACCGGCGGCAAGGCCAACCCGCAGGCGGTCAACGAGCTGGTCAAGGCCAGGCTCGGGATCGAGTAGGATGTTCGTCCGCACCGCTGGCGAGCGAGATCTTGCGGCGGTGCGCGCATTGCTGGTCGAGACATGGCATGCCACCTATGATGCCATCTACGGCGGGCCGCGGGTCACCGAAATCACCGATGAATGGCATTCTGTCGCCGCGCTCAAAGCACGGCTGATGCGGCCCAACTCGGAGTTCCTGGTCGCCGACGACGGCAAAAACATCGGCGGCATGGCTTTCGCCGCCGCTACCACGGATGCCGGGATCGTCATGCTGAACCAGCTTTACGTGCATCCGGCCTGGCAGAGGCAAGGCATCGGCCAGGCGCTGCTGGACGAGATCGAGGCCAGCTTTCCGGAGGCCCGGACGCTGCGTGTCGAGGTCGAGGAAGCAAATGCTCCGGCTGTCGCCTTCTACCGCTCGAGGGGGTTCTTGCCCGCCGGCAACACGGCCGATTGCGGCGGCGCCTCGGGATTGCCGGCGCTGGTTTTGGAGAAGGCGATCGGCTAGCTCGTTTGCCTGGCGCTCAGTTGCGTTTCTCAGGCAGGTTGGAGCAGCCGGCAGCGAGAAACTCGCACGGCAGGCTGCCGCCGCCGCCCGACGTGTGCGGGGGCGTGGCGGCTTCGATTTTTTCCACCTCGTAATATTTCGAGGTGACGCCCCATTTTTTGACGCCCTGGCACGTCGAGCGCACGCCAACCTCCGTCGCCTTTGCCGCAGTCTTGTAATAGGTGGTGATCCGGCAGGATTGGCTGACCGGCAGCGCGTTCGCCGGGCTCGTGACCGGCGGCAGGAAGTTCGGGAAGGCAAGCAGCGAGATTGCCGCAATGATCCTGACGGCGGGCATGGTGAGGGGAAGGTGCTGCATCGTTTGTCTCCATCGATGGCGCCGCTCGCTCGTGGCGCAGCGGCGCGTTTGTTCCGGCAAGATCAGGCCATGATGCCGGTGCTGCCGCATCTGCCGCGCGGGGGAAGGCGGTAGCGGTCTGAACCGCCGCCGTCATCCGCGAGCGGCCGCGTCAGGGCGTTTTCGGCTTGATGAGCGTCTCTATCGGAACGGCGACTTTTGGAGGCCGGACCGTACTGGTTCCACCATCGACGGCCAGCCCGCCGCTGTTGAGATAGCGTACCGTATAGTGCAGCTCATAGCCGGGAACTCTGATCCATGTAGGCTTGGGATTGAACTGGTCCGGCGGCCTCGAATACCACTTCGGGATCTGCATGATGTTGGAACCGGCACCGAATCCCGCAGTCTTGGCCGCTACTGCGAAGGCGCTGTCTCTGGGGTCGTTCGGCGGCTGGTCGACATTGCCGATGACGACCAGCGAATCGTATTTTCGCGCGTCCAGCCGTACTGCGGGAACGTTCAGCGCAGCCACGTCGCCTTCGCGCATCGTCAGCGCCTTCTGACGGCCATCCTCATTGGCATAGACGTTGAGGTTTATGGCCTCGGATTCCGCATAGACGACACTGTTGTGGAAGTCGCGGGCTGGCAGGCGTGTGAGGCTGTCGAAGGTCACTTCAACCGTCGGCTTGGCTATGGCGTCCGTCACCACCAGGTTGCGCCGCGGCACCGTCCAGAAGATGAGATCATCGCCGGTGGCCTGCGTGCCGGCATCGGAGCCGTCTATTGCCGAGCATTTCGAATTTGGAACCGGCGTCGTCACCGGCAGGGGTGCCGAAAACGAGCTGCGTACCTGAGCGTCGATGTAATTGCCGACGTTGAAAACGTCTTCGAGGATGTTGCCGCCCTCGAAGCTCGCCGGGCCGGGTTGCGAGCGGATGATGACCTGGCTGGAATCGGTCTGCCAGCCGCTGCAGAAGACGTTGACGTCTATGGGAATGCCGATGTGGCGGTCGGAGGTCACCGGGATCGAGACTTTGATGGTCAGGATGTAAGGAACTTTGACAAACCAGCTGTTCGGCTGGTTCAGCATCTGCGTCGCAAAGCGCGACGGCCGCCATTGCTTCAGCGATTCGATCGATGCGCGTGACGATCGTCCCTGGGCGGCCAGCTGTGCGTTGGTGGCGTCGACCTTGGCTTGCGCCAGGTTGCGGACGGTGTTGGTGATCAGGAACACGCCGAGTTCGGCTTTGCAGGGCCTGTTCGATTGTGTGGCGTTGCATGGGGCAAGTGCCGCACTGGGAACCGGCGGCCCCGACGGCGGCGGCTGGGCGGCCGCGGCGGCCGCCATCAGGCAGAAGAACAGCATCGTGCAGGTTTTCAACATGGTATCCTCGCTCTTTCGGTTGGAAACCACCCTCCGGCTAGACAACACCATTTCTTCGACAGCGGTTCATCGCCCGCATGGGGGACGAACCGCGAAACATCGGGCCGGCCCAGCGACGTCGAGCCGCCGTCCTTTCGGATTGGATATCTACTGCTTCACGACGCCTTTGGTTGTCGCCATCGGCGCGACGACCTTGGGCTTGGGGGTTTTCGGGCCGGGGTCGACTACCAATGCGGCCGTGCAGGAGCATTTGCCCGAACCGCAGTTCAGGTCGCCCTTGCACATTTTCGAATGCCGCATATCGGTGCAGTCGGCGGTCCCGGAGCAGGAGCAACTGCCTTGCCCAATCGTTCCGGACTGACATTTGAAGCTCCATGCCGGATCGGCGGCAAGGCCGGCCACAGCGAGCGATACGGCAAAAAGCGTCGTCGAGATGAGCTTGCGCATGAATACCTCCCGGTTCTATCGAGCGATGGAACCACGAAGCAGCAACGCCTTCATCTCCCGCGCGGGGGACGAACTCGCATACTGGTGACGATCGTCAATGCTGTCCCTTCAGCACGACGAGATAGCCGCGTTCGACGCGAAGCCGGAACGCGATTTGCCCTGCAGTGCCGGGATCCTTGGAAACCTTGTCGATGACATAGCCGCTGGGATGCGAGCCAAGCCATTCTTCCGGTTTGTCGGTGCTTTCGAACGGCTTTTGCAACCGGGCCAGGAAGCCGACTTCGCCCTGATAGTCGAAAGCCACGGCCCAGTCCGCATCCTTTCGCTCGTCGATGAAGTTGGCGAGCGGCGTCAGATCATAGCGTTTGAACGCGGTTGCCGATGCCACCGCGTGGCCAATGCCGAAAATGACAAGCATGACGATGGCCGAGCTCTTCAGCCTGGCGAGCGGGATCTCCGCCATGAAATAGCCGAACAGGATGACCACGAACGGCAACATCGGCACGACATAATGAGGCTGCTTGCCGGATATCGCGCTGAACACCAGAAACACGGCAACGAACGAGAATGACAGCAGGCGCAAGGCGCGCAGATCCGGCGACTTCGCGTCGATCAGGCTGCCTATCCGCGTGAGCAGCTTCAACCGCCACATCTCGGGTATGAAGATCCACGGTATGAACATGACGGGCAGCAGCAGCAGATAGAAATAGAACGGCCGGCCATGCGAATTGCGCAAATTGCCGGTGACACGCCCCGCCGACTGGTTCCAGACGAGATCGTAGACGAAATTGCCTTTTGTCAGGATGGTCGCCGGCACCAGCCAGATCGCCACCGGAATCAGCGCGGCGAGCAGGGCCAGGCCCACTCCAGCGAGGAAGTTCGGTGTCGTCAGTCCCGCCCGCCGGTCGCGCCAGAACGGGTAGAACACGATGGGCGCGCCGATATGGATCAGCATCACCGGGCCTTTCGTCAGCACGCCCGTGCCGATGAACAGCCCGGCCAGAACGGCCTGCCAGCGGTTGCCGCTGCGGGCAAAGGCAATCAACGACAACAGCGCGGCGAGCACAAAGACCGTCAGCAACAGGTCGAACAGGATCAGCGTCGAATAGATGACGAACACGCTGCTTCCGGCAACCAGCCAGGGGATGCGCCGAGCGATGTCGTCGCGGCCCGGAAACAGGGTCTTTGCCAACGCCGTCGTCAGCCAGATGACGAGCGAGGAGGCGGCGAAGATGACCAGCATCGCCGCCGGCCGGCTGGCGCCGAAAATGTTCCAGACAAGGTCGATCAGCCAAAACAGCAGTGGCGGCTTCTGCAGATAGGGCGCGAAATTCATCGTCGGGACGAAGATCTGTCCGCTCAGATACATTTCCCAGGTGACGCTGAGATATCGCGTTTCGTCGACGGGCAGCAGTGGCCGGAAAGCGACCGCGATTACGATCAGCCCAAGCAGAAAGAGGTAGGGGAGCAGCCGCTCGGTAGATGTCGGTGTCAAAGATCGAGATCCGCGCCAGAAACCATTTTCGTTCCAGCCGAGCATAGTGCCGCGTTTCTGGACCGCGAACGACCGCACCATGATTTTGGCCGAATTGCAACGATGCCGGTTTCGTTTCCCAGATTTTGCGGACGATGGTGTCAAAGGTTTGAAAAACTTACCGGCCGAGTCTTTTGGACCGCTGCCGGTCCGGGGAACCTGAGCAAAATCAACTGGAGCGCAACGGCGGTGACAATTCGCGCATCAACAGTTCGAGCTCGCGCTGATCGCCGGTACCGGTCTTGTCGAAGATCGTCGCCAGCTGCGACTTGACGGTGCCGTCCGAGACGCCGCCGGCCGCGGCAATTTCCTTTCGCGTCAGGCCGGCGGCAACGTGACCGGCGACTCGCCTTTCTGCCGCGGTCAGTCCGAACAGCGCCGCAATGGCGTCCAGCGCCGGGGTCGGTGTCGAACCGGCCGCGGCGATGAAGATCGCTGCGGCGGCGCGTTGCGAGATGCGCGCCGAGATTTCACGCCGCGCCAGCGGCATGACATGGGCCACTGCCGGAACGACCGTCCTGGCCAGGGGAATATTGATGCCGCAAGGTCCGAGCGCGAATTCGTCGCGCGTGCCGAGCTGGACGGCACGGCCGATCGCGGCGTTGGCGTTGGCATAGGTGAAGGAAAGCTGTCCGCGCACGCAAGCGACCGAGATGTTTTCGGCGAGCAGCGCTTCGGCTGACGGGTTGGCGAAGATGATGGTCATGTCTTCGGCCACGATCAGCACCGGATGGTCGAGGCTTTCGATGATGGAACGGAAGATTTCGGCCTTGCGCCGCTCGGCTTCGAACAGGTCGCCGATGGTCACCGCGCGCCGCACATGCGGTGCCAGTTAGGCTGACAAGCTCGAGATCCTCGCGGGAAATCTGGCGCCTGTCCTTATCGGTCACCACCATCAACGTGCCGATCCGGGTCGGCCGCTTCATCAACGCCACCCAGAAGAAATCGTCCAGGCGGTTGGGTTGCACCCATTCGCGCACGATGCGGCTTTCGAGCCATCTCTGTCGCGTATCCGGGCCTTGCAGGGCGTAGATCGAATCGACGGTGAACGGCACGTCGATCTCCATCTTGGGAACCGCCGCATAGAACGGCACTTGCGAGCCGTAGTCATGCTTCAACGGCTCAAGAACTGCGGGATCGCCGCAGGACACCGAAAATCGCGCGGAGCTGCTGATCGTGTCGATGACGGCGAGCATGGCAAGCTGGCCTTCCGCCAGATTGCAGATGGCCTCGAGTGTCGCCTGCCAGCGGTCGACGTCGGCAATCGAATCGTAGATCGCCTCAACGACCTGCGGCAATGCGCGACCGGCCGTGCCCGCCAGCGATGACATGAGCCCCTCTCATTTGCCGTCCTTGAGGCAACGAAGCTTCAACTGCTAGAATAACGCTGCCTAAGGTTGCCAACAACCTATTTCATCTGCTTCGGACGGCCGCGAAAATAGCATGAACGTATCGCTTTCCCGTCAGCCATTTGCTCGCCTGTTGCGGCAAGACCCTTGCCTTCGCAATGCCGTGACGCCATAAGCAGGAACAGGCGCCGCAGCCGCCGCGAGGACTTGCCACAAGGACTTGCCACGAGGATTTGCATGAAAACTTTCCTTCTGCAGTTTTTCACCTGGTGGAACAGCCAGACATTGGGAACGCGCTTCCACACCTGGCGGCATGGCAAGAAGGTCGGGCAGGACGAGGTCGGCAACGTCTATTATGAGGGCGGCGTCGATTCGGAAGGCCGCACCCGTCGCTGGGTCATCTACCGCGACTATTCGGAAGCCTCGGCGATTCCGCCCGGCTGGCATGGCTGGATCCATCATCGTGTCGACGTTGCGCCGCCAAGCGAAGACTACAAGCCACGCGACTGGCAAAAGCCGCATGTGCCGAACCTCACCGGCAGCCCCGCGGCCTATCGCCCGAAAGGCTCGGTGCTGACCAACCAGCATCGTCCGCAGGTGACGGGCGACTACGACGCCTGGACGCCTGGTTCGTGATCGATCGCCGCGACACGCGCGCGGTCCCCACGGGGGCGGTCCCCACGAGGGCGGTCCTTTGTCGCCACAATTGCTGTTTAGCTGTTTGCTGATCCGACAGCAGCAACTAGCCTTGGCGTTAAGAGAATCACCCCGGGCGCAAACCACCGGACCTTGCATGAGCATGTTCAGCCGAATTTTGACGGGCGGATTAACCGCGGTCGTTCTCGCTTCTATGGTGGCGCTCGCTGCTGCGCAGGAATTGGCGCCGCCTGCGCCGGACGCGTCGGTGGCGCCTGCAGCACCGGCAGTGTCCGAGCGCATCACCAATCCCGTCGCTGAATTCGCCGGCATCGACAAGATCACCGGCCGTATCATCACCTTCGATGTTTATATCGACGAGACGGTGCAGTTCGGCGCTTTGCAGGTGACGCCGCGCATCTGCTATTCGCGGCCCGAAAACGAAGAGCCGAAGACGGATTCGTTCGTCGAGGTCGACGAGATTACGCTCGACCGGAAGATACGCCGTATCTTCACCGGCTGGATGTTTGCCGAAAGCCCCGGGATCAACGCCGTCGAGCATGCCGTCTATGATATCTGGCTGAAGGGCTGCAAGCAGAAGTCCGACGTGCCGGCACCCGCCGCCCCCAAAACCAACTAGAATCTGTCAGTGCGCGGCGGATACCGCGCCCTGCGGAACCGCCGCGTTGCCCGAGCGTTGGTGCCTCTCTACGGAGGAGGTTGCCATGATGATGGCCAACAAGAACGAACTTCTCGACATCGAAAGGGGATTCTGGAGCGGCGGTGCCGACTATTTCAAGGCCAATGCCGATACCGACTGCCTGGTGGCCTTCCCGCAGATGGCGCGGGTGATGAGCAATACCGAACTGGCCGCAACTGCCACGGACCCGAACCGCTGGCGCGATCTCGACATCGACCTCAAGGGCATCATCGAGCCGGGCAGCGACATCGTCATGCTGACCTACGAGGCGCGTGCGACGCGGCAAGATGGCGAAGCCTATGCGGCGCTGGTCAGCACCGGCTATGTCCACCGCGTCAATGGCTGGAAGATGATGTTCCACGCACAGACGCCGCTGGTGACGGCAGCAAAAGGCTGACCGGCCGCAAGAGCATTCCAGGAAATGTGAACGGCTTTCCGTCCGGAATTGCGTTTCTGTGAAACGATGAACCATTCCAGGTTATGGAAAAAACACGGCCTCGCCCTTCAGCGCCTCGGCCAGCATCTTCTCGTACTTGCCGCGCGGCACGTCGATTGCACCGAAGCGTTTGAGATGCTCGGTGGTGAACTGCGTATCGAGCAGTGCAAAGCCACGCGCCTTCAGGCGTTCGACGAGGTGAACCAGGCAGGCCTTTGACGCGTCGGTCTCCCTGGCGAACATGCTCTCGCCGAAGAACACGCGGCCGAGCGATACGCCGTAGAGCCCCCCGACCAATCGGTCGTTGTGCCAGGCCTCGACCGAATGGCAATGGCCCATCCGATGCAGCTCGATATAGGCTTCGCGGATCGGTGCGTTGATCCAGGTCGACCGCCGTTCCTCGCGCCTTTCTGCGCAGGCATCGATCGTCGCCTCGAAATCGAAATCGATGCGGAACTCGAACAGGTCCTTGCGGATGGTCTTTCTCAGGCTTTTCGGTATGTGGAACCCGTCGAGCGGAATGATGCCGCGCGTCTCCGGCCGCACCCAGAACACTTCGGGGTCATTGGCATTTTCGGCCATCGGGAAGACGCCGGAGGCATAGGCTTTGAGCAAAAGGTCGGTCGGGATGCGATAACCGGGTGCGTAGGGACGGGTCATCGCTTCGCCCCTGTGTCACTCGCCTTCGGCCAGGTATTTTTCCAGCCAGTGGATATCGTAGTCGCCATTAGCGATGTCGGCGTTGCCAACGAGGTCGCGAAACAGTGGCAGCGTCGTCTTGATGCCGTCGACGACGAATTCGTCGAGCGCGCGCCGCAGCCGCATCATGCATTCGACGCGGTTGCGGCCATGCACGATCAGCTTGCCGATCAGGCTGTCGTAGTAGGGCGGGATCTTATAGCCGGAATAGACGCCGGAATCGACACGGATGCCGAGGCCGCCCGGCGTGTGGAAATGGGTGATGGTGCCCGGCGAGGGGGTGAAGGTGCGCGGATCCTCGGCATTGATGCGGCATTCGATGGCATGGCCGTGGAAGCGGATGTCCTCCTGGCGCACCGAAAGTCCGCCGCCCGAGGCGACGCGGATCTGCTCGTGCACGAGGTCGATGCCGGTAATCGCCTCGGTCACCGGATGTTCGACCTGCAGGCGCGTGTTCATCTCGATGAAATAGAACTCGCCGTCCTCATAGAGGAATTCGATGGTGCCGGCGCCGGAATAGCCGAGATCGGCGATCGCCCTGGCGCAGACGCCGCCAATATGCGCGCGCTCCTCGGCATTGAGCGCCGGCGAGGGCGCTTCTTCCCAGACCTTCTGGTGGCGACGCTGCAGCGAGCAGTCGCGCTCGCCGAAATGCACGCCGCGCCCGGCGCCGTCGCCGAACACCTGCACTTCGATATGGCGCGGCTTCTGCAGATATTTCTCGATATAGACTGCGTCGTCGCCGAAGGCCGCACCCGCCTCCGAGCGTGCCGTCTGCAGCGCCACCTCGAGATCGGCCTCGCTACGCGCCACTTTCATGCCGCGCCCGCCGCCGCCGGCCGACGCCTTGATGATTACGGGGTAGCCGATCACGGCGGCAATGCGCTTGGCTTCCTTGTCCTCGGTGACCGCGCCGTCGGAGCCGGGCACCACGGGAATGCCGAGGCGTTTTGCGGTACGCTTGGCCTCGATCTTGTCACCCATGATGCGGATATGGTCGCCGGTCGGGCCGATGAAGGTGATGTTGTGCGCGGCGAGGATGTCGGCGAACTTGGCGTTCTCCGACAGGAAACCGTAGCCGGGATGCACCGCGTCGGCGCCGGTGATCTCGCAGGCGGCGACGATCTGGTGGATGTTGAGATAGCTGTCGCGCGACGGCGGCGGGCCGATGCAGACGCTCTCGTCGGCGAGACGCACGTGCATGGCGTCGGCGTCGGCGGTCGAATGCACCACCACCGTCTGGATGCCGAGCTCCTTGCAGGCGCGCAGCACCCTGAGGGCGATTTCGCCGCGATTGGCGATGAGGATTTTCTGGAACATCTTTCGCCTGTTCCCGGCTCTACTCGATCACGACGAGCGGCATGCCATATTCGACCGGCTGCGCATCTTCAAACAGGATCGCCGTCACCGTGCCGGCGCGCGGCGAGGGGATCTGGTTCATCGTCTTCATTGCTTCGATGATCAGCAGCGTCTGGCCTTCCTTGACCTTCTGGCCGATTTCGATGAACGGCCTGGCGTCGGGCGACGGTGCCAGATAGGCGGTGCCGACCATTGGCGAGGCGACGGCGTTCTTTGACAAGTCGGGCGTCGCCGGGGCGGCCGCTGCCGCGGGCTGCGCGGCTGCCGGGGCATAGGCCGGCTGAGCTGCGGCGACGGCATGGACGGCCGGCGCCTGCCGCGAGACGCGCACCTTCAGATCGCCCAGCTCGACCTCGATCTCGGTCAGGTTGGTGTCGTTCAGTATGCCCGCCAGATCGCGGATCAGCTGCTGGTCAACACCGTTCTTCTTTATCGACATTTTCGAGCCTTCTGTTTGTTGGCCGGTCATAGGCGTGCAGCCAGCGCCTGCAGCGCCAGCGTGTAGCCGAGCGGCCCGAACCCGCAGATCATGCCGACGGCGACCGGCGCGACCATGGAGACGTGGCGGAATGGTTCCCGCGCGTGGATGTTGGAGAGATGCACCTCAGCGACCGGCAGCGGCGCGACGGCGCGGATGGCATCGTGAATGGCGATCGAGGTATGGCCGTAGGCGCCCGGATTGATGACGATCGCGGCGGCCTTGTCGGCGGCCTCCTGGATCCAGTCGACGAGGTCGCCCTCATGGTTCGACTGGCGGAAATCGATCTCCAGCCCAAGTGCGGCACCTGCCTGCTTGCAGTCGTCGGCGATCGCGGCAAGCGTCTTGCCGCCATAGATGCCCGGCTCGCGCTTGCCGAGCGCGTTGAGATTGGGGCCGTTCAGGACGAAAACCGTTTTCAAAAAATGCCGACCTTTCCCGGCGCGGCTAAGCCGGCGCGCCGGACCCTCTATAATGGGCATAGACGCTGGCGAAAAGAGCGCAAGTGCGTTCTTTCGCCGTCCACAACAGCCGGAAAACGGCCCGTGCCGGAAACCCGCAGCCTAATCGAAACCCGAATGCCGATCAGAGCGCGGCCTTCGCCGCCTCGATCTTTTCGGCCAGCACTTCCTGGCCAAGCGCGCCGAACACCACCTCGTTGCCGACGACATAGGACGGCGTTCCGGTAATGGCGAGCTTGGTGGCGAGGTCATAGGTCTTGGAGAAGGCCTCGGTGATGCTCGGGTCCTTCATCTTTTCGCGCAGCGCCGCCTCGTCGGCGCCGAGCGACAGCGCCACCTTGATCGCCGCCGCCTCGGTGGCGCGCCCCTGGCCGCCGAGCAGCGCATTGTGGAATTCGCCGTATTTCTCCGGCTTCATCAGATGGAAGGCCATCGAGACGACGCTCGCCTTCTGCGAATCCGGGCCGAGGATCGGGAACTCCTTGAGTACGAAGCGCAGGTCCGGATCGGCCTTGGTCAGCGCGCGCATGTCGTCGATGGCGCGTTTGCAGTAGCCGCAATTATAATCATAGAATTCGACGATGGTGACCTTGCCGTTCGGATTGCCGACAACACCGTCGAATGAGGAATTGAAGATCTGGTCCTTGGCGTCTTTGATGACGCCGAGACTGGCGACGCGCTGTTCTTCCTTCTGCTTGGCCTCGAGTGCCTGCTGGGCCTCCAGAAGCACTTCCGGGTTCTTCAGCAGATAGTCGCGGACGATGCCTTCGACTTCGGCACGGTCGAGCTTGGTACCTGAGGACGTCGTCTGGGCAAGCTGTGCCGTGCCGGCCTTCGCCGTCTGCGGATTGCCGGCGACGAAGCCGAACGCCAGCATGGCGAGAGCCGCTGCCACTCCGGTAGTGCCCAGCAGAATTGCCTTGGTCATGATCCTCGATCCTCTTGCCTGTGTTCGGGTCCGCCCGGTTTGGCTGTGTCGCAGCCTGCGTCCGAAAGGTTCACTTCTTCTTACCTGATGGTGCGTAGTTTATAATGTCCTGCGCGCGAAGCCAGCCCGGCTCGCCCCGCTTCATGCTCTGCTGCGCCCGCATGGCGAAGATTTTCGCATTCTTGTAGTCGCCGGAATAGAAATGCCCTTCGGCGGTTGCAAGCTCGGCGGCCGGGATGTTGCCGAGTTCCCCGTAAGCCTGTGCCAGATAGCGGTATCCGGCGGCGTTTTCGCGATCCCGTCCGAGGCCGGTGTTGATCTGCGCCACCGCCTTCTTCAGCGAATCCTGCGTGCCGATCGCCATCAGCGCCTGGCCGTAAGAGACCGGCAGCAGCCCCGATCGCGCCGGATCGAGGCTGACCGACTTGGCATAGGCGTCCGCCGCATCCTTCGGCCGGTTCGCCTTCATCAGGATGTCGCCGCGTAATTCCTGGAAATAGGGATTTTTCGGCTGTTCCTTGATCAACGCGTTGGTCTTGGTGAGCGCCGACGCCAGATTGCCGAACAGATAGGTCATCTGCGCGTCGCCATAGCGTGAGGCGACGCTGCCGGGGTTCTTGCGCATCAATCGCGACGCCGCCGCCTGGCCCTGCATGTAGGCGGCGATCTTTATGCGCATCATGTCGTGGCGCTGCTGCAGTGCCGGCGGGTCCACCTTGTCGACGTAAGGGCTCTGCTTCACCAGCACTTCGAGATTGGCGATACGCTCCTGCGGCATCGGATGGCTGATCCTGTAGGGATCGACTTGCGCGCCCGAGAGCGACAATGCGTTCTGGAAGCGGCCAAACGTCTTCAGCATGCCCATGCCGGACTGGCCGGTTGCATTGAGATAGGTGATCGCCGAACGGTCGGCGGTCATCTCTTCGGTGCGCTGATAAGCGAGGATACTGCGTTGCGCCATCTCGCCGCCGCCGGCCACCACGCCCATGCCGGCGCCGGCGAGACCGCGGCTGTTGCTGGTGGCGCCGGCCACCATGGCGCCGGCGCCAAGCAGCGTCGCCAGGATCGCCATCGTCTTGGCGCGCTCGAGCTGTTCTCGCAATTTCTGCTGGTGTCCGCCGGCGATATGGCCGGCCTCGTGGGCAATGACGCCAATGATCTCGTTGGGCGTTTCGGCCGTCATCAGCGCGCCGGTGTTGATGAACAGGCGGCGGCCGGCAACAAAGGCGTTGAAGCTCTGGTCGTTGACCAGCACGATGTTGATGGCGTCGCCCGACAAGCCCGCCGCCTTGAAGATCGGCCGCGCGTAATCGCGCACCAGCGCCTCGATCTCGGCATCGCGCACAACCGGCACATTCTGCGCAAAGGCATTGACCGAGCCGGCCATGGCGACCACCGCGGCAAGCGAAAGCGTCGCGAGGGCGCGCGCTGTCCTGGCGATCGTCGATTTGGGTCGGCTCAACATGGCAGGTCCACTGGTAGACGAGTGGGCGAAGGATGAAAAGTCGGCAGCCTAAACTTACCGAACTTGTGATCCCCACACCAATCGGGCATTTGTGCGGCGCGGCCAGCATGGCCGGCACGTGTGGACAAATGTGGTGGATTGAAAAATGGTTGTTTCGCTTTCGCGCCGCGGCGCGGTCGAACCGTTCCATGCCATGGACATCCTGGCCGAGGCGAATCGGCTGAAAGCCAAGGGCCTGCCGGTCGTTTCCATGGCCGTCGGCCAGCCTTCCGATCCGGCGCCGGCCGGGGTTCGCGAAGCGGCGGCCAATGCCTTGAAAGCAGGCCGCATCGGCTATACCGACGCGCTAGGCCTCGCCGGCCTGCGCAAGGCGATCGCGGCGCATTATGGCGAGCACTACGGGCTTGATGTTTCGCCCGAGCGGATAGCCGTCACCACCGGATCGTCGGCTGCCTTCAACCTCGCTTTCCTGGCAATGTTCGATCCAGGCGACCGCATCGCCATCGCTGCGCCCGGCTATCCTGCCTATCGCAACATCATGGCCGCGCTCGGCATCGACATCGCCGAGATCGAGTTGGACGGCGCCGCCTATCTGCATGCCGAGCACCTGCAAGCCGCGCATCGCGAAAAACCGCTGAAGGGCGTGCTGTTCGCCAGCCCGGCCAACCCGACCGGCGCGGTCATTCCCGCCGGCGATCTCGAGGCGCTGGTCGAGACGGCGCAAGAGCTCGGCATCGCCGTCATCTCGGACGAAATCTATCACCGGCTGGCCTATGCGGCGCCCGACACGACGGCGCTTGCTTTCGGCGCGGATGTGACGGTGATCAATTCCTTCTCGAAATATTATTGCATGACCGGCTGGCGCATCGGCTGGATGGTGCTGCCGCAGGAACTGGTGCGGCCGGTCGAGCGCATCGCCCAGAGCCTCTACATCTCGCCGCCCGAACTGTCCCAGATTGCCGCGATCGAGGCATTCAAGGCGACGCCAGAGCTGGAAGCGGTGAAGGCGCGCTATGCCTGGAACCGGGAGCTCCTGATGCAACGCCTGCCGGAGCTCGGCTTTGCTTTGGCCGCGCCCATGGACGGCGCGTTCTACGCCTTCTGCGACGTCACCAGGCACACCAATGACAGCATGGCGTTTGCACGCCGGATGCTTGCCGAGGCGCATGTGGCGGCGACGCCGGGCCGCGATTTCGACCCGCTGCAAGGCCATCGCACGATGCGCTTTTCCTACGCCGGCAGCCACGACGACATGGTCGAGGCGATGGCGCGTATCGAACGCTGGCTGAAGTAGCGGGGGCGACGATGCTGGAGTTTGATCAGGCGCCCCAACTCGAACATGCGTTGCGCGAGGTCGCTGCCGAAATGGCGGAGCGTACCGATCGCGGCGACGTCGCCAGCTATATCCCCCAGCTCGGCAAGATCGATCCGAAAAAATTCGGCATTGCCGCGGTGACCAATGACGGCCGCATGCTGACCGCAGGCGATGCCGACGAGGCATTTTCGATCCAGAGCATCTCAAAGGTGTTCACGCTGACGCTGGCGCTCGGCAATGTCGGCGACGCGCTGTGGCAGCGGGTTGGGCGCGAACCTTCGGGCAATCCGTTTAACTCGATCGTCCAGCTCGAGCACGAGAACGGCATTCCGCGCAATCCATTCATCAATGCCGGCGCCATCGTGGTCTCGGACATCCTGCTTGCCGGCCATCAGCCGCGCGAGGCGATCGGCGAGATCCTGCGCTTCATCCAGTTCCTGGCCGATGACGACACCATCATCATCGACCGCGAGGTCGCGGCGTCCGAACGCGCCACCGGCTTTCGCAATTTCGCGCTTGCCAATTACATGAAAGCGTTCGGCAATCTCCACCATGCGCCGGAACTGGCGCTGGGCGTTTACTTCCACCATTGCGCTATCGCCATGAGCCGCCGGCAACTGGCCCTGGCTGGCCGCTTCCTTGCCAATGGCGGCAAGAACCAGGCAACCGGGCATTCCGTCGTCTCGGCAGAGCGCGCCCGCCGCATCGGCGCGATGATGCTGACCTGCGGCCACTATGACGGCTCCGGCGACTTCGCTTTCCGCGTCGGCATTCCCGGCAAGAGCGGCGTTGGCGGCGGCATATTGGGGATCGTGCCGGGCGTCGCCTCGCTTGCCGTCTGGTCGCCTGGCCTTAATGCCAACGGCAATTCCAGGCTGGGCTCGATCGCGTTGGAAAAACTGGCGAAGACGATGAACTGGTCGATCTTCGCGCCATAAGCATTTTGCAGCCAAATGGAATCATTTGGCGTCCGCACAAATGCGGCAAAACAAACAGTTAGAGCGGAATGCCCCATTCAATTTGAATGCATGCCGCTCTGATGCCTGTCGCCCGAATTGGGGCAAAAAAACCCGCGCAGCCGATCGGCAGCGCGGGATTTTTTTTTAATCAGAAAGTCTGGCTAATGCACGGAAAGGCTTAGAAAAAGCCCTTCCGTTGCCACCAGCCGGCACGCTTCGGCTTGTCCTCGGCCTTTGCTTCCTCGGTCTTTGCCTCGTCGGTCTTTGCCTCGTCCGGGACGATCGAGGAGACGACCGGCACGACCGGAGCATCCACCGGTACCGGCTTGCGCCGCGACGGCCGGACCTTCGGCGTTTCCTCGGCAGCCGCCACTTCAGCCTCCTGCGAAGCCGGCGCAGCGGTCTCGCCGGAAGCCACGGAGGCGGCCTCGGCAGCCGATGTCTCGGCGCCCGCAATCTCGGCAACTGCTTCCGCCGCAACTTTCTTCGGCTTGGCGGTACGGCGCGGCTTCTTCGGCTTTTCGGCGCTCGGCATGTCGTCGTTCGCCGGAGCGAGCACCGCAAGCTCTTCGGCCGGCGGCGCACCTTCCGGCTCGCCGGTTACGGGCTCTGCTTCCGACACGGCACCTTCCGTCATGGCGGCTGGCTCGCCGGGGGCAGCTTCCAAGCCGTCCTCGCCCTCCTCACGGCGATTGCGCTTGCCGCCGCGCTTGCCGCGCCGGCGCTTCTTGCCGTGACCGTCGTCCGCCGCTTCCGCCGTTTCGGCCACAACACCTGCCGGCGCTTCATGTTCCGCTTCGGCGCCTTGGTCGCCCGCGGCTACGAAGGCGTCGTCCGTCGGCGCCGAAACGGAAGCACCTTCCACAGCAGCGCCATGTTCGCGGTCCGCGTGCTCGCGATCCCCGTGTTCACGATCCTTGCCGCCGCGCCGTCTGCGGCGCTTGCGGCGCTTGCGATCGCGGCCTTCGCCGTCCTCGCCGGACCTTGGCTGCTGCGGCTGCTGGGCAGGGCGTGGCTGCTCGGCCTGCACCGGTGCCTCGTCTTCCTCTTCGATGACGATCTCGTCCTCGGGTTCTTCCGGCTCGACATAGGCCGGGAACGTGCGCGCCTCGACAAAACCTTCCGGCTTTTCGGCCAGCGCGCCGCGGAAGATGGCATAGTGTTGTGCACCGACCGCGTCATCGGCTTCGATGGTGATGGTAACGCCGAAGCGGTGCTCGAATTCCACCAGCGTGCCGCGCTTGTGATTGAGCACATAGAGCGCGGTCGCCGCCGGCGTCCGCACCGTGATGTGGCTGCGCGAATCCTTGAGCAGGAATTCCTCGATTGCCCGCACCACCATCAGCGCGACCGACGAATCGGAGCGCACATGGCCTGTGCCGCCGCAATGCGGGCAAGGCTTCATGGTCGATTCCAGCACGCTGGCACGGATGCGCTGGCGCGACATCTCCATCAGGCCGAAATGCGAGATGCGGCCGACCTGGATGCGGGCACGATCGTTCTTGAGGTGATCCTTCAGCCGCTTCTCGACGGAGCGGTTGTTGCGGTTCTCCTCCATATCGATGAAGTCGATGACGATGAGGCCGGCGAGATCGCGCAGCCTCAATTGCCGGGCGACTTCCTCGGCGGCTTCCAGATTGGTGTGAAGTGCGGTGTCCTCGATCGAGTGCTCCTTGGTGGAACGGCCCGAATTGACGTCGATGGCGACCAGCGCTTCCGTCTGGTTGATGATGATGTAGCCGCCGCTCTTCAGCGTCACCTGCGGCTGCAGCATGCGGTCGAGCTGCGCTTCGATGCCGTTGCGCACAAAGATCGGCGTCGTGTCGCGGAACGGCTGAACCACCTTGGCGTGGCTCGGCATCAGCATGCGCATGAAGTCCTTGGCCTCGCGGTAGCCTTCTTCGCCGGAAACCAGGATCTCGTCGATATCCTTGTTGTAGAGGTCGCGCACCGAGCGCTTGATCAGGCTGCCTTCCTCGTAAACCAGGGCAGGGGCCGTCGATTGCAGCGTCAGATTGCGGACGTTTTCCCAAAGCCGCATCAAATATTCGTAGTCGCGCTTGATCTCTGCCTTGGTGCGGCTTTCGCCTGCCGTACGCAGGATGACACCCATGCCTTGCGGCACTTCGAGATCGGCGACCACTTCCTTCAGCCGCTTGCGGTCCTGCGCATTGGTGATCTTGCGCGAAATACCGCCGCCGCGTGCCGTGTTCGGCATCAGCACCGAATAGCGGCCGGCCAGTGAAAGGTAGGTGGTCAGCGCCGCGCCCTTGTTGCCGCGCTCTTCCTTGACGACCTGCACCAGCAGGATCTGCCGGCGCTTGATCACTTCCTGGATCTTGTACTGGCGGCGCACCGGCTTGCGGCGGTTGCGTACTTCTTCGAGCGCGTCTTCAGCGCCGACCGATTCGATCTCGTGATCGTCCGGATGCGAGGATTGCACCTCCTCCAGCATGCCGCGATCATTGTCTTCGGACGTCGCTTCGCCGCTTGTCTCGGCCCCGCTTGTCTCGACTTGTGGGACGGCTTCGGAGATTACGTCGGCATCGACGCTGGCAGCGATGGAACTCGATCCGCCTTCGGAAGGCTCGGTCTCGCCGCTATCGGCGACTTCTTCACTCTGCCCGGCGGCATCCTCGCTCTGTCCGGCAGTGTCGGACGTGGTGTTGTCGGCAACGGCATCCAGCTTTTCTGCGACGGCACCTTCGCCGTTCTCGCCATTCTCACCGTCGGCCGCGCCTGCCTCGCGCCTGTGCTCGCCGCGGTCGCGGCTCTTGCCGCCGCGCCGGCGTCCGCGCTTGCCACGGTCGCGGCTCTGGCGGTCCTCGCCTTCGGCGGCTTCCTCGTCCTCTTCGTCCTGGGCTTCCTGTGCTTCCGCACGCAGCAGCGCCTGACGGTCGGCGACCGGAATCTGGTAGTAGTCGGGGTGTATTTCACTGAAGGCGAGGAAACCGTGACGGTTGCCGCCGTATTCGACAAAGGCTGCCTGGAGGGAAGGTTCGACGCGCGTTACGCGGGCGAGATAGATATTTCCTTTGAGCTGCTTCTTGTCCTGGGATTCAAAGTCGAATTCTTCAATACGGTTACCGCGAACGACGACAACGCGTGTTTCCTCCGGGTGGGAGGCGTCTATCAGCATTTTGTTGGGCATTATTTCGTTTCCTCCCGGCAGCCGTCGGCCGCAGCTTGCAGGACACTGCCCGCTGCCGTGGACCTGGAACATGGGTGCCGGACAATTGAACGTCCGCCGGCCGCTGCCTGAGCGCCATGGCGGTGCCGCCCGCAGCCGTAGTGGCGCGGTTTGTTGCGGACCTTTCCATGATTGCGCTTGAAGCCATCGTCACCAGCAGAACCTTTTGAACCAAAGCCCGGGAAAAACCGGACCAGCTTGTTTGCTCATACAGAGCCGGCACGGGACAATCCCGGCCGTTTTGCTCACGCAGGCGATTCCCCCGCCACGGGAGCACGCCTGCGAAAATCGTCGCGATCACCGATGCCTTCTTCGCCTGAAGCGAAAGGAGCCGTCTTGCGTCTGACCTGTAGCAGGAAGCTGCGGAGGAGGACGGTTCCAGGATTGCAGTGATCCACCATCGCTTTTATGATTTGGCGGGTTGGAAGGCAACCCCGATTCCCGATGCCGGCAAAAAGCCGTTCCGCAGCGGAAGCCCCGGTCCCAAGCCTTCCATGAAAAGGCTTGGTTAACCTTCTCTGGATACCAATCGTTAATCGAGTTCGCGGCCTGCCGGCACTTTGACAAGCAATAGGGCTCTTCGACAAGCGATCGGGCATGACGCCAACGGGAGCGATTGGTAGAAAGATGGGACTGGCAGGCTTCGCAGACAAGAGCCGTCATCATGGAGGCTGGTTCTTCCGCACCGCCTGCCTGCTGCCGCTGATCCTGGCTTGCCTGGTCTTTTCGCCGCTTTCGCGTGCTGCCGACGCACCGCTTGGTGCCATAAGCTACAAGATGGCCGGCGATGCGACCAAGATGCGCATCGTCATCAATTTCGACCGCGAACCCGACATCAAATGGTTCCTGCTGCGCGGCCCCAATCGTCTGGTCATCGATCTCCCGGCCACCAGATTTGCCCTCAATGCCAAGGATGTGAAGCCGCGCGGCCTTGTCCGCACGGTGCGTTACGGCGAGCTCGGCGAGGGGAAATCGCGGCTGATTCTCACCGGCAAGGGACCGTTCGCCGTCGACAATCTCGATGTGCTCAAGAACGATGACGGCAACGGCTACCGCATCGCCATCGACATGTCGGCGGCATCGCAGCGGGAATTCGACGCAGCGCTCGCCAATCAGGCGCTGACCACCGGTTCGACGGTCTCCGCCGACAAGGCCGGCAGGGTCGGTACCGGCCCGGTCTCCAATCCGGGCCATCGTTTCACCGTCGTCATCGATCCCGGCCATGGCGGCATCGACGGCGGCGCCGAGGGCCTGAACGGTACGGTCGAGAAGAACGTGACGCTCGCCTTCGCCATGGAACTGCGCGACAAGCTCGCCGCCGGCGGCAAATACGACGTGTTCCTGACACGTGAGACCGACGTGTTCCTGCGGCTCGACGACCGCGTGCGCATTGCCCGCCAGCATGAGGCCGACCTGCTCATCTCGATCCATGCCGACACGATCAGCCTCAAGGGCATTCGCGGCGCAACCGTCTACACCGTGTCCGACAAGGCTTCCGATCCCGAGGCGCAGGCGCTTGCCGACCGTGAAAATCTTTCCGACCAGTTCGCCGGCATGGAGATCAAGGACGACAGCAAGGAAGTGACCGACATCCTGATCGACCTGATCCGCCGCGAGACGCATAATTTTTCGATGAGCTTCGCCCATACTCTCGTCGGACAGCTTTCCACCAGCGTCGGTCTGATCAACAACCCGCAGCGTTCTGCCGGCTTCAAGGTGCTGAAAGCGCCGGACGTTCCATCCGTGCTGGTCGAACTCGGCTATCTGTCGAACGCCAAGGACGAAGCGCAATTGCTCAGCGCCGATTGGCGCAACAAGGCGACCCAGAGCATAACCAACGCCGTTGCCCTGTTTGCTTCGGCCAAGAGCGGAACGGGGGCCGGAGGCTGAAATGTCCGCCGGCGCCCACAACCTGAAGCAGCGTTGCGCGGCGACAACACCCTGTGCTTTTATTTCCGGCATTCGAAACCGAAATCCCGCGCTGCCGTATTTTGCCCACATGGTCGCGACATGGATTTTGCGATTACGGTTTGGGATCGTCCCGAAAGCTTGCGTGAAGGGCGGCTTCGTTTAGGAAATTCCCGAACCAAGGACTGGAGCGGGTATGATTCGTCTCATTGGCTATTTCTTCGGCATCGGCACGACGCTAGCCCTTTTGGTCGCGGCGGGCGTGGCGATCTATATCGGCCATTTGTCGAAGGACCTGCCCGATTACGAGGTGCTGGCCAAATACGAGCCGCCGGTGACGACCCGCATCCACGCGTCGGATGGCGCGCTGATGGCCGAATATGCGCGTGAGCGGCGGCTTTATCTGCCGATTCAGGCGATCCCGGATCGTGTCAAGGCGGCCTTCCTGTCGGCCGAGGACAAGAACTTTTACAATCACCCCGGCATCGACGTAACCGGCCTTGGCCGGGCCATTGTCGTCAACCTGCAGAATGTTGGCTCGGGAAAGCGCCAGGTCGGCGCCTCGACCATCACCCAGCAGGTGGCGAAGAACTTCCTGTTGTCTTCAGACCAGACCTACGAGCGCAAGATCAAGGAGATGATCCTCGCCTTCCGCATCGAGCAGGCCTACTCGAAGGATCGCATTCTCGAGCTCTATCTCAACGAGATTTTCTTCGGCTTCGGCGCCTATGGCGTCGCCGGTGCTGCGCTAACCTATTTCGACAAATCGGTGAACGAGCTCACCGTGGCCGAAGCCGCCTATCTCGCCTCTCTGCCGAAGGGGCCGAACAACTACCATCCCTTCAAGCATGCCGATCGCGCCTTGGAGCGCCGCAACTGGGTGATCGACCAGATGGTCGAGAACGGTTACGTCACGCATGAGGAAGGCGAGAAGGCCAAGGCCGAGCCGCTCGGCGTCACGCCGCGCCGCACCGGCAACTATCTCTTCGCCGGGGAGTATTTCACCGAGGAAGTGCGTCGCCAGATCATCGCGCGCTATGGCGAGAATGCGCTCTACGAGGGCGGCCTTTCCGTCCGCACGACGCTCGATCCGAAGATGCAGCTGATTGCCCGCAAGGCCATGCAGAACGGACTTATGAAGTTCGACACGCTGCGCGGCTACCGCGGGCCGGTCACGAGCATCGACATTTCCGGCGACTGGGGCGTGCCGCTGGGCAACGTCAAGCGGTTGGAGGACGTGCCGGAATGGTCGCTCGCCGTCGTGCTCGACAGCTCGGCCACCGGCCTGTCCATCGGCCTGCAGCCGACGCGCCAGATCTCCGGCGAAATCGTCAAGGACCGCGTCGAAGGCACCGTCAGCAAGGAAGACATGAGCTTCGCCATGCGCCACGTGGTAGACGGCAGGACCGTCAAGGCGAAGTCGCCCGCCGACGTGCTGAAGCCGGGCGACGTGATTTTCGTGCAGAAGAACGACGGCTCGGACAACAGCTACAGCTTGCGCCAGGTTCCCGAAGTGGAAGGCGGCCTGATCGCCATGGACCCGCATACCGGACGCGTCCTGGCCATGGTCGGCGGTTTCTCCTACGCGCAGTCGGAGTTCAACCGGGCGACGCAGGCCATGCGCCAGCCGGGATCGTCGTTCAAGCCGATCGTCTATTCGGCCGCCCTCGACAATGGCTATACCCCCGCCTCCGTGATCATGGACGGGCCGATCACCATCCAGAGCGGCAACACGACCTGGACGCCCAAGAACTACGACGGAACGGTGGCCGGCCCAGCGACCTTGCGTTCCGGCATCGAAAAATCACGCAACCTGATGACGGTGCGGCTTGCCAACGACATGGGCATGAAGCTGGTCGTGGAATATGCCGAGCGTTTCGGCGTCTACGACCACCTGGCGCCGTATCTGCCGATGGCGCTGGGATCCGGCGAGACGACGGTGATGCGCATGGTGTCGGCCTATTCGATCATGGCCAATGGCGGCAAGTCGATCAAGCCATCGCTGATCGACCGTATCCAGGATCGCTACGGCAAGACCGTCTTTAGGCAGGACGAACGCGGCTGCTCGAACTGCAATGCCGCCGAGTGGCAGGACCAGCCAGAGCCGGAACTGGTCGACAACTCCGAGCAGGTGCTCGATCCGATGACCGCCTACCAGATCACATCGATGATGGAGGGCGTCGTGCAACGCGGTACCGGCGCCACCATCAACGAACTCGGCCGTCACATCGCCGGCAAGACCGGAACGACCAACGACGAAAAGGATGCATGGTTCATCGGCTATACGCCGAACCTCGTTGTCGGCCTCTATATGGGCTACGATCAGCCGAAAGGTCTTGGCAAGGGCGCGACCGGCGGCGGCCTTGCCGCGCCAATCTTCAAGGATTTCATGCGCGTGGCGCTGGATGGCACGCCCAATGTCGACTTCAAGGTTCCGGAAGGCATGAAGCTGGTTGCGATCAATCGCAAGACCGGCATGCGGGCCAACGCGGGCGACGCCGGAACCATCATCGAAGCCTTCAAACCGGGTACCGGTCCCGCCGACAGCTACTGGGTGATCGGCATGGGTGCGGACGGCTCCAACGCCACCGGCGGGGCGCTGTCGCCGCAGGCCAACCAGGCCATCCAGTCCGGCGGCGGCGGGCTCTACTGACAATCGCTACATCGGGTCGGGCCGGCTTGACGATGATGGTCGAGCCGGTCCATTCCGCTTTACAGGGGCCGGTACATTACAGGGGCCGGCGCTTTACAGGAGACCGTGCCGTCCCTATGTATCGCGCCACCAAACCGCCATCCAGCAACAGGACAGAACAGCCAGCCATGCGCGCGGAAACGCAAAATATTGTCGACGAGATCAGGCAGGCGATCACCCTGCTGAGGAGGCATCTTTGACTGGGACCAAGCCATAAAGCGGCTTGAGTACCTGAATGTGCGTGCCGAGGATTCGAGCCTCTGGAACGAGCCGTTGGAAGCGCAAAAGCTGATGCGCGAGCGTCAGGGCCTCGAGGAAGGTATTGCCGCGGTCAAAGGCCTCACCCAGGCCCTGGAAGACAATATCGGCCTGATCGAGCTTGGCGAGGAAGAGGGCGACGAGGGCGTAATCGCGGAGGCCGAAGCGGCGATCCGCTCGATGCGCGGCGAGGCCAAGGCGCGCCAGATCGAAACGCTGTTGTCGGGCGAGGCGGACGCCAACGATAGCTATCTGGAAGTTCATGCCGGCGCCGGCGGCACCGAAAGCCAGGACTGGGCCTCGATGCTTCTGCGCATGTATACGCGCTGGGCCGAGCGCCGCCGCTTCAAGGTCGAGGTGCTGGAGGTGCATGACGGCGAAGAGGCCGGCATCAAGTCCGCCACGCTGCTGATCAAGGGCCACAACGCCTACGGCTGGCTGAAGACGGAATCCGGCGTGCATCGTCTCGTGCGCATTTCGCCGTATGACAGCAATGCGCGCCGCCACACCTCCTTCGCCAGCGTCTGGGTCTATCCCGTCATCGACGATACGATCGACATCGACGTTTCCGAATCCGACGTCCGTATCGACACGTATCGTTCCTCGGGATCGGGCGGCCAGCACGTCAACACCACCGATTCGGCCGTGCGCATCACCCATCTCGCCACCGGCATCGCGGTCGCCTGCCAGGCCGAGCGCTCCCAGCACAAGAACAAGGCCAAGGCGTGGGAAATGTTGCGCTCGCGGCTTTACGAGGAAGAGCTGAAGAAGCGCGAAGCCGTGGCGAACGCCACGGAAGCGTCGAAGAGCGATATCGGCTGGGGCCACCAGATACGGTCCTACGTGCTGCAGCCCTATCAGTTGGTGAAAGATCTGCGCACCGGTGTCGAGAGCACCAGCCCGTCGAGCGTGCTCGACGGCGACCTCGACGATTTCATGGAGGCCTCGCTGTCGCAGCGGATCGAGGGTGGCGCCGGTGAAACGGTGGCCGATATCGACTGAGGCCGCCGGCACCAATCCGGCTGCATGTGGGTTCATCACGCGAGAGTTACGGCCATCGTGCGAGAGTGACGAGCTCTCAATTTGCACCTACCTGTCGTTCTACAACTTTGTTTTTCGTAGAGTTTTTCAAAATCGATTTCGGCTTTTGACGCGGATGCCTCGGGCCTGCCGGTGCCAAGCCTGGAACCAGCGCGAGCCAAATCCCGTTATTGGCGATCCCGCTGCCGGGGTTGACCAGGTTTCGTCAATCAGGACGGCAGGTTGGTTCCGGCTGCAGAGGTCGGCGTTCGGTTGCGACAGCAATTCCTTGCGCCAACCAAGGAATCAGCCCAGCATTCATGCGCTGGGGAGGAAAAAAGCATTTATGGCCGGACGCGGCGTATCTGCGACCTGACGATCCGGCCACTGGGAAGACACGTTCCGGGAACGGGCAAGCGAAATGCTTGACAACCGTTGATAGGAACTGCGCTCATGCCTGCTCTCACAACCAGACCGGCCCCAGTCGCCCGCACGGCGCGCCGACTCCTGAATTCACTTGTCGCGGCAGTGGTTTTGATTGCTGCCGCCATTCCATTTGCGGCGCCTGCTCTGGCGCATGATGCCAAGCCGACCGCGGCAATGCCGCAAGGCTGGAGCTATCCGTTCTCCTGCTGCTCGGGCTATGATTGCCGCGAGGTCTCTCAGACATCGATCAGCGAACGTCCCGAGGGCTATGTCATCAAAGGAACCGGGGAAGTCGTGGCCTATAGCGACAAGCGGATCAAGAATTCGCCCGACGGCGAATATCATTGGTGCTCCGTTGCCGGTGCCAATGACGGAAAGACCATCTGCCTGTTCGTGCCCCCATCGTCCTACTAGCGCATGACGCCCAAAAGCTTGCCCACGGGCTGACCCGAGCGTGTGCAGCGGTTTTGGATCGATGCCTTCGATCTGTGCATCGCAGGCTCACAAGCCTGCTGACCGGCAGTTGTCAGGAGCGTTTCTTTATGCTGCCTTTGCCGTACGGGGCGGCGGCATTGTGAGGGACCAATTCATGACCATCAAGGCAAGCTGCCACTGCAAGGCGACGACGTTCGAGGTTTCGCAAGCGCCGCAGACAGTGACGCGATGCACCTGTTCCTTCTGTTCGAAACGCGGTTCGTTGTGG
Organism: Mesorhizobium sp. M0296; assembly: GCF_040321675.1. Lineage (NCBI taxonomy): Bacteria > Pseudomonadati > Pseudomonadota > Alphaproteobacteria > Hyphomicrobiales > Phyllobacteriaceae > Mesorhizobium > Mesorhizobium sp. M0296. The sequence goes on from NZ_JAMYRZ010000028.1 coordinate 50,279, forward strand.
GCCTATTACACCCCATCGCAATTCAGACTCACCAGCCCGCCGGAGAATGTTTCGTTCTACCAGTGGGGATCGAAAACCATAAAACACGGTTTTTGCGCCACCTGCGGCTGTGGCACCTTCACCGAGACGCCGGACTGGTCGACAGGCGAGCCGAATTTCGACAATCCGAAAATCAGCGTGAACTCGCGGCTGTTCGACGATTTCGATCTCGACAAGATCGAAGTGGTGGTCATCGACGGCAAGAATCTCTGGTAGCCGGTCGAATTGCGGTGGTCGCGCGAGCCGCTGCAGGCGTGTGGAATTGAGCCGGGGAAAGCCGCGGCAACGGCTTTTGCTGGTCCGTTTTTCGCCGCATTTCATGGTACAAGTCGCTGGAAGGGCTGATGCGGTGCGCCGTTGCGCGGCCGTGGAATGGAGAGGGACCACCATATGAAAAAGATTGTGCTCGCCGTCGTGGCGACGGCTGTGCTCGTGAGCGCATGCACCACCGATCCCTACACCGGGGAACAGAAGGTTTCCAACACCGCTGCCGGCGCCGGTCTCGGTGCTTTGGCGGGTGCCGGGCTCGGCATGCTTGCCGGCGGTAACGACCGCCGCAACGCGCTGATCGGCGCGGGCATCGGCGCGCTTGCCGGCGGTGCCATCGGTGCCACCATGGACCAGAACGAGGCCGAACTGCGCCGACAGCTTCAGGGCACCGGCGTCAGCGTCACCCGCACCGGCGACCAGATCATCCTCAATATGCCGTCCGACATCACCTTCAACGTCGACCAGGACGCGGTGAAGGCCGGTTTCTATCCGGTGCTGAATTCAGTGGCCCTTGTGCTGAAAAAGTTCCGCCAGACCACGGTCGACGTGTTCGGCCACACCGACGCGACCGGCGGCGACGAGCACAATTTCGACCTGTCGCAGCGCCGCGCCCTGGCGGTCGCCAACTATCTGTCCGGGCAGGGCGTCGATTCCCGCCGCTTCGCCGTCACCGGCTTCGGCAAGACGCGTCCGATCGCCTCCAATGCGACGGCTGCCGGCCGGGCTCAGAACCGCCGCGTCGAGATCCAGCTGTCGCCGCTCACCTGAGGCAAGCACATGAACCGAGAGCGGCCCCGCAAGGGGCCGCTCCAATGGTTATGCCGGGCCACCGACCGTCGGCGCCCTTCGTTCGTGATGTCAGGACCGGGCCGGCTGATCGACAATCGCGGCAACGATCCGGCGCACGATCGGAAGCACAATCAGCAGACTGGGAAACGCGACAAGCCATGAAGCGCCCCATGCATAGCTCCAGGCCGCTATAAACCCGTTCGTCCAGCCTGCGCCGATTGCCGTCGAAACCGCCGAGACAATCGAGGACATCAGAATCGAAAGAACCAACGGCATCACCACCGCGCCGTAGGAGGGCGGCAGCTTTCTCAACTTGAAGGCTCGGTCCGGTGATGCTTGCATCGAAATCTCCTAATAAAAAAATATGCGTAGGCGTTATTGTGAGGACGATCAGGCGGCATATGCCGTCTGCAGCGCCAATTCCTGAATGAAGCTTCGCAGCGAACGCGGCTCGCGGCCAAGCACGGCACGCAACGTCAGAATGTTCCCGCCGAGGCCGTATTTGGCGTAGTGGCTGTGTACTTTGGCCAGCATCTGCAACTGCCGGTCGGTATAGGGAAGGCGGGCCTTCGCCGCCCAGTCCTGAAATGTCGGCTCGCCCGCCGACACCGGCCGGCCAAGCGCTTCGCTCATCATGGCGACGACCTCTTCGCGGCTGTGCATACCGTCGGCGCACAGCTCGAGGGTCGCATAGGACAAACGCGCTTCGGTCAGTGCGATTGCCGCCACTTCAGCCACATCGCGATAGTCGACGCGGGCGAGCTTCGCCGTCCTTGGAAACGGCTCGGCGAAAACGCCGTGCTCGACGACGGACGGCCAGGCCGCCGCGATATTTTGCATGAAATTGGCCGGGTGCAGAATGGTGTACTCCATGTTCGTCGAATAGAGGGCAGCTTCGACGGGTACCTTGCTTGCATGGTTTTCCAGCCTCGTATTGGTCGGCTGAATCACCGACGAAAAGACGAACTTTCGAACGCCTGCTCGCGCCGCCGCCTCAACCATGGCAACCCCCATGGCGGCTTCGTCGGGAGCAAAGGCCGGTCCGATGTGGAAGACACCGTCGACACCTTTCACGGCCTGCTCAAGGCTCCGATGGTTGCGGAGATCTCCGATCGCGATCTCGGATGCGCCGGCTTTCCGGGCTTTTTCGGCACTCGCGGTGTCACGAACAAGCGCTCGAACCCTGGCATTGCGGCGGACGAGTTCAGGCACCACCAAACCGGCAACGCGGCCTGCGGCGCCTACGACCAGGACGGTTGGACTGGGTGTTCGCATGATGATCTCCTTCCCTCGAGTGTGCCTTTCGGCCTGTGCAGGAACATAAAATCTAGCGAACTGCGTTACAATTGAGCGAGTTTGCGATAGTTTCTCCCGATTATCGGAAGAATGAGCGATGAGCGATGAGCCGGATAGATGATTTCGAAGCCTTCATTGCCATTGTCGAGCATGGCAGCCTGACGGCTGCCGCACGCCGGCTGAACCGCTCATTGCAGTCGGTCAGCCGGTCCCTGGCGACATTGGAGGAGTCAATCGGGGTCGAGCTTCTGCACAGGACGACACGCCGCTCGACGCCGAGCGAAGCCGGAGCGGCCTTTTTCCAGCGCATCAAGCCCGCCATCGAGGAAATTAACGAAGCCAGGCTTCAGGCGGCCAACCGACGGTCGGAGCCGTCGGGCATCCTGCGCGTGAGTGCCCCGGTTCTGTTCGGCCCGGATTTCCTGATGCCGGTCATCGCCGACTATATGCGGACATATCCCCGCGTCGAGGTTGACCTCCAGCTTTCCGATGAATTTGTCGATCTTGATGCCGAGGGTCTCGATTTGGCGGTCCGGATCGGCAATTTGCCGGATTCCAATTTACGTGCGAAGCGCCTGGGCGCGCTGCGACGCGTGGTGTTCGGCGCACCTGCCTACTTCCAGCAACACGGCCGACCGGCCCATCCGCTCGAATTGCGTGAGCATGAATGCATCGTACGAACCGTCGACGGCCGCCCAGGCGAATGGATGTTTCAGATTGAAGGCAAGCCCCGGTCGGTGAAGGTCGCGGGCACTTTCCGGTCGAATTTGATGATATCCATCTATGCAGCCGCGGTTCACGGATTGGGTCTGGGCTACTCGCCGCTTTGGCAGATAAAACACCTGGTGGACGACGGCCGCCTGGAACTGGTTCTGACCGAATTCGAGCCAGTGCCGGTGCCGATACACGCCGTGTGGCCGGAAGGCAGATTATCCTCGGCCAAAGTCCGTGCTTTTCTGGACCTGCTGGCATCCCGCCTGGAACTCAAGAATCTTTAGGGCGCAAAACCATTTTGAGCGCCGATCTTACCTCATCGACATCAAGTTCGTGATCAGAACTGCCTTGGCGGCGTCGAGTGCGGGTTGATGGACCTCCGAATGACCGATGTCCTTCAGCTGATCGGTCGTCAAATCTGCCAGTGCCCTGCGTCTCGCGACGGTCCGCCGCCACCCTGTGAAGGCAGTGATCATCATTGCTGCGCTTTTCAGGCCAGACCCAAGCAAGCGGCGTTTGGAAACGCTGCTGCCGACGCGAGTTCCCGTGTGAGCCATTTCTTAGTCTCCCGTTTCGAGTTTGCGGGTGGGAGCGTGCCACGCAGGTGTTTTCGGGCTGTTCGGCTCTGCGTGAACAACTGGGAGAAGTCCGACGATCCGCCGTTAAATCGGTGTTAAATCAATCTACCGAGATGCTATTCTGTCGCTGCGGTCAAAGTCTGGAGACGATTTGTGCGCATCCGGTTGCTTGGTGGCCTGGAGGTTACTTCCCCGGAGCATCGGCCTGTCCGGTTCGCCACACGCAAGACTTCGCTTCTTTTTGCTGCTCTGGTTCTCGCAGGCCGCCGCGGCCATCGTCGCGAGCAGCTTTCCGAAGCCTTTTGGCCGGGGCGAAGCAATGGGCAAGCCCGCAATAGTCTGCGGCAAGCGCTGGTCGACATCAGGCGCACGTTCCCCGCCAGCTCGGATGCCACCGTCTACATCGATGGAGATCAGGAAACAGTTGCGCTGATTGCCGGACCGGATGAGGCGGACATCTCGATCTTCGACCGGAAGCTGGAGGAGGGCCGGACCACCGATCTCGCCTTCGCTGCGGATCTCTATCGCGGTGATCTGCTTGCCGGGCAAACGATTCCTGACGAACTGGACGAGTGGTTTGGACCGTATCTGAGCAAGTATCAGCGCAAAGCGCTGCAATTGGTCGATCGGCTGAGCCTTGCGCTGCCCGCACCCGGCTCAGCGGAAGAGACGGCCTGCGAAGGGCTCGCGGAGAGATTGCTCGCCTCGGATTCGACGGCGGAGGCAGCCCATCGGGCGCTGATCCGCATCCACGCTCATCGGGGCCACGAAAACGCCGCTTTGCGCCAGTTCGAGCTGTGTCGGGCAGCTTTAAAAAAACATCTGAATGCGGACCCAGAGGAGCAGACAAGCTCACTTGCAGCTTCCCTGCAGTCCCGCGAACGACCTGAACGTCAGCGGCCGGAGCCAAGTTCTGGCGCCGTATCACTGGTGCAGGTTCTGGCAGTCCCGACGAGGCGCGACGACCAGCCGTCGATTGCGGTGCTGCCGTTTCAGAATCTAAGCGGTGATGTGGAGCAGGAATATTTCGCCGACGGCATGGTGGAAGACATTGTCACCGCCTTGGCTCACTTTCGTCACCTGTTCGTGGTCGCACGGAATTCGAGCTTCACCTACAGGGGACGGTCCGTAGACATAAAGCAGGTCGGGCGTGAGCTGGGCGTGCGCTATGTGGTCGAGGGAAGTGTTCGCCGGGCGGGCGACCGCCTGCGCATCGCCGGGCAGCTCATCGACACCTCGACGGGGGCCTATCTCTGGGCCGACCGTTTTGATGGAACGCTCGCCGAAGTTTTCAATCTGCAGGACCAGGTCGCCTCGAGCATCGTCGGCGCAATCACACCGAAAATGGAGGAGGCTGAGATCGAGCGTGCCAAACGCAAACCGACAGAAAGCCTCGATGCTTATGACTACTATCTCCGCGGGCTGGCGGCCTTTGACCGAACGATCACTCGTAGATCGGCCATTGACGACGCCTTGCGCCTCTTCATGAAGGCGATCGACCGTGACCCGGAGTTCGCGATAGCTCATGCGCGGGCGGCGCGGTGCTACGCTACCCGAAAAAGCAACGGCTGGATGGTCGACCGTGCAGAAGAGATTGCCGAAGCTACTCGACTGGCCAGGAGAGCGGTCGAACTCGGAAGGGACGATGCAATTGCGCTTTCCTACGGTGGATACGTCCTCGGCTACGTAGGCGGCGACCTTGATGATAGTGCGGCTTGCATCGATCGCGCGCTCGCTCTCAACCCGAACTTGGCCGCTGCTTTGGGCGTCAGCAGCTGGGTGAGGGCTTGCTTGGGCGAGCCAGGCAAGGCCATCGAGCACGCCGCGCTTGCCATGCGCCTAAGCCCATTGGATCCACGCCTGTTCGCTTGGCAGTTCAACACCGGGCTCGCTCATTTTTGTGCAGGCCACTACGGTGACGCCGTCGCTTGGGCGGGAAAGTCGCTGCGGCACCAGCCGAACTACGTGAGCGCGATGCGTGTAGTGGCGGCGGGTCATGCCCTTGCGGGGCGCCTAACGGAAGCGCAGCAAATGATGGCCCGGCTTTGCGAGTTCGATCCCTCGCTGCGGCTTTCGAATCTCGCCGACGTGCTGCCGCCGTTTTATCGACCGGACGATCGCAGCAGATATATCGAAGGCCTTCGCAAGGCGGGCCTGCCGGACTAACCCCATCTCAGCGCGAAGCGAGGCTGTCTTATGCAGGTTTCGGTGCTTCGCGCGTCGGCGGGACGCGCGAGCGCTGCAGCATCAGACCTTGGCGACGATCCGCATGAAGGCCGGCATGTCGTCGCCGAAGCCGACGGTCGCGTCATTGTCTTCCTGGCGCTGGCGGGCAGGGCGCTCGCGCTGCGGCCTGGTGTCGCCCCGTTCCGGCGCGCGCCGTTCGTTGCGATCGGGCGAAGCCTTGCGTTCAGGTGAAGCCTGGCGCTCGCTGTTTTCCGAGCGGATCGCCTCTTTGCGGGTACGCCGCTCGTCGATGTCGGCGACGGTGGCTTCGGCCACGACCGGCTGTTCCTCGCTAACTGCTTCTGGCGCTGCTTCTTCGCTGCGCTTGGCGTGGCGTTCACGCGGTTTGCGCTCGCCCCTGTCCTTGGCGTCGTCCTTGCGGCCGGCACGGCGTGGCGCACCGCGGCCACGGCGCGGGGCCTCATCCTCGCCGCCTTCGCTGGCAACGACCGTCGACAAATCGCCGTCATGCCACTCGATCTTCGTGCCGATCAGCCGCTCGATGGCGTCGATGTATTTGGTGTCCGACTTGGTCGCGATGGTGAAGGATTTGCCCGAGCGCCCGGCGCGGCCGGTACGGCCGATGCGGTGGACGTAATCCTCCGCGTGGATCGGCACGTCGTAATTGAAGACATGGCTGACATCGGGAATGTCGAGGCCACGCGCCGCGACATCCGAAGCAACGAGGTAGCGCAGCTTGCCGTCACGGAAATTGGCCAGCATCTGCATGCGCGCGCGCTGGTCCATGTCGCCGTGCAGGGCGCCGGCGTCGAAGTCATATTTCAGCAGCGAGCGGAACAGCTCCGATACCTCGATCTTGCGGTTGCAGAAGATGATGGCGTTCTTCAGCTCGGCATCCTCGGCTTTCATCAGATTGCGCAGCGTCTCGCGCTTGTCCCAGGGTTTCGGGCCGGATTTCACCAGCCGCTGGATGATGTTGGTGGCGGCCGATGCTGCCTTCGACACTTCGACGCGCACCGGTGCGTGCAGGAATTTCTCGGTGAGCTTGGTGATTTCCGGCGGCATCGTCGCCGAGAAGAACAGCGTCTGCCTCGTGAACGGAATCATCTCGCAGATACGCTCGATGTCGGGGATGAAGCCCATGTCGAGCATGCGATCGGCCTCGTCGATGACGAGGATCTCGACGCCGTTGAGCAGGAGCTTGCCGCGCTCGCGATGGTCGAGCAGGCGGCCGGGGGTCGCGATCAGCACATCGGCGCCGCGCTCGAGCTTCTTGTCCTGCTCGTCGAAGGACACGCCGCCGATCAGCAGTGCGATGTTGAGCTTGTGGTTCTTGCCGTATTTGACGAAGTTTTCCTCGACCTGCGCGGCGAGCTCGCGCGTCGGCTCGAGGATCAGCGTGCGCGGCATGCGCGCGCGGGCGCGGCCCTTTTCCAGCCGGGTGAGCATCGGCAGGACGAAGGACGCCGTCTTGCCGGTGCCGGTCTGGGCAATGCCCAGCACGTCCTTGCCGAGCAAGGCGTGCGGGATAGCACCAGCCTGAATCGGCGTCGGCTCGGTGTAGCCGGCATCGGTAACTGCGGAAAGGACCTTCGGCGACAGGCCGAGGTCTGCGAAGGTCAACGCTTCTTGAGCGATCTGGGTGTCTGAGGACAAGTTTGGCTGTCTTTGGCTGGTTCGGGGGCGCAACATATGCAGTCGCGGCAAGCGCCGCGCGCCTGCAAGATTGGTATTGCAGGTAGGCGCAAGCCCACGATTTGTCAACACAAACGGGCGGCATTGGTGCGATTGTGAAGCCGTAAGCTTAATCGCGATGGTTACCGCTCGTCGATGGCCCGCTGTTCAGCAAGGCGACATTCTCGCATCAGCGCAGGTGTTGCAGATCAGCAACGCCAGGGTGCATTCATTCTGACCACACGCCAAAGTATCATTTGAGATTTGAAATAACTCAGAAAACTAGCCACAAACGATTCATCCATTTTCTTGGCTAAGGGGGCCACATTATGAAGAAAGCTTTTCTCTCCGCTGCGTTTCTGGCAGCGGCCTTGACTCCGGCGATCGCGGCCGATGTCGTGGAGTTGCCGGTCGCATCAACGTATAACTGGACGGGCCTCTATCTAGGCGCACATGTCGGCGGTGGCAGCAGCAAAGTAGACTGGGAATATACTGGTGGCGGGACGGCTGATCATGATGGCAGCGGCGCCCTGGGCGGCGTCCAGGCCGGTTACAATTTCCAGAGCGGAAATATAGTCTATGGCGTCGAGGCGGACATCTCGGCCGCCCATATCGATGGCGGCACGGACTGTCCGAACCCCACCTTCTCTTGCGATTCCGATGTAAAGATGCTCGGATCGTTGCGTGGCCGAATTGGCTATGCGATGGATAGGCTGCTGATCTACGGTACCGGCGGTCTCGGCTTCGGCAGGGTTGAGATTAGCACAAGCGGTCCGATCGGGACCAACGGCACCTCGAAAACCAGAGCAGGCTGGACCCTGGGCGCGGGCCTGGAATATGCCTTTACCGATCACTGGTCGCTCAAGGGCGAATACAAATATTTCGATCTGGGCAAGAGCGATTATACAGTCGACACCGGCCTGAATGTCGAAGCAAAGGTCCGCATACACACCGGAGTCATCGGCTTGAATTACAAGTTCTGATCGCAACGATCGGCCGCCGCAACACTTGTGTTGTCAAATAGGAACCCGGCCTCGTGCCGGGTTTTTATTTGCACGGTCTGTTCAATACCTGAACTGTTCGGCGAGAATGCGCTCATTCCACGAATGGTTGGGATCGAACAGCAGCGTCGCCGTTGCCGTCGGCGATTCCCTCACCGTGACCGTCGTCACCGCCTTGACCTCGGTGTGGTCGGCGGCGGCATTCACCGGCCGCTTTTCCGGCTCCAGAATGTCGAAACGCACGATCGCCTTGTTGGAGAGCAGCGCGCCGCGCCTGCGGCGCGGACGAAACGGGCTGACCGGAGTCAGCGCCAGCAGCGGAGCGTCGAGCGGCAGGATCGGCCCGTGCGCCGACAGATTATACGCGGTCGAGCCGGCCGGCGTCGCAATCATCACGCCGTCGCAGTGCAATTCCTCCAGCCGCTCTTGCCCATCCACGGTGATGCGGATCTTGGCCGTCTGGTACGACTGGCGCCAAAGCGCGACCTCGTTGATCGCGAGCGCCGAAATCGTCTCGCCTTCGGCCGTCACCGCCTGCATCTCCAGCGGACGGATCGTTTCGGCGACGGCCGCCGCGATGCGCCCGGTCAAGCCGCTGGCGCGGTATTCGTTCATCAGAAAACCGATGGTGCCACGGTTCATGCCGTAGACCTTCTTTCCCGTGCTCATCGTCTCACGCAGGGTCTGCAGCAGAAAGCCGTCGCCGCCGAGCGCCACGACGATCCCGGCTTCTTCGACGGATGCCTGGCCGTAACGCGCAGAAAGGCTTTCCAGCGCTGCATTGGCGTCGGCTGTACCGGATGAGACGAAGGCGAAACGGCTGGCGGTTTTGCTCATGGCTCTCAACGACAACCGATTGGCGACGACCGTCTGGCGACCGATTGGCGGCGACCGGTTGCTGGGCCGCGCCAGCGCCGGGTTAGCATGGGTGGGCATTTCTGCAAAGGGAGGGAGGTGCCTGGAGATGGCGACCAAACAAGCCGCACTCGCGCATCATGTCGGAGGACAAAATGATGTGATGGTTAAGGCCCGCCTTAAACTCTCGTAAAGCCGGATCGATCATGTTAGCCGGCAGCGGACGGGCGGCGTGGGGGCTAACCAGTCGAGGCCGATCTATTGCCGCTGGCACGCTTGATTATTGTCTTCCTGATGCTGGCAAGTTTTGCCCTGGCTTTTGCGGAACTGGTGCGCCAGTCGGAGGAAAAGAGCTTTAGACCCGAGCCCACGGCCTCACGCTGCGGCGACGCGGCGGGGACACCCTGTCCGCAAAGGGCGCTTTGACGCCACAGCGCCAGTGCTTATCGGGCTTGCAACAGATGGCAGCCGGCCTGGCGCTTTTGCGCGAGATACTCGTCGACAAGCTGGCGATAGCGAACTTTGCCGAAACTCGGGAAATGGCCGCCGTGCACGACCGAGACATCGAGATCGCGCATGCGCAGCAGCGTTTCGACATAATCGTCGATCTCGGAGTGATAGACGTCGTCGATCAGCGGGCCGTCATAGATGATGTCGCCGGAAAACAGGATGCCCGTCCTGTTTTCGTGGAGCGCAATGCCGCCGGGTGAATGGCCGGGCGTGTGGATGACCTCGAAGGCACGGTCGCCGAGATCGACGATGTCGCCTTGCTCGAGCAACCGGCCGGCTGGTGCGGGCAGGATCCGGTAGCGCTTCGTGTCCCAGCCTTGCGGCATGCCGTCGAACATCTCGTCGGTGGCATAGCGGTCGGCAACCGTCCATTCGTTGCGTGGATCGGCGAGGATTTCGGCCTCGGCCGGGTGCACGCAGCGGTCGGGGAATTCGTGATGGCAGCCGATATGATCGAAATGGGTGTGACTGGCCACGCAGGTGAGCTTGCGCTCCGTGACCAGCGGCACGTGGCGGCGCAGGCTGAAATGGCCGAGGCCGGTATCGAACAGAAGATCGCGGTCGCGGCCGCGCACATGCCAGATGTTGCAGCGGAAGAACGGCTTGATCCACGGCTCGTGGATCAGCGTCACGCCATCGCCCATGCGGATAGTTTCGTACCAGTTAGGAGCGTCGATGATTGGAAGCGTGCTCATGTTTGGTCCGCAAGCAGGATGATGTCGCCAGCATCGCACGATACCGCCACAACATCGCCCGCCTGGACGGCCGATGCTGCCGCGACCTTGGCGATGAAGTGCAGCGCCGGGTCGGTCGTGGAGGTCCCCAGCACACGCTTGAAGCTGCCCTGGAAGACGACGTCGCTGACCTTGACCATGCCAAGCGCCACAGCACCGCCTGCAGCGCCAAGAACAACATGCTCAGGCCGAATGGCCAGCGCAACGGTCGAGCCGGCCGGCAATGTGCCGGGCAGCGAGAGCGACCCAAGCTTCGTGGTGACGGCGATTTTGCCGCTCTTCGCCTCGGTCACCGTTCCCGATAACAGTGTGCTTTCGCCCATGAAAGTCGCGGAAAAGCGCGTCGCTGGCCGGGCATAGACGCGCTCGGGCGGTCCTTCGTCCTCGATGCGCCCGTCATTCATCACCACGCAATGATCGGCCAGCGCCATCGCCTCTTCCTGGTCGTGGGTGACGTGGATGAAGGCTGTGCCGACGCGTTTCTGGATCGCCTTCAATTCGTCCTGCATCTGCCGGCGCAATTTCAGGTCGAGCGCGCCGAGCGGCTCGTCGAGCAACAGCACCGCCGGCTCGACCACCAGGGCGCGCGCCAGTGCCACGCGCTGCCGCTGACCGCCGGAAAGCTGGTGCGGCTTCTTGTCGAAGGCGGTGGCGAGGCCAACCAGCGCCAGCGCCTCGCGCGCCCTTGCTGCCCGGGTTGCGGCATCGACACCCCGCATGCGCAGCCCGAAGCCGACATTGCTGCCGACGCTCATATGCGGGAACAGCGCATAATCCTGGAACACGGTCGTCGTCGGCCGCTTCGCCGGTGGCACGGCCGTGCAGTCCTCGCCGCGGATCAGCACCTTGCCCTCGCTCGGCGTGACGAAGCCGCCGAGGATGGACAGAAGCGTCGTCTTGCCGGAGCCGGACGGCCCGAGCAGGATCGTGTAGCTGCCCGGCTCGATCGTCAGCGAGACGTTCTTCAGCACGGTGTGCTGACCGAAGCGATGCGAGACGGAGCTTATATCGACCAGTGGCGCGGTCATGCCGGCTTCCTCCGCAACAGCATCAGCTCGAACAATACCACCAGCACGATGGAGACGGCGAAGACCAGCGAGCCGACGGCGTTGGTCTTGGGATTGAGGCCGGAGCGCAGCAGGTTCCAGATCTCGACCGGCAGCGTCGTATCGAAGCGCGTCAACAGGAACGAGATGACGAATTCGTCCCAGGAGAAGGTCATCGACAGGAAGAAACCGGCGAAGATCGCCGGCGCCATGACAGGCACGGTGATCAGCAGCAGCACCTTCCATTCGGGCGCGCCGAGGTCGCGCGCGGCGCGCTCGATGTTGATCTGGTGGTCGCCCATCTGGCTGTAGACGATGGCAAAGCAGAGCGGCAGGTTGATCACGACGTGGCCGATGCCGGCGGCAGTGAGCGACTTCGGCACGCCGGCCCAGTTGAACAGCACCAGCAGCCCCATGCCGATGATGAGATAGCTGACGGTCAAGGGCAAGGTGATCAGCCCGCGCATCAGGCCCGAGCCCGGCAAAGCGAAGCGCGCAAAACCCCAGGCGGAGAGAAAGCCCAACGTGACGGCGGCAGCCGAGGAGACGACCGCCACCAGCAGCGAATTGACCAGAGCCGAAGTCAGCCGCGTGTCGGCGAGCACTGCCTCGTACCAGCGCAGCGACGGTCCGGTGAAGGGCGGGATCGGAAACGACGTTGCCTGCAGCGAAAACAGCACCAGAACGATGACCGGTAGAAAGATGAAGCCGTAGATTGCGATGGCGTAAAGGCCGGAGACGAGGCGGATGAGCGCGCGCATGGTCAGGCCCGCTCGATCTTCAACCAGCGGGAGCAGGCGAGATAGGCAATGGTGACCACCGCCATCAGGATGATCGACAACGCCGAAGCGAGCGGAAAGTCGCCGCGCCGGCCGATCTGCATCATGACGAGCTGCGGCATCAAAAGCTCGTTGTTGCCGCCGAGGATCTGCGGCGTGATGTAGTCGCCGATGCACAGCACGAAGGTGAGGAAGGCGCCGACCATGATACCGGGGAGCGTCAGCGGCAGAACGACATGCAGGAAAGTCCGAACCGGCCCGGCGCCGAGGTCGGCGGCGGCCTTGCGATAGCTGGGGCTGAGCTGCTTCAGATTGGCGAAGATCGTCAGCGTCAACAGCATGACGAAGAAATGCACGAAGCCGATGACGGTGGCCAGCCGCGTATTGGCGAGCTGCAGCGGTTCGCTGAACAGGCCGGAGCCGGTCAACGCATGGTTGACGACGCCGTTCTGCGCCAGCACCAGCAGCCACGAATAGGAGCGCACGACATAGGAGGTCCAGAACGGCAGCACTGCCAGCATCAGCGCCAGCCGCTGCCAGCGCTCCGGCACCTGCTCGGCCAGGATCCAGGCAAAAGGATAGGCGAGCAGCACGGAGATCACGGTGACGATCGCTGTGACCTGCAGCGAGTTCACCATCGCCTGCCAGTAGGACGGATTGGCAAAGAACTGGCTGTAGTTGGACAGCGTGAAGCCGCCGCCTTCATGTGCCGTCAGGCTGGATACCGCCATGGCGACGAAGGGCAGCACGAAGAACAGCAGCGTCCAGCCGAGCGCCGGCGTGACCAGCGCCCAGGGCAGGGCACGCCCACTGTTGACGGCGTTCACGACCGGCATCCGGTCATTGCGCCTGCAGCATTTCGGTCCAGACGTCCTGCATCTTCTTGTCGAGGTCGGCGTTCGGCGCAGGATAGGACTGGGCGCGGGCGAGGAATTCCGGCTGCTCGTCAAAGCGCAGGATCTTCTTCTGCTCGTCGCTCAACGCCGCCTTGCTGTTGGCCGGCATGCCCCAATAGCAGGACGAGGTGGCGAGCCGCGCCTGGCCTTCGGGGCTCATAATGTACTGGATGAATTTAAGCGCCAGCTCCTTGTTCTTGGAATCCTTGAACATTGCCAGCGACTGCGACCACAGCACGGCGCCTTCTTTCGGGATAGAGAAGTCCAGGGCAGGGTTTTCCTTGGCCAGCCCCGCCGTCACCCATTCGCCGCCGCCGACCAGAATGTCGACCTCGCCGGTCGCCAGCGCCGTCTGGCTGGCGGTCACTTCGCCTACCAGCTTGGCGTTGGCCTTCATTTTGAGCAACTCTTCCTTGATGGCGGGAAGGTCGGCTTCGGTCAGCTCGGCGGTCTTTTTGCCGATCGCCAGTGCGGCCATGCCGATGACCGGCAGGTAATAATCGTAGATGGCGATCTTGCCCTTGTATTTGTCGCCGGTCAGCGCCGCCATCGTCTGCATGTCGGCCGGGTCGACCTTAGTCTTGTTGTAGCCGATCGTGTTGTAGCCGAACTTTTCGGTGATGCCGTAACGCTTGCCGTCAACGACGGTGGAGCTGTCCATCTTCACCTGCGGAAACAGATCGGCCAGCGGCAGCTTGTCTTCCGGCAGCGGCTCGAACAGGCCTTTTTCGACGCCGCGCGGTATGTCGATGCTGTCGATCACCATCACGTCCCAGTCGCCGGGCTGCGATTGTTCGACGATGGCCAGGCCGGCGCCCGTGCCTTCAAACTCCTTGACATTGACCTTGACGCCGTTCGCTTCCTCGAACGGCTGCAGCAGCGCCGGATCGGCGTGATCGCACCAGATCAGCGCGTTGAGATCCTGCGCCTGAGCGAGGCTGCCCGCCGCCAGCAGCAGTGCTGCCGCGGCACACGCGCCTTGGAGATGGCTCTTCAGAACGGAAAGCGGATTCCTGACGGTTGGATTGGGGGTCTTTGGATTGACGGACATCGAGTGTTCTCCCTTGCCTTTTTGGCTTGTAGGAAAAATTGAACCAATTCTAAAATTGAGTCAATTCTGTTTTTGTGGCAAACAGCCGTTATGAGCGGATTGCGGGCAAGGCAGAAGGCGGATCGGCACCGCCGCATCATCGAGGCGGCGGCGGCGCTTTTCCGCGATGCCGGTTATGAAGGCGCCAAGATCGAGACCATCGCGGCGCAGGCCGAAGTCTCGGTCGGTACCATCTACAATTACTACCAGAACAAGGGCGACATCCTCGGCGCCATCGTCTCGATGGAGGTCAACGAGGTGCTGAATGCCGGGCGCGGCGTCGTCGCCAACCCACCGGCCAATGTCGGCGACGCTCTCGATACGCTGCTCGGCATCTATATCGAGCACTCGCTGCATTATCTCAGCAAGGAGATGTGGCGGCAGGCGATGGCGATCTCGACGCAACTGCCCGACAGCCCGTTCGGCCAGGCCTATACGGGGCTGGACCGCGCCCTGACCGAGCAGATCCGCGCGCTGATCGTCCGCCTGCAGGCGCTCGGCCTGGTGCGTCGCGACATCGACGGGCCGGCACTCGGCGAACTCATCTTCAACAACATGAACATGATGTTCATCGAATTCGTGAAGCGCGAGGAGGCGAGGATTGCCGAACTGCGCACGGCGATACGCAGGCAGAACAGGATATTGGTGGCGGCGATCGGAGTGTAAGAAGATCAAGGGCGAGTAGGGCCTGCAACACAAATCGCCGCAGCCGGAGCATCGCCTAACGGTTGATCAGCCATAGAATGGCCGAGAGCACGATGCTGACCAGTATTCCCGTGGTGATAGGGACATAAAGCCTGAAGTTCTCACGATCGATCACGATATCGCCGGGCAACCTGCCAAGGCCGGTCCGGGCCAACCAAGGCCACAGCAGGCCTAAGGCAACTATGCTGAGACCAACGACGATCAGAGTTCGCGACATGGCAGCATCCTGCCGGAAATAGTATCATGCCGGAAATATAGTGTTGACGGGTCTTGCAAGCAGCGCTTCCTTTCGATGTTGCCTCTTGAGTTGAGGATGAAATCTGATACAACCTAAAAGGGTATCAAGGGAGGGATTGGATGCAGATTTCCATCTGGCATTGGGCTATAGTGCTGCTGCTGATCGGCGTGCCTGTTTTCTTTGCCGTTCGGTCAGCCGCAAAGCCATTACAGGATACTTCGGCTCTCGTAGGTTTCGGAGGCTGGCTTATGCTGCTGGCGATTCTTCAGGCTTTCTCCCCGCTACGCACGCTCGTCTCATTGGGCTCATCGAGTGAAGGCTACCGACAGCTCATGACGCTCCCGAATGGCACCTTGGCGGTCTACGGAGAGATTGCCCTCTTGCTGGCGTTTGTGGTGTTCCAGGTGGTTGTGCTCTTTGCGATGCTGCTGCGGAGTTACCGCTTCAAGCAGCTATTCCTGTATCAGTGGTTTGCAATACCAATCGTGTTTATTCTGGACGCGGTATGGATCTCAGCGGTTATGAGCGCTCCCGTGAGCTTGGTGCTTGAATGGGATGCGCTGGTAATGCCCGCAGTTTCTTTTGTCCTGACCGGCATCTGGGTCGCCTACGTCTACAAGTCGGTCAGGGTGAGAAACACGTTCGACCGGGTCGCCATATCCGGTCAGGTCGCGAATGCTTCATAGAGCTTGCCGCGAGTCCTATGTGTGGCTGCCGACAAAAATGCCGGGCGCCCAATATGGACCCGGATCATCCGGCTACTAGGCCTGCTCGAGCGAGGATTTCAGGAGCCGGCGTGACATGCCCGTGCGGCTTGCAGTAGTCCGGGTCGATCGCGCGATAGCCGAGCAGATGGCCGAGTGGCGCCAGGATCCCCAGCGCCACTCGCTGAATCGCAGGTGGCGGGTGCGTGAAGACGATCACGTCGGCAAATTCTCTGGCGATGACTGCTGCCTGAAACGGCGAAGGTCTACCTTTTCTGTCCACCTTGCCGGCATTGGCCAGGCCGAAGAGCATGCCGATCAGCAGCTCGAAACGGTTCGGGTCGACATTGTCCGCACCTGGCGCCCGGTCGACTTCGACCAGGACATGCGCTTCTTCGGTTTTGCTGCTGTTCCACCAATCATGTGCGACGCCTGCTTCGACCATGGCGGATTGGCCAGGCCCCAGGGACAAACTTTTCCCGGCGATGCAAGCGTCGAGACGGCCACGGAGGATGGTAAACCGTTCCGTCAGGTTCGGGTGGAAGTGCTCGCCCACCACTGCGGCTCCCGGCCGGGCGGTCAGATGAGCGATGCCAGGTCCCTGGCCGCGGTCTTCGGTGCCACGCAGGATGACCGCATATTCGCCGGTCACCTTGTTCTCGTAGACATCTCCACAGCGTGACATGGATCGGCTCCGGAGTTTCAGAGCACCACTGCTCGGCAACTCTATCGTCAAAGGCTTGGTCGTTCAACGACGCTCCAACGGGCGATTGCGGAAACACCAGTTGCCGGCTCTTCGTCAACGCGGGCGATCAGCGCTCTACCGAACATGCTTAGGCGGCCGCGCACGCGGAAACGGCACGACCGTCAGTGGCGCCTTGCGGAATTCCGCGATGGCTATTTCTTCAATCAGCGCGTCGAGGGCCTCGTTGACGCGTCGGCTCGTTTCATCCGCGCCGCAGAGGCGGTTTTGTGCGCACTCCAAAAGCTCGCGCGCCGCGGCGAAATCACTTCGCATGACAACACCCTTTGGTTTTTGGCCCGCCGCACCGACATTGTCGGCGCGCTTAATTGAGCGAGTGCTAATATACACAGGAGCAATTTAATCGAATGGTACGAGATGGCCGAGGCCGGGAGAGAGGGCCGAAATGACGGCTCTGCAACCGCGAAGTCACGCCCGGGCTCAGCGTCTCTAGATATGAGATGCTAACTCGTTGTCTGGCGACAGATTTTGCCAGCAATTTCACGGAAGTTTCTGGTGACCCGACGAGGACGGTCCCGACACGTACGCCCCTAATACGATCTTGGGCGGCTTATATATTCTCTGGCGGCGGCAATCTGGCGCCGGTGCTCGCGGAGGAAGGCTGCGCCGAAACAAATGGCGAAGGCCAGTACTGAAAGGCTTGTCGTTGCTCTTGATGTTGGATCGGGATCGGGACTTAGCAGGAAACGGAAACCGAACGCGAAGGCGAAGACGATAAATCCGCCAAATATGCCGTTTATGAAGGGGGCGGTCGTGCGTTTCTGCTCCAACGAAGACTCCTAGGTTTTCCGCTAGGGAACTATGGTTTCCGCTAGGGAATATATGCGTTGAAGCTGATGTGCTACCGATCCTGACGGCCCCGGCCTGTGGATATCGGGGATGAGCAGATATCAAGCGCCCCGGAGGTCTCAAGAAGCCCGTACTGGTGCCCCCGGACGGAATCGAACCGCCGACCTTCGGTTTACAAAACCGCTGCTCTACCAGCTGAGCTACAAGGGCACGGCGCTCCGGTTACCATATCTGCCGCGCCAGTAAAGACAAAACTCCGTTTTCGGCTGCCGCGAACGCGCCGGTTCTGCCGCCAGGGCGTCCTGAAAACGGCCAATTCGCTTCCTATATTGATCGAAGATGCAATCGCATCAGCGAGGCAGTCGCATGATCAGGTTTGTCATCATTCTCCCGCTCGTCGTCGTGGCCTGGGTTCTCCTGGTGAAGCTCATCAAGGACCTGAAGCGCGCCAATATCGACTGGACCGGCGTCACCACCATCATCGGTTTCATCGCGCTCGCCTTCTGGCTGCGGCATATCACCGGCATGGGATGAGGCCTGCCGACTGTTTCGGTGAACTGTCGACGGCGCGACCGTTCGTGTTCGCGCATCAGACCGCGCGATTTCTCCCGCCGAGAAAAAATCCAAAAAGACCTTCGAACCTTTTTCCTTGTTGCGACGACTGATGGTCAAGAGGCGGTTGGATCGCCTCCCACAACAAGGAGATCGTCATGTTCAAGCGCACCATCGTTGCCGGCCTCGTCGCCACCACTGTCGCCGCCGCCATGCTGGTCGGCACCGTTCAGCCGTCGGCCGCCCATCACAAGCACAAGCACCTCGGCATCGGCATTGCCGCAGGTGTCGGCGGCTTCCTGCTCGGCAGCGCGCTGGCCCAGCCGCGCACCGTCTATATCGAGGAAGACGGCGGCTCGTGGCACGTCCGGCGCTGCCTCAATCGCTACCAGAGCTAGGACCCGTACTCGGACACCTATGTCGGCTACGACGGTTATCGTCATCGCTGCCGGCTTTGAGAGCCACTACTGCCAATTTTGAGAGGAGGTGACCGTTTCATGCAACCGGAAGAAGGGCGCCCCACTGGCCCTTTTTCTGTTGTTCGGCGATAGGCTTCTTGTCGAAATCGACTGACTATCAGTGTCGGCGCTGCCCCTCATCTGCCTGCCAGCATCTTCTCCCCGTATAGTGACGGGGAGAAGGGACGCTCTCGGCGATGATTTCGCCAGTCTCCAGCGCTGCAAGAGGGCGCCAAGGTCGCGGTCAGCTTCTTTCTCCCCGTCACTATACGGGGAGAAATGCCCGGCAGGGCAATGAGGGGCAGCGCCAGCTTCAGTCTCCAAGCAATTGAGCTATCATTTTGTCTCTGATTTCACCAGGAACCCGGCAGTATACAGCGATTTCCCAACAGCCTAATCTGCACCGATACCGAAACAGGGAGAGGGCGCTTGGGCGAGCACGATCCGAACGAAGAGCCGATCGAGACGGTTTTCCGCAACGGCACAATCACCACAGTCGGCATCCTGCTGGCGTTCTCGCTGGGCTTCATCACGCATTGGGCCGCCAACCCGATACCATGGGAAATCTATCACCTGGCCGCCGTCGTGCCGATTTTGATCGGCATTGCCCTGCAGATACGAGCGCTGCGGTTGCTGCTCGACATAACGTCTCTACAACGGCGCGTTTATGAACGCGCCAATCGTATCTTCATTGCCGGCCTCATCTTCACCGCCTGCGGAGTTGGGCTGGCGATGCTGCTTGATTTCTACGACCTATCGACCAAGAGCGCGGTGCCCGGGGCCTAGCTCTGGCCATCCTGGCAGATGTCGCACCATTCCGCGCTGGTCAGCGCTGCTATGCGCTCGGCTCGCTGCCAAGGCCGGGAGGGGTCGGCAGTCCGCCGATCATCCTCGTCACCTCCGCCGCCGCATCGTGCACCAGCGGCCCGATCTCGGCCAGCCGTTCCGGCGTGACCCGTACTGTCGGCCCGGAGACCGAAACGCCGCCGATCGGCTCGCCGAATTCATTGAAGATGGCGGCGGCAACGCAGCGCATGCCCGGATGCCGCTCCTCGTCGTCAACCGACCAGCCGCGCAGCTTGATCGTCACCAGGTCGCGGGCGAGAGCCGAGATATCGGACAGCGTGTTTTCGGTGAAGCGCTCCAGCCCGGCCCGGCGCAGGATGGTGGCGACGCGCTCCGGCTCGAGATACGCCAGCACCGCCTTGCCGATGCCCGATGCATGGAAAGAGCTGCGCGTGCCCGGCCGGAAAAAGGCGCGGATCGCCTGGTGCGTCTCGACCTGACTGACGAAGACGACGCAATCGTCCTCGGCGACGCCGAGATTGGCGGTCTCGCCGGTCTTCTCCATCAATTCCTGCATGACGATACGGGCGCGGTCGACCAGCTTGCGGCGGCGCAGGAACGCCGCCCCCATGCGATAGGTCTCGACGCCGATCGACCACAGTTGGTCAGGGCCGTCGAACTCGACCATGCCGTGGTTTTCCAGCGTCGTCAGCATGCGGTAGGCGGTGGATGCCGGCAGACCGGAACTGGCGGCGATCTCGCTCAGCGACAGGCCACTGCCATCGGCGACGATTGCCAGGATCCGCAGCGCCCGGTCCAGCGACTGGACCGAGGCGGCCTCGGCCGGTCCGTTGAAGGCGCGCGGCCGGCCGCGCTGGCGTTTTTCGGTGGTTTCCATGGATCCATTCTTCGCTCTGTTCGCCCAATAAGCAATGAAAAAGTTTTTCACCGATTTGCGAAGCGAATTGGTGGAAAACAGAAAGTCAAATAAATTCAACTCACAAGAGCCGTTTTCTAGAAATGAAAAAATATTCTGAAAAAATTGAAAAAACATTGGTGCGCTGGCATCATCGGCTATCAACAATTCGGTGGAGGCTGACATGGCCAGGATGCGCGCAGTCGACGCAGCGGTTCTCGTTCTCGAAAAGGAAGGCATCTCCTGTGCCTTCGGCGTGCCGGGTGCTGCGATCAACCCGCTCTATTCGGCGCTGAAGGCGAGGGGCAGTATCCGCCACATCCTTGCGCGGCACGTCGAGGCGGCTTCGCATATGGCCGAAGGGTTTACCCGCGCCAGATCGGGCAATATCGGTCTGTGCATCGGCACCTCCGGTCCCGCCGGCACCGACATGATCACCGGCCTCTATTCGGCCGCTGCCGATTCAATTCCCATCCTCTGCATCACCGGACAGGCGCCGCGCGCGCGTCTCAACAAGGAGGATTTTCAGGCCGTCGACATTGCGGCGATCGCCGCACCCGTCGCCAAATGGGCGGTCACCGTCATGGAACCCTATCTGGTGCCGATGGCGCTGCAGAAAGCGTTCCATCTGATGCGCTCGTCGCGGCCGGGGCCGGTACTGATCGATTTGCCTGTCGATGTGCAACTGACCGAGATCGAGTTCGACATCGAAGCCTACGAGCCGCTGGTGCCGTTCAAGCCGGCAATGTCGCGCGCCCAGGCCGAGAAGGCGTTGACGATGCTGAATGCGGCGGAAAAGCCTGTCATCGTCGCCGGCGGCGGCATCATCAACGCCGATGCGTCCGATCTGCTGATCGAGTTCGCCGAGGTCGCCGGCGTGCCTGTCATTCCGACGCTGATGGGCTGGGGCGCGATCCCCGACGACCACCGCCTGATGGCCGGCATGTGCGGGCTGCAGACCTCGCACCGCTATGGCAATGCCACGATGCTCGAAGCCGACTTCGTTTTCGGCATCGGCAACCGCTGGGCCAACCGCCACACCGGTTCGGTCGACGTCTATACCAAGGGCAAGAAATTCATCCACGTTGACATCGAGCCGACGCAGATCGGCCGCGTCTTCGCGCCGGACCTCGGCGTCGTCTCGGACGCCGGTGCGGCGCTGAAAATGCTGCTCGACGTCGCCACCGAATGGAGGACGGCCGGGAAATTGCGCGACTGGTCGGGCTGGGCCGGCGAATGCCGGCAGCGCAAGAAGACGATGAAACGCAAGACGCATTTCGACCAGGTGCCGCTGAAGCCGCAGCGCGTCTACGAGGAGATGAACAAGGCGTTCGGCCGCGACACCACCTATGTCACCACGATCGGCCTGTCCCAGATCGCCGGGGCGCAATTCCTGCACGTCTACAAGCCACGCAACTGGATCAATTGCGGCCAGGCCGGCCCGCTCGGCTGGACATTGCCGGCAGCCCTCGGTGTTCGCGCCGCCGATCCGGACCGCACAATTGTGGCATTGTCCGGCGACTATGATTTCCAGTTCATGATCGAGGAACTGGCGGCCGGCGCACAGCACAAATTGCCCTACATCCATGTCGTCGTGAACAACGCCTATCTCGGGCTGATTCGCCAGGCGCAGCGCGGCTTTTCGATGGATTTCGAAGTCAGCCTGGCCTTCGAGAACGTCAATCGACAGGGCGATCCAGAGGCGGGCTACGGCGTCGACCACGTCGCCGTTGCCGAGGCGATGGGCTGCAAGGCCGTCAGGGTGCGCCGGCCGGAGGAATTCGCCGGTGCCTTCGAAGAGGCAAAGCGCCTGATGGACGAGCATCAGGTTCCGGTGGTGCTCGAATTCATCCTCGAGCGCGTCACCAACGTTTCGATGGGTACCGAAATCGACAAGATCACCGAATTCGAGGAGCTTGCCGAACGCCATGAAGATGCCCCCACGGCGATCGTCATGCTCGATTAAGCCGCATATGAGGAACTACTGCCATGCCACGGTTCTCAGCCAATCTTTCGATGCTCTTTGGCGAGCATGACTTCCTCGACCGCTTCGATGCCGCCGCCCGCGCGGGCTTCAAGGGCGTCGAGTATATCGGCCCCTATGACCATGCGCCGGATATCGTCGCGACTAGGTTGAAGAAGAACGGGCTGACGCAGGTCCTGTTCAACCTGCCTGCCGGCGACTGGGCCAAGGGCGAGCGCGGAATCGCGGTCCTGCCGGACCGCATCCCGGAGTTCCGGCAGGGCATTGCCAAGGTCGTCACCTATGCCCATGCGCTCGGCTGCGAGCAGGTCAACTGCCTCGCCGGCATCGCGCCGCAAGGCGTCGATCGCTCCGTGCTGGAAGACGTCTTCGCCGAAAATCTGGCTTTCGCGGCCGAAAAGCTGGAGCAGGCCGGCATCAGGCTGCTGATCGAGCCGATCAACACCCGGGACATTCCGGGTTTTTTCCTGAATCACTCGGACCAGGCTCTGGCCCTGATCGACCGCGTCGGCTCGAAGAACCTGTTCCTGCAATACGATATCTATCACATGCAGATCATGGAGGGGGATCTCGCCCGTACCATCGAGGCAAACCTCAACCGCATCGCGCATATCCAGCTTGCGGATAATCCCGGCCGTCATGAGCCGGGGACGGGCGAGATCAATTTTCCCTTCCTGTACAACCACATCGACCGCATCGGCTATTCCGGCTGGGTCGGTGCGGAGTACAAGCCCAAGGGCGGAACGGAAACCGGGCTCGGGTGGTTTCGGGACGCGGCCGGGCAGGGGAGTGCGGCGGCATAGACGCTACGTGTCGCACGTCACGTTCCTTCGCGCCCCCTCTGGCCTGCCCTCTTTGCCAAAACTTGGCATCTCCCCCACAAGGAGGGAGATTGGATGTCACCGCCGCTTTCGCCAATTTTCGAGGTCGGGAAAGTTTAAGGGCCGGCGCGGCAACTGCCGATCTCCCCACTCGTGGGGGAGATGCCAAGTTTTGGCAAAGAGGGCAGGCCAGAGGGGGGCCCGCAGGAAAGCCCCCTTAACAAGAAACGGAGAAAAACATGGACACAATCGGCTTCATCGGTCTCGGCATCATGGGCGCGCCGATGGCGGGGCATCTGCTAGACGCCGATTATCAGGTCGTCGCCAGCGACCACCGCTCGAAACCGCCGGCCGACCTCGTCGCCAAGGGCCTGAAGGTCGTCACCGGCCATGATGCCGTCGCGCGTGCCGCCGACATCGTCATCACCATGGTTCCGGATACGCCGCAGGTCGCCGACGTGCTGTTCGCTGAGAATGGCGTCGCGTCCGGCCTCACTAAAGGCAAGCTGGTCATCGACATGAGCTCGATCTCGCCGATCGAGACCAGGGCCTTCGCAAAAAAGATCAACGATCTCGGCTGCGACTATCTCGATGCGCCGGTGTCGGGCGGCGAGGTCGGCGCCAAAGCGGCGTCGCTGACCATCATGGTCGGCGGCGAGGAAACAGCCTTCGAACGCGCCAGGCCCATCTTCGAGAAGCTTGGCAAGAACATCACTTTGGTCGGACCCAACGGCGTCGGCCAGATCACCAAGGTCGCCAATCAGATCGTCGTCGCGCTGACCATCGAGGCCGTCGCCGAAGCGCTGGTTTTTGCATCGAAAGCCGGCGCCGACCCGGCCAAGGTCAGGCAGGCGCTGCTGGGCGGGCTCGCAAACTCGCGCATCCTGGAAGTGCATGGCGAGCGCATGATCAAGCGCAGCTTCGCGCCCGGCTTCCGCATCGAACTCCACCAGAAGGACCTGAATCTCGCCCTTGAAGGCGCGAAAGCGCTCGGCGTCGCCCTGCCCAACACTTCAACGACGCAGCAATTGTTCAACTCCTGCGCGGCCAACGGCGGTGCTAAGGAAGATCATTCGGCGCTGGTTCGGGCGCTGGAGCGGATGGCGGGATGTGAAGTGGGTGAATAGTGGATAGTGAATGGTGAATAGGTAGTCAGTTGCAGATAGGTGAGTAGTTGGTAGTGAATTGGTCACGACTTACGGACAGTCTCACCATTCACCATTCACCATTCACCATTCACCATTCACCCTTTCAAAAATTTCCCCGCCGCATAAAGCGCCACCGCGGCGGCATTCGACACGTTGAGCGAGCGGATGGCGCCCGGCATGTCGAGGCGGGCGAGCGTCGTCACCGTTTCGCGCGTTTTCTGGCGCAGGCCTTTGCCCTCGGCGCCAAGTACCAACGCGATCTTTTCTCCGGCAAAGCTCGTTTCGAGCTCCGCCGGCCCGTCCGAATCCAGGCCGATCGTCTGGAATCCGGCCTCGTGCAGCTGCCCCAGCGCGTCGGCGAGGTTCTTCACCTCGATCTGATCAATATGCTCGAGCGCGCCGGAGGCCGACTTCGCCAGCACGCCGGATTCCTGCGGGCTGTGGCGCGCCGTGGTGATCAGTGCGCCGGCGCCGAAGGCCACTGCCGAGCGCAGGATCGCGCCGACGTTGTGCGGATCGGTGATCTGGTCGAGCACCAGCACCAGCCTGGTGTCGCCGAGCGCATCGAGGCGTTTCGGTTTCAGCGGCTCGGCCTCGATCAGCACGCCCTGGTGCACGGCATCCGAGCCGGTGATCTTGTCGATGTCCCTGGGTTCGACCAACTCCGCCTTGAAGGGCAAAGCGCCAAGGTCGGCGATTGCCAGCCGCTCGGCAGCGTTGCGCGTCACCAGCATCTTCCTGATTTTGCGGCGCGGATTGTCGAGTGCGGCCCGCACCGTGTGCAGCCCGTAGAGCCGCACCAGCCCATCCGCCGGGTTCTCGCCGGGCGGCACCGGCTGGCGCGGCCTGAATGCAGGCGCGCCACCGCTCTTCTCGTCGCGATGCGCGCGGCGCAGCTTGGCGTAGTGGGTGTCTTTAGGGGTCTTGGATTTGTTGTCGTTGCTCATGGCCGGCTTCTATAGCCGTGTCGTCCGGCCATGGATACAGCTGCATAAGCTGCTTGTCGGGCGAGGTGCGAAATTCAGCGCTTTTTGCCGGACTGTTGCGGTTGACAGTTTTGGGCGCTGCCGCCATAAGGCGCTTCGCGGAAGGGCTGCTCAGGCAGCCGCGACGCGTCGATGCCTCGTTGCATGGCTCCGGCGGCAGACTGGAGAGGTGCCCGAGTGGTTAAAGGGGACGGACTGTAAATCCGTTGGCTATGCCTACGTTGGTTCAAATCCAACCCTCTCCACCACTGCCGGCCCGGAAGCCCTGAAACGCAGAGCGAGCGTCGGAGCGGATCCGATGCTTGACTGAAAGGCGCGGGTATAGCTCAGTGGTAGAGCAGCAGCCTTCCAAGCTGAATATGCGGGTTCGATTCCCGCTACCCGCTCCAGATTTCCCCCAAGCCGCGGCGCACCTCGCGCACGATGCCGAAGCAGGCAGCCCCAAGCGAAGCGCTTTGCCGATAGTTCAAAGTATTCGTTGCGCGTCCGGACGGACGCGCATCTTAATCTGTATTATCGTTGTCCCGAACCGCAGGCGGTGTGGGGCGACAGGCGTCAGCTCGCGAATTTGCTGAATATGGACGCGAGTTGGTTCTGCTGCGGCACTTGCCCGTTCGGCGTCAGCTGGTCGACAAGCCCTGGCAAGGCCGCCGACAGTTGCTTGAGCAGGTCCTGTTGGTTCAGACCCGTCCTTTGCGCGATCTCCTGAATGATCTGCGGGCCGAGGGCACTGCCCAGATCGCTGGGGTTGATCGGCTGGTTCTGACCGGTGCCGACCCACGAATTGGCAACGTTGCCGTGGCCGGCGTCCTTCAGTTTGTCGAGCAGTCCGCCCAGACCGCCGAGCAGTCCGCCGTCGGCGGATGCGGTTGTATCAGGCGGGACGGGGGCAGGGCTCTGCGCCGCCTCCGGCTGGGCGGAACTTCCACCGCTCAGCATTTTTCCCACCAAAAGTGCGCCGAGCGCGATCATCAGCGGCTTGGCGACGTTGCCGCCGGGAACGGCATTGTCAAACAGTCCCATTGTGGATCTCCATGTCAAATTGCCCGTCCGTCTCCAACAATGACGCATCCATGGCGAATTTCAAGCCGGTTTGAGCTTTCCGTAATCATGATTTTCAAGTTGGCTTGAGCTTTGCTTAATAATGTGGAAGTAATCGGGTGCGGGGAACGGAGAGGAAAAATGTCAATATTAAGCTGGATTATTCTCGGCGTCATCGCCGGCTTCATAGGCAGCAAGATCGTCAATAAAAGCGGGCAAGGCCTGGTGCTCGACATCGTGCTCGGGATTGTCGGCGCCATCGTCGGCGGCTCATCTTCAGCGCCTTTGGCGCGTCGGGCGTTACCGGGCTCAACATCTATAGCCTGATCGTAGCCGTGGTCGGTGCCGTGGTTGTCCTGTGGGCCTATCATCAGTTCAGCGGCAAGAGGGCACTCTAGAAGCCGTCCGGCAGTTGCGTCGGCATTCGGGTGAATGCCGACCGCCTATCTGATCCTTTTGAGGATTTCGCGGATCAGCGTGTTGAGGCCGGCTTCCAGCCCTTTCACCATGATCGGCCATAATTCCTCGAGCAGTCGCTGCCATGGGGGCTCCCGCCCGTTCCTCACCGGCAGATTTGGCATCGCGCCCATTGCCACCGTCACGTCGCCGCGCAGCCGCTCGCCACAGGCGCTTGCGCCGCTGATCGTCGGATCGAAGGGCAGCCGGGTGAAATCCCATTTTCCGCGCTGCTCGATGCCGAGATTGCTCTCGACTTCGGCATGCGACAGCACCGTTTTGGGCGTGACCTTGATGCGGTAGTATTTGCAGAGTTCGGCGACGACGGCGGCCATCGCGCCCCACTGCGCCCTGGTCATCGGATAGCGGCCGGCATCGAACGGCCTTTCCTCCGCCCCGGCCATGCAGCAGAGCGAAACCCCGATCGAGCCGCCGTTGCAGTTGAGCGTGTGCGCGGCATATCCCGGTTTTACCCGGCCTGAATTGAGCGCGATCGAAGGCCGGCCCCTGACCAGGCGGCCATTCCCCTCGACCAGTATGTGATACGCATCCCTGTCGGTATCGCCGGCCGAATGCGAGCCGGCCGTCCAGTGGCAAATGACGCGCCTCATCGCAACATTGGGCAACCAGTCGGGCGGCAATGCCACAGAAATCCCCGCGACATAAGTTCAGTGACGGAGCACAGTATAGTTTCCTTGGCGGCGGACGCGAAAACGAAACGATAATTTGGTTGAGCGTTTTCTAACGGTCAGCTATTCGCCGGCATCTCCGGCGACCGCGTGTTCTCTGTATTGCGGCAGATCGTCGGTGATCGTGAACCACTTCGCCTTGGAGCCGACGAAGATGTGCTGCGTCGGGCGGATGGTCGGCTCGTCGACCAGGGTTCCCATAGCGACATGCACGAAGGCACCGTCGCGGACCACCGAATAGAGCAACGAGCCGCAGGTCTTGCAGTGCGCGTCATGGCCGGTTTCATCGCCGAAGATCGTGAGATTGTCCTCGCCCTTGGTCAGGCTCAGCCTGTCGCGCTCGATGCCGGCGAATGGCTTGAACGCCGAGCCGGTGGTGCGCCGGCAGTTCGAGCAGTGGCAGTTCGCGGCGTAGACGAACGCGTCCGCCACCGTGTACTGAACGGCGCCGCACAGGCACTTTCCGATAAGCCTGCGGTTGCGTGAATTCTGGTTGTCATCCGGGCTTGCCACGCGCTCCTCCCATTATGCAGGCCGATTTCAGTTTCAAGCGACGACGGTCAACCGGCGCTTGCGCTCGTCGAGCGAGACGATGGTCAACCCGCTGGCCACCACCAGCAGGATGCCGCAGACGGCCAGCGCATTCGGGAGCTGCCGGAATACCACCAGGCCTGAAATCACCGCCCAGACGGTAAAGCAATAGTAGAACGGCGCTACCACGCTGGTCGGCCCGACGCGATAGGCCATGAAGATGAAGAAGTGGCCGAAGATCAGGAACAGTCCGGCGCCGCCCATCAGCAGCAGGTGACGGATTTCAGGCACCACCCACTGCTCGGAAACCAGATGCGCAACGCCGGCGCCCGCGAGCACGACAATCACCGCGGAAATAGCTACGACCATTCCCGGCACGTCGGCGGCGACCTTGCGTCCGGCCAGATCGCGCGCCGCGGACAGGGCGGCATTGCCTAGCGCCAGCAGGGCGTAGACCGAAATCCCCTGCATTGTCGGTTGTGCCACCATCACCGCGCCGACAAAGCCGAGCCCGATCAGCGCCAGGCGTACCCCGCCGATCCGTTCGCCAAACAGCATCGATGAGCCGACCAGCATCAGCAAGGGCGTGATCTGTCCGAGCGCGGTCGAATCGGCGATCTGCATGTTGGCGAGCGCCACCACGTAGCAAAGGATCGCACCCAGTTCGAGCATGTTCCTGCGCAAAACCTTGGCGTCGAGGATCAGCGGGATCTGCTTGCCATAGCCCAGCATGAACAGCAGCGGAATGCCCCACAATGTTGCCGCAGCGCCGCGCAGGAACAGCACCTCATAGGGCGGCAGTCCCGCGGTTGCTAGCTTCATCATCGTGTCGTTGACGATGTAGGACCCGGTCGAAACGACCATGAACAGCGGGCCTCGTATGGCAGTCGGGATGAAATGCATCGGCCCACGAAATCAGACCGGCGCCAGGGCGGCAATGGGCCAGATCCGGCTGTAAATCCGTCAAAGCCGTCAGCCGCAGCCGCAATCATTCCATTTGCCCTTGTTCGTTCCTATATCCGCGCCACATTCTCCGAAACCGGATCACGCGTTCGGGCCGGGCGAGCGCGCTCGGCGACAAGGCACTTGTGTTTTTCGGCCTTAGTCGCTAATCGCCCCGCATTCGACTGAACTGAAGGTCCAGGCCGTCCCCAGGCCGTCCAAGGAAAGAGACTATGGCAAAAGGTAAATTCGAGCGCACTAAGCCTCATGTGAACATTGGCACGATCGGTCACGTCGACCATGGCAAGACGTCGCTGACGGCGGCGATCACCAAGTATTTTGGCGAATACAAGCGCTACGACCAGATCGATGCGGCGCCGGAAGAGAAGGCGCGCGGCATCACCATTTCGACGGCGCACGTCGAATACGAGACCGCCAACCGCCACTATGCCCATGTCGACTGCCCCGGCCACGCCGACTATGTGAAGAACATGATCACCGGTGCTGCGCAGATGGACGGTGCGATCCTGGTGGTGTCGGCCGCCGACGGCCCGATGCCGCAGACGCGCGAGCACATCCTGCTCGCCCGCCAGGTCGGCGTGCCCTCGATCGTGGTGTTCTTGAACAAGGTCGACCAGGTCGACGACGCCGAGCTGCTCGAGCTGGTCGAGCTCGAGGTGCGTGAGCTTTTGACCAAGAACGAGTTCCCCGGCGACGACATTCCGATCGTCAAGGGTTCGGCGCTTGCCGCACTTGAAGATAGCGACAAGAAGATCGGCGAGGACGCCATCCGCGAACTGATGGCTGCGGTCGATGCCTACATCCCGACGCCGGTGCGTCCGCTCGACAAGCCGTTCCTGATGCCGATCGAGGACGTGTTCTCGATCTCGGGCCGCGGCACGGTTGTGACCGGCCGCGTCGAGCGCGGCGTCGTCAAGGTCGGCGAGGAGCTGGAGATCGTCGGCATCCGTCCGACCACCAAGACGACCTGCACGGGCGTCGAGATGTTCCGCAAGCTGCTCGACCAGGGCCAGGCCGGCGACAACATCGGCGCGCTGTTGCGCGGTGTCGACCGTGAAGGCGTCGAGCGCGGCCAGGTCCTGGCCAAGCCCGGCACCGTCAAGCCGCACAAGAAATTCGTTGCCGAAGCCTACATCCTGACCAAGGACGAGGGCGGCCGCCACACGCCGTTCTTCACCAACTACCGTCCGCAGTTCTATTTCCGCACGACGGACGTGACCGGCATCGTGTCGCTGCCGGAAGGCACCGAGATGGTGATGCCGGGCGACAACATCACCGTCGATGTCGAGCTGATCGTGCCGATCGCCATGGAAGAGAAGCTGCGCTTCGCCATCCGTGAAGGCGGCCGCACCGTCGGTGCCGGCATCGTCGTCACCATCAAAGAGTAGTCGCCGGCGCTGCCGGTTGAGATCGGATGCAAAGGGGCGGTCTTCGGGCCGCCCTTTTGATTCTGATATTCTGGCAATGGATTAACCGCATTGCTTCAAATCCTGTTGCAAGCGCCTCTGCCATAACTAGTATAGGTTGCATCGAGGGGGGCTGCCCGAATGGTTCCATGGCGCCGTTTGCATAGTCAGGCATGGTGGTCGCTAGGGCTGATCTGCCTGGTGTCGTTGCTTGCCATGGGCCACGCTGCCTTCGCAGCGGATGCAAAGAAATCCACGCCGGAAAAATCCGCGCCGGATTTCGGCCCGACGATGCGGTTCGTCGTCGTGCGCAGCAGCGCGCCGGGCTGCGAGCCGACCTGTCCGGAATGGATATCGGCGGAAGGCTCGATAGAAGCCGGCACGCCGGCCCTGTTCAAACGCGCGCTGAAAGCGCTTGGCGGCCGAAAGCTGCCGATCGTCGTCGATTCCCCCGGCGGCAATGTCGAAGCGGCGCTGACACTTGGTCGCCTGATCCGCAAGAACAAGCTCGATATCGCCGTCGGCAAAACCCGCTTCGTCGGCTGTCTGCCAGATGTGAAGAACTGCAAGGAAAACGACGGCAAGAGCGCCCGTTATTTTGGCAATGCTTATGCCGATGGCGCCATCTGCAATTCCGCCTGTCCGTTGATGTTTTCCGGCGGCATCCGGCGCGTGGTCGGGGAGTGGGCCTTTCTCGGCGTCCATCAGATCACCACGACCTATATCCGGACGAAATTGCTGTACCGCACCACCTACCGCATGGTGAAGGGCAAGAAGAAGATTCTCAGCACCAAGGTCGTCAGCCGGAAGAACGCCGGCAGCTACAAGACCTATGAGATGAACAAGCCGCTGGAGCGGAAGCTGGCGGCCTATCTGAAGGAGATGGGCGTCGGCCTGGGTGTGCTCGAGACCATGAAAAGCACACCGGCCAGCGGTATCCAGCAATTGACTCCCTACGACATGCTGCAAATGAATCTCGTCACCAGCCGGGATGCCGTCGACCTGCTGACCGCGCCAATCCTATGCACGTCCGATCCGTTGCCGGCGAGTTGCAGGGAGGTGCCGGCGCCGGCGAATATCACGAAGCCGGCCGGCGAAGTGGTGGCGAAAGCCGAGCCTGCACCCGCAGGGCTCGAAACCCCGCGGCCGAAGGAGGTCGCAGACATGCGCTTCGTCCTGGTCCGCGGCAGCAACCCGCTGTGCAATCCAAACTGCCCGGAATGGATCTCGGCCGAAGGCGCGATTGCGCCTCAGACCCCGCAGAAGCTGCGCCAGTTGCTCGCCATGCTTGGCAACCGACGGCTGCCGGTGGTGGTCAGCTCACAAGGAGGCGACCTGTTCAGTGCTCTGGCGGTGGGGCGACTTATCCACGAAAAGAAGCTCGACATCGCCGTCGCCCGCACCGATTTTGTTGGCTGCGACCCGGGAGAGTGGAGTTGCTTGGCTAAAGAGGGCGCCTATGCCGGCCTGACCGTCGATTCGGGAGCGGTATGCGATTCGGCGTGCGCGCTCATGCTTGCCGGCGGCGTCAGACGGTTTGTCGGTCCGCAAGCGCGGCTCGGCATGTACCTGATGGGACAGCAGCAGATAATTAAGCCCTATCTCGAGGACATGGCGATTGGTCCCGGTCTATTCGCCGCGCTCGAGCAGCGCTCGGTCGAGCGCCAGCTCGAACCCGACCTAATGCTGAAGGTTGGACTGACGACGGGGCCGCAATCGGTGGACGCGCTGACGGGCGCCACCATCTGCAAGCCGTCGCCGAAGCCCGACAACTGCCGCGTTCTGCCGTCCGCCAGCGCCGAGGCAGAGACGCCGGCGAAGCTTTAGCGCAACCTTGCACTGCCCATCGAGGCAGGTTGAGCGGCGCTCGGTGTTTCCGCTATCGTCCAGCGCGGTTGAAGTCCAGCATGGGAGGGATCGCGAATGAGCCAGGATGTCCCGACATTGTTCGAATGGGCCGGCGGCTCCGAAGCGCTGAACCGCCTGACCCAAACCTTCTACGACAACGTCTCTCGGGACCCCATCGTCGGGCCGGTGTTCAAGCACATGTCGCCGGATCATCCCGCTCACGTCGCGGCCTTCATCGGCGAAGTTTTCGGTGGACCCAAAACGTACAGCGAAAAGCATGGCGGCCATCGCGAGATGGTGATGCATCATCTCGGCAAGCATCTGACCGAGGAGCAGCGCCGGCGCTGGATCAACCTTCTCGCCGACGCCGCCGACGAGGTCGGCCTGCCTGACGATCCCGAATTCCGCTCGGCTTTCATGGCCTATGTCGAATGGGGATCGCGGCTGGCCAAGATGAACTCCAACAAGGGCCCGACCTGCGACCCCGAGACGGAACCAATGCCGGCCTGGGGCTGGGGGGTGCCGGGTGGCCCCTACAAGCCGCCTTCGGGAACCTGACCGCGCGCGAATCGGTCGAAAGCCTGCCGGCCAGGAAAACGGGTGGCTATGGAGGTCTCGGTCCTCCAGGCTAACGGTCTAAAGTCGCCGTCGAATGGCGGGGCCACATTGAAAACCGGAGGCTTTGCGATGAGATCGGAAGGCAAGAAAAATTCAGACGGCGTCTTTGACAGCAACCGCGGAATCCGAAATCCGTTTGGCTTCATGGACGTCCCCACTCCCGACGACGAGGAGGTGTCGGCGTTCGCCGCCGGCGTGAAACTGGAGGGAACTCCAAGCGATGAAAATGCCGAGGCCTGGGGCACCGAAAGCGACCGCGACCGCAACGACACCATCGAAGGCAGCTGGTCCAGCCGATGGAACGGCGGTGCTGATCCCACGATCCCGGGCGATACCAAGGATAAATGGAAGTCCGGCCGGGGCGAGGTGAAGACGGCGGGAGAGAGAGTTTACCTGCTGTTCGATTGGCATAATGGCGTGCGCAAGGGGCTCATCGATGCCCGGCGCCAGGGTGCGAAAGGGCTGGTGGGAAAATACATCAATCTGACCGACCCGGAAATCGTGCGTCCCTGGGTCGGCTTGATCGTCAGCAATCAACGGATCGACGGGAAATGGCCGGGAGGACGCCTGGACTTTCGAAGATGAAGGCCGGGTAGCGCACGTCGCTCTTTACAGAGCGCGCGGAAGCTTTTAGGAAGCGCCTGCTGCGCCGACATGCGCATACGGGCATAGCTCAGTTGGTAGAGCGGCGGTCTCCAAAACCGCAGGTCGTAGGTTCGAGCCCTGCTGCCCGTGCCATTCTTTGAATGGATACCTAAAAACGATTCTTTTGCAGTGCGGCCTTTGAAAATCGGCTTGTGACTTGCCATATGGCACAAGTTGCGGCATAAGGGCCGCATAGCCGGGACGGGACGACTGGATGGTTCCGAGGCGGCGTTTGGCCATAAAGCGGACACTTGCCACTTGCGTGGATCAAGAATCGGTTTTATGTAGACGAGACAGACACGCGACGCGTGGAGCTGGGAAGCCGGCTTTACGCGTCTGATTTGCATGGGCGAAATGATTGCGCTGATTCGGCGCGAACGCACGCTCAAGCGGCACGTCCCGGCCAGCGGGATCATCCAGGAGGCCCGGCCAACGGGTCTTGCAGACAGAGCGGCATATGGCTTCGAAAACCACAAATCCCTTCACCTTTCTCCAGCAGGTTCGCGCGGAGACCGCCAAGGTCACTTGGCCGTCGCGGCGCGAAACGATGATCTCGACGGTGATGGTCCTTGTGTTCGCGGTCATCGCGATGATCTTTTTCTTTACCGCAGACGTGGCCATGGGCTTTGCGGTCGAAAAAATCCTCGGCCTCGGACAGTAAGTCCGGCGATTACGGAGAAGTCTTGAAATGACCGCGCGGTGGTACATCGTCCACGCCTACTCGAACTTTGAAAAGAAGGTCGCCGAGGACATTGAGAACAAGGCCAAGCAGAAGGGCCTGTCCGCCGACATCGAGCAGATCGTGGTGCCGACCGAGAAGGTCGTCGAGATCCGCCGCGGCCGCAAGGTCGATGCCGAGCGCAAGTTCTTTCCGGGCTATGTGCTGCTGAAGGCCAATCTGACGGACGCCGTGTTCTCGCTCGTCAAGAACACGCCGAAGGTTACCGGGTTCCTGGGCGACTCCAAGCCGGTGCCGATCACTGAAGCCGAGGCCCAGCGTATCCTGAACCAGGTTCAGGAGGGCGTCGAGCGGCCGAAGCCGTCGGTGACGTTCGAGATCGGCGAAGCGATCCGCGTTTCGGATGGACCATTCGCGTCCTTCAACGGTTTCGTCCAGGAAGTGGACGAGGAGCGGGCGCGGCTCAAGGTGGAAGTTTCGATCTTCGGGCGCGCCGTGCCGGTCGATCTGGAATTCGGACAGGTCGAGAAGGGCTGATCCGAAATCCCTGCACCGGTTTCGGCGGCAGGGAAGGCGGCGCGGAGATCGCGCGGCCAAAAACG
Organism: Mesorhizobium sp. M0296; assembly: GCF_040321675.1. Lineage (NCBI taxonomy): Bacteria > Pseudomonadati > Pseudomonadota > Alphaproteobacteria > Hyphomicrobiales > Phyllobacteriaceae > Mesorhizobium > Mesorhizobium sp. M0296. Next base: position 85,065 of record NZ_JAMYRZ010000028.1, read on the forward strand.
GGTGGGAGGCGAATGCGGCTCTAGCCGGCCGCGCGGACCGCACCACCAGACTGCAACCGCCGGCAAGACCGGCATGAGAAAAGGCAGGAAGAGAGATGGCTAAGAAAATTGCAGGCCAGCTCAAGCTCCAGGTTTCCGCGGGATCGGCCACGCCGTCGCCCCCGATCGGCCCGGCGCTTGGTCAGCGTGGCATCAACATCATGGAGTTCTGCAAGGCGTTCAACGCGCAGACCCAGGAAATGGAAAAGGGCTCGCCGGTTCCGGTCGTCATCACCTACTACCAGGACAAGTCGTTCACCTTCGTCATGAAGACGCCGCCGGTGAGCTACTTCCTGAAGAAGGCTGCCAACCTGAAGTCGGGCTCGAAGGAGCCGGGCAAGGTCAAGGCCGGCACGATCGGCCGCGACAAGGTGCGCGCCATCGCCGAGCAGAAGATGAAGGATCTGAACGCAAACGACGTCGAGGCGGCCATGCGCATGGTCGAGGGCTCCGCCCGCTCGATGGGTCTGGAAGTGGTGGGCTGAGATCATGGCAAAGATTGCAAAGCGTGTATCGAAGACCCGCGAAGGCATCGATCCCAACAAGGCTTACGCTTTGGGTGAGGCGCTGAAGCTGCTCAAGGATCGCTCCTCGGTGAAGTTCGACGAGACGATCGAAGTCGCGATGAACCTCGGCGTCGACCCGCGCCATGCCGACCAGATGGTCCGCGGCGTGGTCAACCTGCCGAACGGCACCGGCCGCAGCGTTCGCGTCGCCGTCTTCGCGCGTGGCGACAAGGCCGAGGAGGCCAAGGCCGCCGGCGCCGACATCGTCGGAGCCGAGGATCTGGTCGACATCGTCCAGAAGGGCACGATCGACTTCGACCGCTGCATCGCCACGCCGGACATGATGCCGCTGGTCGGCCGTCTCGGCAAGGTGCTCGGTCCGCGCGGCATGATGCCGAACCCGAAGGTCGGCACGGTCACCACCGACGTTACCGCCGCCGTCAAGGCATCGAAGGGCGGCGCCGTCGAGTTCCGCGTCGAGAAGGCCGGCATCGTTCACGCCGGCGTCGGCAAGGTCTCGTTCGACGTCAAGGCGCTGGAAGAAAACGTCCGCGCCTTCGCTGACGCGGTGACCAGGGCAAAGCCGGCTGGTGCCAAGGGCAACTACGTCAAGAAGGTGTCGGTCACCTCGACCATGGGCCCGGGCCTCAAGCTCGACGTCTCGACGCTCGCAGCGTCCTGATACGAACAATTGGATCGGCCGCTAAAACGCTGATCCGTGAAAGAATTCCGGGCCTCCGACCTGTCGGCGGCCCGGTACCGGAAGTCGAAAGGCTTCCGGACATCCTGTCCGAGATTGCAGGCGGCCCCCAAGCCTTAGGTGATGTGGGCCTTAATTCATGTGGGCCTGCATGAGACGGGTGAAGACCGGACAAAGGAGCCAGAAGCTCCAATGAAAGGTTCGAACCGTGTTTGCCTTTTGTCTGCGCACCGTCCGGCTTGCCGGCAGGTGTGGCGAAAGGGGGCAGGATCCTCGAGCGTCGTTCGGGAGATCCGTTACTGGATGGCCCGGCCGGCAAAAGGCAACCCGACGCCTGTCCTTCGTAGAGGGCAGGGGTCAACTGGAGATAGGCAGTGGACAGAGCGGAAAAACGCGAACTCGTCACGGGCCTGAATGGTGCGTTTTCAAGCGCTGGTTCAGTCGTCGTGGCCCACTACGCCGGTATCACCGTCGCGCAAATGAACGACCTTCGGTCGAAAATGCGCGCCGCCGGTGGCACCGTCAAAGTCGCGAAGAACCGTCTCGCCAAAATCGCTCTTCAGGGCACGGACTCCGCATCGATCATCGAGCTGTTCAAGGGACAGACGCTGATCGCCTATTCGGAGGATCCGATTGCGGCGCCGAAGGTCGCGTCCGATTTCGCCAAGGGAAATGACAAGCTCGTCATTCTCGGCGGCGCAATGGGCACCACCTCGCTCAATGCCGACGGTGTGAAGGCACTCGCCACACTTCCGTCGCTCGATGAGCTGCGCGCCAGGCTGGTTGGCATGATCGCCACGCCGGCAACCCGGATCGCCCAGATCGTCAATGCGCCTGCGGCTTCGGTCGCGCGCGTCATCGGCGCTTACGCCCGGAAGGACGAGGCGGCATGAGGCCGTTCCTCGCTATCACAAACACACGTTCGAACCTTATGAAGGAACATTGCAATGGCTGATCTGGCAAAGATCGTAGACGACCTTTCGAAGCTGACCGTCCTCGAGGCGGCCGAGCTGTCGAAGCTTCTTGAAGAAAAGTGGGGCGTTTCCGCCGCTGCTCCGGTGGCGGTTGCCGCTGCCGGCGGCGCTGCGGCCGCTGCTGCTCCGGTCGAGGAAAAGACGGAATTCGACGTCGTCCTGACCGAGGCAGGCGCTCAGAAGATCAACGTCATCAAGGAAGTTCGCGCCATCACCGGTCTTGGCCTCAAGGAAGCCAAGGACCTGGTCGAGGCGGCTCCGAAGCCGGTCAAGGAAGCCGTTTCCAAGGCCGACGCGGACAAGTTCAAGGCCCAGCTGGAAGCAGCCGGCGCCAAGGTCGAACTGAAGTAAGCGTTGAGTACCGGCGGGCGGGGGGGGGCCGGGCGCCCCGCCAGTTTGGGGGGAGGGGGGGGGGGGGAACCGCAGAGGGGGCAAACAACGTTTAGGTGGGGGGGGGGTTTAAACAAAGGGCGCGGCCCCCGCCAA
>NZ_JAMYRZ010000029.1:0-86735 GCF_040321675.1 Mesorhizobium sp. M0296
CCTCGTTGAAACGATCGAGGCAACCGAATGCAACAACTACTTCGCAAACGCCGGCTACGCTTCCATCAAAACGTGAAAGGCTCTATAGGTCGGAACGTCAGCCCTGCACTCGACCAGCGCGGGAAGGTCAAGGGAGGGGGGGCATCGTTGGCTTTGGCGACGGCCAAGTTCGCCAGGACAGCCAACGTGGGCAGGAAACCAGCTCCAAGCGTGGCCAAGCGCCTGGGCACATCACGCTCAATAATGCACGTAGCCGCTCAATGGGCATTTCTGGGAAATGGGAATCTGGAAGGGGCCGTCAAAACTTTTGCAGGTACGGAATTTGGAATTCCGCGGCGCCGGGGTAGCCGCTTTTGGCTTGTCCCCGATGACCGTCGGGACTCTGGGACCCTGCGCGTAGCCGCTCAACGGGCATTTCTGGGAAGCGGGAATCTGGAAGGGGCCGTCAAAACTTTTGCAAGTATGGACCTTGGATGTTTGCCCCGCCGGGACTTGCGTGGACTGACCCGCGGTAAAGACGGCCACCGCCGCAAGCAGAAGAAAAAGTCTGTTTTTCACTGTCAAAGCCCTCCGACCCGCACGAGAAGTAAGATCAAATCACGGAAAGGTCAAACAGGAAACGATCTGAAATCGCGGCTTCTATTATATTAGAGACGCCAAATAAAACCCGGTGTCCTCACCGGGTTCCTAACTCATCTAAGCATTGGGCCTGTTGGGAATATCAACCCTTGCGATTGCGCGCCGCCAGTGTCCGCAGCCTCAGCGCGTTGAGGCGGATGAAACCTTCTGCATCCTTCTGGTCGTAGGCGCCGCGGTCGTCCTCGAAGGTGACCAGCGCGTCGGAATAGAGCGTCTTCCTCGACTTGCGGCCGCTGACCATGACGTTGCCCTTGTAGAGCTTCAGCCGCACGGTGCCTTCGACGTCTTCCTGGCTCTTGTCGATCATCGCCTGCAACATCAGCCGCTCGGGCGCGAACCAGAAGCCATTGTAGATGAGCTCGGCATAGCGCGGCATGAACTCGTCCTTGAGATGGGCGGCACCGCGGTCGAGCGTGATCGATTCGATCGCCCGGTGGGCGGCGATCAGGATGGTGCCGCCGGGGGTCTCGTAGACACCGCGCGATTTCATGCCGACGAAACGGTTCTCGACCAGGTCGAGCCGGCCGATGCCATTGTCACGGCCGAGATCGTTCAGCGCCGCCAGCATCGTCGCCGGCGACAGCTTCTTGCCGTTGAGCGCGATCGGATCGCCCTTGAGGAATTCGATCTCGATCTCGGTGACCTTGTCCGGCGCGTCCATCGGCGAGATGGTGCGCTGGTGGACGAATTCCGGCGGTTCCGTCCACGGGTCCTCCAGCACCTTGCCCTCGGAGGAGGAGTGCAGAAGGTTGGCGTCGACGGAAAACGGCGCGTCGCCCTTCTTGTCCTTCGGCACCGGGATCTGGTGCTGCTCGGCGAAGTTGATGAGATCGGTGCGCGACTTGAACGACCAGTCGCGCCACGGCGCGATGACCTTGATGTCGGGGTTCAGCGCATAGGCGGAAAGCTCGAAACGCACCTGATCGTTGCCCTTGCCGGTGGCGCCATGGGCGATGGCATCGGCGCCAGTCTCTTTTGCGATTTCGACAAGATGTTTCGAAATCAGCGGCCGGGCGATCGAGGTGCCGAGCAGATAGGTGCCTTCATAGACGGCGTTGGCGCGGAACATCGGAAAGACGAAATCGGATACGAACTCCTCGCGGACATCGACGATGCGGATGTCCTTGATGCCCATCATCTCGGCCTTGCGCCTGGCCGGCTCCAGTTCGCCACCCTGGCCGAGATCGGCGGTGAAGGTGACGACCTCGGCGCCGAGTTCGGTCTGCAGCCATTTCAGGATGATCGAGGTGTCAAGGCCGCCGGAATAGGCGAGCACGACTTTCTTGACGGCTTTTGCTTTCGACATGGTGGGCAGTTCCGCGACAGGGGTTCTTCGCGGGCGAGGTATCACGGCGTTTTAGGCCAGCGCAAGGGACGAACGATGCCTGGACCAGATGCTTCATCTCCAAGAGGCTGGCGAGCACACGGCTCTTGCGCTATGGCTGCGCCGTCTTTTGCCGCTACGAGACGAGCCATGTCCTTCATCCCCGACAGTACGACGCTTATCCAGTTCTCCATCGCCACCTTCATCCTGGCGATCACGCCCGGGCCTGACATGACGCTGTTCGTCTCGCGCACGCTGAGCCAGGGCCGTGCCACCGGCTTTGCCTCCATGGCCGGCGCCTTGTGCGGCACGCTGATTCACACCACGCTGGTGGTGGTCGGCGTCTCGGCGCTGATCGTCGCCTCGCCGATGGCGTTCTTCGTGCTGAAGATTTTTGGCGCCGGCTATCTGGTCTTCCTGGCATGGCAGGCGATCACAAAAGGGTCGGCGTTTTCACCGGAGAAGAAGAGCGGGCCGCAGATCTCGCTGTTCCGCAGCTGGGCGGCGGGGCTCGGGGTCAATCTGCTCAACCCGAAGATCATCCTGTTCTTCATGACCTTCCTGCCGCAATTCGTCTCCGCGCATGATCCCGACGCGCCGGGAAAGCTGTTCTTCCTCGGCGCGATGTTCGTCGTGCTGGCGATCCCGGTAACGGCGCCGATGGTGCTGGCGGCGGAAAAATTCTCGGCCGTGATGAAATCCAGCCCGCGTGTGACCCGCGTCGTCGACTATCTGTTTGCCGGAGTTTTTTCGGCCTTCGCGCTCAAGATCCTGACGGCCCAGGCGAAATAGGGCGTCCGATCTGACGCCAGCTTCCGGCCGAGCGCCCGGCGCTCAGCCAGTAGAAAATACCGCCGACCATGCCGCAGCCGATCACCGCCAGCATGACGCTGGTATTGGTAACCTCGAAATTGGCATCGGCCGTCTGGTGGACGAAGCCAAGGAAGACCGCCGCCACCGCTGCGCCCGCCAGCGCATAGAACAGCCAGTCACGCCGGCCAAGGATCTCGGAGACGAGGATGGCGATGGCGGCCGGCATGAAGGCGAAATAGGCGACGAACAGCGCGACGAAGGGGATTGAAAACCACAGCGCCGCCTGCGCCGCCGGTTGCGTCTCGTCCGTTATCAGCCCAAGAGACGCCAGGAACATGACGTTAAGGAAGGCGCTTGCCGCCAGCGAAGCAACGCCGTAGCCGACAAGGATGACGGCGAAGCGGATCAGATAGGCGACGAGGCGGTTCACGCGAATTGTCCGGGCATTTGCAGGAACCGGCTCTCGACCAGGCGATAGACGGCTCCTGCCAAGCTTCCCGCAATGATTAGGGCCACCAACACGTCAACGTCCGGTGGCCTCTGTGCCGACGGATGCAGTTTCCAGACCGCAAATACGCACGTCCCAACGAAAGCTCCCCCGACGACAAAAAGAATCCAGCGTCTCGCCTCGAGAACTTGGGAAGCAATGACCATCGGGATTGCCAGCGGTGCGCCAAAGATGCCTGCGATCATCGCTCCAAGCAGCAACAGCGACCAACTATCTCGAGTGGACAGGAAAGCGGGAACACGCCACCACATCAGTGCATCGAGCAGGAAAAAGACCAGAGACATGGTGAAGGCAGCCAGGGCGTAGCAGAGCAAAGTCACTGCCAATCGCCTGAGGTATTTCACGCCTCGCCATGCCCCGCGATCATCATCGCTTCCAGCGCCAGCCGGTCGACCTTGCGCATGCGCTCGGAGTCCGACTTGAGCTGGCCGCAGGCGGCCAGGATGTCGCGGCCGCGCGGCGTGCGGATCGGCGAGGCATAGCCGGCATTGTTGATGTAATCGGCGAATTTCTCGATCGTTTCCCAGTCCGAGCACTGGTAGTTGGTGCCCGGCCACGGGTTGAACGGGATCAGATTGATCTTGGCCGGAATGCCCTTGAGCAGCTTGATCAGCGCCTTGGCGTCGTCGATGGAATCGTTGACGTCCTTCAGCATGACATATTCGAAGGTGATCCGCTTGGCGTTCGACAGGCCTGGATAGGCGCGGCAGGCAGCGATCAGATCCTTCAGCGGATACTTCTTGTTGATGGGCACCAAGAGATCGCGCAAATCGTCATTGGTGGCGTGCAGCGAGATCGCCAGCATGACGCCGATCTCCTCGCCGGTGCGGAAGATTTCGGGCACGACGCCGGAGGTCGACAGCGTGATGCGCCTCTTCGACAGGGAAAGCCCGTCGCCGTCGGATGCGATCAGCAGCGCCTTTTTCACCGCCTCGAAATTGTAGAGCGGCTCGCCCATGCCCATCATGACGACGTTGGACACTCTCCTGCCCTCGGCCGGCACGATGGCGCCGTCGGGCGTATCGCGGTCGGGGAAGTCGCCGAGCCGGTCGCGGGCGGTCAAGAGCTGGGCGAGGATTTCCTCCGCCGTCAGGTTGCGCACCAGCTTCTGCGTGCCGGTGTGGCAGAAGGAGCAGGTCAGCGTGCAGCCGACCTGCGAAGAGATGCACAGCGTGCCGCGGCCTTCTTCGGGAATGTAGACGGTCTCGATCTCGACCGGCCGGCCAGCGCCGCGCGGCGGAAAGCGGAACAGCCATTTGCGCGTTCCGTCGGAGGAAATCTGCTCCTCGACGATCTCGGGCCTGGCAACGGTGAAATGCGTGTCGAGGGCGGCGCGCAGATCCTTGGAGATATTGAACATGCCGGCAAAGTCGGAAACGCCGCGCACATAGATCCAATGCCAGAGCTGTTGGGCGCGCATTTTCGCCTGGCGCTCCGGCACGATGCCGGCGGCGACGAGGGCGGCCCCGAGTTCGGCGCGCGTCAAGCCGATCAGCGACGGCTTTTCAGGCGTCGTGTGGGTGCGCAACGCGTCACGCGCGCCTTCGGCGGTAAGATCGAATGTAAGGGTCATTGTTGCGCCAATATAAGCGATTTGCGGCCGAATACAGCATCGTGCCCGAAATCAAGCGCGGCGCATAGCACAGGTTAGCGGCGGAGTCATGCCGGGGTTCTTCCTTCTCCCCTTGTGGGAGAAGGGAAGACCGCGCCTAACCGCCTACTTGCACTTGGCGATCGAGGCCAGCGCCGCCGAGATGCCCTTCAGCGAGAAGACGTAGGTGGTGGTGTTGCCGCGGCCGGACTTGGCCGACACCTTCATGTCGGTGCCGGTCTTCATCGCGGCTATCAGCACCGGCTCCTCGGCGGCGTTCTCGACCCAGGCCGACTTGCCGCGCGTGAACATCGAAAAAGACTTCTTGTCGATGGTGACGGTGGCCTTGGAACCTTCCTGGAAGGTATAGCCGGCGATGAATTGCGGCTCGTAGGACACTTGCTGCCCAGGCCGCTGGCTGACGAAGAAGAACATGTCGCCGTGATCGAGCGTCGGCGGCTGCTTGTCGGTTGGCACCGTCAGGACATAGCAGACCTTGCCGCCGCCCGACGCCTGATAACTGTAGGTGCCCCAGGCATTATGCTGGCCGATCTTGGTTGCCGACTGCGCCAGCGCAGGCGCCGTCAAGGCCACCAGGGCCAGGCTGGAAACTATAGCAATCAATCCGCGCATCGCTTTTCCCGTATTCCACTGGTGCGGCGGCAGGCCGGCTCGGCGTCCTGCCCGTCGCTTCATTTTGATTTAATCTGGGTTACCAAACGGTGAAATTCCCCTGAGAAAAGGATGTTCACGCCAGGAAACCGCCGCCGTCTTCGCGCTGCCGCTCGAAAAAGCGGCTGGCGCAATGTCCCTGCCGCGACTTGGAGGCCACGAAAACGGCAAGAGTTTGACTTTTCAAGCAGCTAGGTCTTGCCGCGATTCTCGCTTTTTGAGGTGCGTGACGAATTTCCCTGCAGGCGGTACCATGTCTGCGTTCGCCGCTACGGCGCTCGGCCAGGGTGCCCTCCCTGGCGGCTTACGGGAGATTTGGCCATGGCCGTTTCCGAGACAGTCCTGATCCTCGCGGGCGGCACAGCCGTCCTGGCGATTGTGTTCGGCATTCGTGTCGCCATGCGGCGGACGGCCGGTGGCGCGGTGCGCCGGTCGGATGCCGGGGAGACGGCGGGCGGATCGGGCGCGCCCGACGTGGCCGGGGTCATTGCGCTGCCGCCTTTGATCTTCCTTGGCTTCCTGGTGGCGGCAACCGTGCTCGAGGTGCTCGTGCCGCTCCCGGTCATGGCCGGGCAGGCGCTCGCCCGCTATCTGACCGGCGCTGTGCTCGCGGTGTGCGGCTTCGTGTTCATCTTTATGGCGGCGGGCCGCTTTCAGGCCGCTGGCACCAACATACCACCGACCTTGCCGACGACGGCGCTGGTCGTCGACGGTATCTATCGGCGCACCAGGAATCCGTTCTATCTGGGAACGACCCTCGTCTATCTGGGCCTCGGCGTCGCGGCCGGAAGTCTTTGGGCTATCGCGCTCGTCATCCCCCTGCTGTGGGTGATCAATACCGGCGTTATCGCGCCGGAAGAGCGCTATCTCGAGCGGAAGTTCGGAGATGCCTATCGCGCCTACAAGGCGCGGGTGCGGCGGTGGGTTTGACGGCCGGAAAGTCTCGCGCGATTTTTTGCGCCGTACCGGCGGCGAGCCGGTGCGCCGGCGTGATGTGGGCGCTGACGGCGGTAATCGCGGCGGTCAGCATGGCGATGTCGTCGGTGAAGCCTAGCCCAAGGATGAAATCGGGGATGACGTCCGTCGGCAGCACGAAATAGCCGAGCGCAGCCAGCAAGGTGCCCTTGGCGCGCAGCGGCGTCTTCTTGTCCATGGCACAGTAATAGGCGGCGACCACCTCTTCCATGAACGGGATCTGCCGGGCGGCCTTCTTCGCCGTACGCCAGAACTTTTCGCGCACTTCGCTCTCGTTGCCCGGCTTGCTGCCGAGGCCGAAGAAATCAAAACCGGATTTTTGCGCCATCAACCTCTCCTTGCGGCCGTCGCGTGACTTCACGCGTGACCGCGACGCAAAATGTGGTGAAAGCCGAACCTCGCTGCAAGGTGCAGATAGGCTCAGCCGCCGAAATAGCGGTTCATTTTCCTGGCCAGATCGAAATCCAGCGCGGTCAGGCCGCCGGCGTCGTGCGTGTTGAGGGTCACGTTTACCGTCTTATAGACGTTCGACCAGTCGGGATGGTGGTCCATCTTCTCCGCGGCCAGGGCAACGCGGGTCATGAAGGCAAAGGCTTCGGAGAAATTCTTGAAGGTGAAGCTGCGGGTGATCGAGCCACCATCCTTGGCCAGCGACCAGCCGTCGAGGCCGGCAAGTTCGGCGCGGATCGCCTCTTTTGCTAGTTTCTCCCTGGCCATGTCCGTCTACCGCATGATCCGCGAAGCGTCGGCGGCGCCGACCAAACGGCTGGCGACGCGGTTGTCGGCACCTGAAAGCGGCCAGGCCTCCTCGACGACGTAAGGCCCGCCGCCAACCGAATCGCGCGACGACATCAGCACGAAGCGGCCGACCCGGAACGGCAGCGTCGAAAAATTGCCGCGTGCCGACAGGTACTGGGCGACGTCGAGCGGGCTCGAATTGCGCAGGCGGGCCAGCGTCACATGCGGCATGAACTTGCGCGGGTCGGCCGGGATGCCGAGCCGCTGGCAGATGCGCTCGATCTCGGCCTGCAATGCGGAAAGATCGGGCGAAGCGGCGACCCCGGCCCACACCGCATGCGGCTTCTTCTGGCCGAAGGCGCCGACGCCGGACAGCGTCAGCGGGAAGGACGGGCGGTGAACACGGTCAAGCGCATTGGCGATGTCGTCGGCGACATGGCCCTCGACATCGCCGATGAAGCGCAGCGTCAGATGATAGTTTTCGACATCGATCCAGCGGGCTCCGGGCAGGCCGCCCCTGAGCAGGGACAGTGAAAGAGCGGCATCACGCGGTATCTCGAGGGCGGTAAAAAGACGCGGCATGGGAAGCCTCCTGTCCTCGAATCGAACTCTTGCCCCTAGCGAATCATCGATATTCAAACGGGGCAAGGGGTTTGTTGGTCGCAGGCCTGCCTAAAAGCTTCCCCTGCGGAAGGTGTTGCGACGGCGAACCCTCGCCTTCAGGAATTGCCCCGGACCGCTTCAATGGTCTTCTCCACACTGGGCAGGATACCCTCGACGATGCGGTCGACGCCTCGGGCGTTTGGATGAAGGCCGTCCTCGAGTTGCAGGACGGATTGACCGGCGATGCCCTCGAGAAAGAAAGGATAGAGCGGCACGCCATATTTTTCAGCCAGTCTCGGAAAGATCGCGTCAAAGGCGTTCTGGTAGTCGGCGCCGAGATTGGGCGCCGCGCGCATTCCGGCCAGCAAAACGGCGATCTTGCGCTGCTTCAGCTTTGCCAGCATGGCGTCCAGGTTCTTTTCCGCTATGGCGGGCGAAACGCCGCGCAGCATGTCATTGGCGCCGAGCTCCAGGATGACCAGCTGCGTGCCGTCCGGCACCGACCAGTCGAGCCGCGATAGGCCGCCGCTCGTCGTATCGCCGGAGACGCCGGCATTGGCGACCGTGACATCGTAGCCCTTGGCGCGCAGCGCCGCCTGCAACTTCTCGGTGAAGCCCTGACCTGGCCCGAGGCCATAACCCGCCATCAAGCTGTCGCCGAAACCGACAATGGTGAACGGTTCGGCGCGCGCCGACGAAATGGCGCCGCAAATGGCGAGGAAAAGGGCGAAGGCTGCGGCAAAGGTGTGTTTGAAAGCCATGCGGCAGGCCCCATATGACCAGGAACATCTGTTGGCGAAGGCAGGTTTTCGTCTTTGTCGAGCATCGGATGCTCTAGCCTTCATCCCCCATATAGGACGATTTGATTTTGGAAGAAGCCGTCATTTCGCTGAAAGACGTATCGCTGACGCTCGGCGAAGGTGCATCCTCGGTCCATGTGCTGAAGGGCGTCAGCCTCGATGTGGCGGGCGGCGAAGCGACAGGCATCGTTGGACCTTCAGGTTCGGGAAAGTCGACATTGCTGATGGTTTTGGCCGGGCTTGAAAGGGTCGATTCGGGGACGGTCCGAATTGCCGGCGAGCTGCTCAACGGCAAAAGCGAAGATCAGATCGCATCGTTTCGGGGACGAAACATCGGCATCGTGTTCCAGTCTTTCCATCTCATCCCTAATATGACGGCGCTGGAAAACGTTGCTGTCCCGCTGGAGCTTGCCGGCCATGTCGATCCATTCGGCGTGGCGGCGCGCGAGCTGGCGGCGGTCGGTCTCAGCGATCGCGTCACCCATTACCCCGGCGAATTGTCTGGCGGCGAGCAGCAGCGCGTGGCGATCGCCCGGGCGCTGGCGCCGTCGCCGCGCATCCTGATCGCCGACGAGCCGACCGGCAATCTCGACCAGGCAACGGGGCGGCACGTCGCCGACCTGCTGTTTGCCAAGGCGGCCGAACGCGGCATGACGCTGGTGCTGGTCACGCATGACCCGCTACTCGCGGCGCGCTGCTCGCGCCAGGTGTCGATGCGGTCGGGGCTGATCGAAGACGCGCCTAAGCCGGCCACCAGGGCTGGCAAGGTGACCGCATGATGCCGCTGGCGCGCACGCTGAGGCTCGCCTTTCGGTTTTCGCTGCGCGAAATGCGTGGCGGGCTGTCCGGCTTCCTGATCTTCCTTGCCTGCATCGCGCTCGGCGTCGCTGCGATCGGCGGCGTCAATTCGGTGGCGCAGGCTATTTCCGCCGGTGTTGCCGACCAGGGCCAGACGCTGCTCGGCGGTGATCTCCGCTTCCAGCTCAACCAGCGCGATCCGACCAGAGCCGAACGCAGCTTCCTCGACCGGCTTGGCACGGTTTCGCACAGCGCCAATATGCGCTCGATGGCGAGGCTCGAGGACGGCTCCGACCAGGCGCTGGTCGAGGCCAAGGCGGTCGACGGCGCCTATCCGCTCTATGGTGCGCTGGAGACCGAGCCGGTGCTGTCGCGAGAGGATCTGTTCGGCGAAAAATCCGGCGTCTTCGGCGCCGCCGCCCCGGACCTCTTGTTCGAGCGGCTGAACCTTGGCATCGGTGACCGGCTAAAGCTCGGCAGCGCGACGTTCGAGCTGCGCGCCAGGCTGGTCAACGAGCCGGATGCAGTGTCGGATGGCTTCGGTTTTGCGCCGCGGCTGATGGTGTCGACCGACGGGCTTGCCGCTTCCGGCCTGATCCAGCCGGGCAGCCTGGTCGAGAACGCCTATAAGGTCCGCCTGCCCGGCGGCACCACTGAGGCACAGATCAAGGCGATCCAGGAGCAGGCGGCAAACCAGTTCCCGCAGGCCGGCTGGTCGATCCGCACGCGCAGCAACGCAGCGCCGGCGCTGTCCTCGAATATCGAGCGGTTTTCGCAATTCCTGACGCTGGTTGGGCTGACGGCGCTGGTGGTCGGCGGCGTCGGCGTGGCCAATGCCGTGCGTGCCTATCTCGACGGCAAGCGCGGCGTCATCGCCACCTTCAAGAGCCTGGGGTCTTCGGGCGGGTTCGTCTTTGCCGTCTATCTGGTGCAGATCCTGATGATCGCCGCCCTCGGCATCACGCTAGGCCTTGTACTTGGCGCGCTGATGCCGTTCGCGGCCAGTGCGGCGCTCCAATCGGTCATTCCAGTGCCGGCGGAAGGTGGGTTCTATCCCGGCGCCCTCGGCATGGCAGCGCTGTTCGGGCTGCTGGTGACGCTGGCTTTCGCCCTGCTGCCGCTCGGCCGCGCCCGCGACGTGCCGGCAACGGCGCTGTTTCGCGAAATGGGTTTCGAGGGCCGCGGTTTTCCCCGCCCGCTCTATCTCGCCGCGGCATTGGGCATCGCGCTGCTGCTCGCGGTACTGGCGATCCTGTTTTCCGGCGACCGCCGTATTGCCTCGATCTTCGTTGGCGCCACGATCTTTTCGTTCCTGGTACTGCGTGTGGTCGGCTCGCTGGTGCAGTGGGCGGCGAAGAAAAGCCCGCGCGTGCGCTCGACCGCGCTCAGGCTCGCCATCGGCAACATCCATCGGCCTGGCGCCTTGACGCCGTCCGTGGTGCTGTCGTTGGGACTCGGGCTGACGCTGCTGGTGACGCTGGCGCTGATCGACGGCAATCTCAGGCGGCAGATCTCGGGCAGCCTGCCGGAAAGGGCACCGAACTTCTTCTACGTCGATATCCAGAGCGGTGACGTCGATGCCTTCACCGCGCTGGTCGGCAAAGAGGCACCGCAAGGCAGGCTGATCAAGGTGCCGATGCTGCGCGGCCGGGTGATGGCGCTCAACGGCGTCGATGTCGACAAGGTCAAGGTTCCGGCCGAAGGCGCCTGGGTACTGCGCGGCGATCGCGGCCTGACCTATGACGCAAAGCTGCCGGAGAATGCGACGCTGACCGAGGGCAGCTGGTGGCCGGAGAACTATGCCGGCGAGCCGCTGGTCTCGTTTTCCGCCGAGGAAGGCAAAGAGATCGGGCTGAAGCTCGGCGACACCATCACCGTCAACGTGCTCGGCCGCAACATCACGGCCAAGATCGCCAATTTCCGCCAGGTCGAATGGGAAACCATGGGCATCAATTTCGTCATGGTGTTCTCGCCCAACACATTCGCCGGTGCGCCGCATGGCTGGTTGGCGACGCTGACCGAGACGAATGCGTCGGCAGCCGACGATGCGCATCTTCTCAACGCCGTCACGCGTGCCTTTCCCGCGGTGACGACGGTCAGGGTCAAGGACGCACTCGAAATCGTCAACCGGCTGGTGGCGCAGCTCGGCACAGCAATCAGGGCAGCAGCGGGCGTGGCGTTGATCGCCTCGGTGCTGGTGCTGGCCGGGGCGCTCGCCGCCGGCAACCGGGCTCGCATTCACGACGCGGTGGTGCTGAAGACCCTGGGTGCGACCAGGAAAACGCTGATCGCCGCGTTTTCGCTGGAATACATGCTGATCGGCCTTGCCACTGCGATCTTCGCGCTGGCAGCGGGCGGTGTGGCGGCGTGGTTCGTCGTCGCGCGCATCATGACGCTGCCATCGCACTTCATGCCGGAGGTGGCGGTGGCGACCATCGGCTTTTCGCTGGTGGTCACGGTCGGCATAGGCCTTGCCGGCACGTGGCGGGTGCTGGGCCACAAGGCGGCGCCGGTGCTGCGGAATCTTTGAACCAGAGCCGGGTGCGATTAAATCTCGGTAATGTTTCGGGCGGGAAGGCCAATAAAACCGTATCTCCGGCACTTCACGGAGCATTACGTTTGGTTACGGTCTTGTCCTTTACGCCAAGAACCATCATATTTCGGCGCAGGCATGCTGGAGCCCCGCCAGCGGCGCCTGGGTTCAAAAGGACCTGACACCGGACGGGGCAGAAGCAATATGAGGATTTCCATGGCTGATCCCGTTCGCAATTATCAGACGCGCGCCGTGCCCGGCGCCGGCGTCGATGCTGCCATCGACCAAGGCCTGCGGGCCTACATGATCAAGGTCTACAATCTGATGGGGCTTGGCCTCCTCATCACCGGCCTTGCCGCGGTCGGCACAATCATGCTGGCCACTACCAGCGATCCCGCCTCGGCGGTCGCGACGTTGCCAAGCGGCGAGATGCTGACCTCGTTCGGCTACGCGATCTTCGGCTCGCCGCTGAAATGGCTGGTGATCTTCGCCCCGCTGGCAGCGGTGATGTTCCTGTCGTTCCGCGTCCAGTCGATGAGCGTTTCGGCCGCGCAGACGACATTCTGGGTCTACGCCGGCCTCGTCGGCCTGTCGCTGTCGTCGATCTTCCTGGTCTACACCACCGCCAGCATCTCGCAGACCTTCTTCGCCACCGCCGCCGCCTTTGGCGGGCTGTCGCTCTACGGCTACACGACCAAGCGCGATCTCTCGGCGTTCGGTTCGTTCCTGGTCATGGGCCTGGTCGGCCTGATCATCGCGATGGTGATCAACGTCTTCCTGCAGTCGTCGGCGCTTTCCTTCGCCGTTTCGGCGATCGGCGTGCTGATCTTCGCGGGCCTCACCGCCTATGACACGCAGAACATCAAGGAGATGTACTTCGAGGGCGACGAGACTGATGTCGCCGGCCGCAAGGCGATTATGGGCGCATTGAGGCTCTATCTCGACTTCATCAACCTGTTTATGTTTCTGCTGCAGTTCATGGGCGACCGTCGCTAAATACGGTTTTCCTGGACCAGCGAGTTTGGAAAGGGCGGCCCAATGGCCGCCCTTTTCTTTTGTGCCGGCTTTTGCTGTGATATAGGGCAGATGAACGACGTGCCTAAATTATGAGCAGCATCACCTTGCGGGCCGCGACGTCGGCCGATCTCGACCGGATCACGGAAATCTATGCCGACGCGGTAACGAATGGCACGGCGAGCTATGAACTCGAGCCACCAAGCCGCACCGAGATGGGCGTGCGCTTCGACAACCTGATGGCGGGCGGCTTTCCCTATCTCGTTGCAGAAAAGGCCGGCGCCGTGCTCGGCTATGCCTATGCCGGAGCGTTCCGGCCGCGCCCGGCGTACCGCTTCGTCGTTGAGGATTCCGTCTATGTCGCGCCCGAGGCCAAAGGGCAAGGCGTCGGGCTGCTCTTGATGCAAGGGCTGATCGAGGCGGCCAAGGCGGCGGGTTTTCGCCAGATCATCGCGGTGATCGGCGACGGCCGGCCCGACAGCGCCTCGGTACGGCTGCACGAGAAGCTCGGCTTTCGTCATTCCGGCCGCCTGGAAGGCTCAGGCTATAAGCACGGACGCTGGCTGGACACGGTGTTCATGCAGCTGCCGATCAACGGCGGGGCGTCCATCCCGCCTGATCCGCAATCGCTGCCCGAGCGCAAGTTCCGCCTGCAAAAATAAAGGGTTACGCCTCGACCAGCTTCAGTGTTCGGTCGAACACACCAAGCACCCGGCCGAGTTCCTGGCCGCGCTTGAGGATGCGCCCGCCGGCGGCGATGACGGCGAACGCGCCTTGCCGGCGCGCCAGCTTCGGATCCTTGACGATCTGGAAAAGCGGCACTTCGCTGGTGCGGCGGAAGACGGAAAAAACGGCGCGGTCGGCGAGATGGTCGATGGCATAGTCGCGCCACTCATTGGCGGCAACCATACGGCCGTAGAGCCTGAGGATCTGGTCCAGTTCGCGCCGGTCGAACCGCACCGGCTGGTCGAGGCGTTCGCGTCTTGCCTCATGCAGCGGGATCAATATTGCGGATGCGTCCCCATCCTCCGTCCCGCTGCTGCGATCAGTCATGCCTGGATCCTCGCAATGAATCGTACGCCGACCAAAGTTGGCGCTTTCGTTGCCGAATTGCAAGGCCCGGCCGGGCAACGGCAGCACCGCGCGGTTTCTCCAGCGTCCAGTCACGTTTGCGAAACGCCTGTTGAAATTGGTGATGCTTTGCCACAATCCTGCCTTTTTTTATCCGTGCTCATGCCCCAATGTCCGACGAATTTACCGGCGTTGCCTGAGACGGTTCGGTCCGGCACCGGCTCGTAAACCCCAAGCCCCCCGCCCACGGGTCTGCGTCGGATCGAACCAACCTCGGTTTTTCCTTGGAAAGATCGGGTGCGACGATCCCAAAACCTAAATGACCGGCGTCAGAAGCAAGCTGACGCCGGTTTTTTATTGGCCGGAGCCGTGGCGGTGCGATCCGTCCGGATTGGCTGCCATCAGAAGGTTGAGCGCGGTTCTCCCTTCTCCCCTTGTGGGAGAAGGTGTCGCCGAAGGCGACGGATGAGGGGTGTTCCAGCTTGGCAATTTCCTTGAAATCGCCGCCGCCTCAATTCTTCCAGCACCCCTCAACCGTCTCGGCGCTGCGCGCCGATCCACCTTCTCCCACAAGGGGAGAAGGAGAGGTCCCCGCTTAAGGCTTGCGGATAAAGGCTGCACCCAGGATCGGACCGGGCATGCCGTCCTTGCCGACCGACTGCAGCAGCACGGCGCAGCCGCCCTTCTTGGCGATCTCGCTCATCGGCAGTTCGTAGCGCTGCGCCTTGCCGTGCCACATGCCGGCGGTCTGGATGGTGGAGACGGCGTTCCAGTAGGTCATGCTGCGGCCGCTGTTTTCGCCCTTGCCGATCTTTATCGTCTGTGGCGGGTTGAAATAGACGATGACGACATGCGCGTCGGTGGGGCCGCTAACGGCGTCGCCGGCATCGATCATGACGCGATCGCTGGTCCGGCTGACCTTGATGCCGACGCGCATGCCTTCGCCGACCCTCTCCATGCGGGCCAGCGCGCCGTCGACTTCCTCGCGGCTGGCGCCGTTGACATGGCTGCGGCCGTTTATGACGGCTTGCGGGGTGTAGACGGAACGACTGCCGAAGGCGCGCATATACTCGTATTGCCGCTCGGTATTTTCCTTGCGGCTCAGCGTGTCCTGCCAGCCGAGGTAATCCCAATAATCGACATGATAGGCGAGCGCGACGATGTCCTCCTTGGCGGCAAGCTCGGCGAAGAATTCGTCGGCCGGCGGACAGGAGTTGCATCCCTGGCTGGTGAAGAGCTCGACGACGCCTAATGGCTTGTCGGTTGGCTCGGCAAGGGCCCTGCCGGCAAACGCCGAGAGGGCCAGCGCAAGGGCCGCAAGCCGCAATGGTCTTCGAGATGGCATGGCCGTTCCGATCCCGCCGGTGACGCCGGCTTTGTTCTGGTTGTCGAAATATGTGGCAGAAGCGGCAGTCAACGGGAAGTCACGTTGCGGTGAAATTTTGCCGTTGCAACCGCTGGCAAGGGCGCAATAGGTGGACTTGCACTTCACGATGGAAGCGATTCGGGCGGCAATCAGCATGTGGCAATCTCTCCTGGCGCCGGTCGACCTCTATTGCGAACGGACGGGGCCGGAATTCTGGGCCGAACCGCTCAATGCGCTGAGCAATCTGGCTTTTTTTGCCGCCGGGCTATGGGGTGTCTGGCAGGTGCGCAAGCGCGGCACCGGCACCTTCGCCGAAGTGCTGGCCTGGTGGGTGGTGGCGATCGGCATCGGCTCGTCGCTGTTCCATACCTTTGCCAACCGTGGCACGGTCTGGGCCGACGTGCTGCCGATCGCCGGGTTCACGCTGGCCTACACGCTGTTCAACCTGCGGCGTTTTCTCGGCATGAAATGGGGCAAGGCGATCGCCATTTTCGTCGCTTTCTATGCCGTCGCCGGGCTGGTGACCTTTGCCGTGCCCGACTGGCTGCGCCAGGCGTCGAACGGGACGACCGGCTATCTGCCGCCCTTCCTGGCGCTCGCCTTCTTCGGCGCCATGGTGGCGGCCAGCGGCAATCGCGCCGGCTGGTACAATCTGGCGGGTTCGGCGATCTTCGTCGTGTCGGTCATCTGCAGGATGATCGATCCGCTGGTCTGCGGCGGCTTTCCGCTCGGCACGCATTTCCTGTGGCACATATTCAACGGGCTGATGCTCGGCGTGCTGCTGGCGGCGACAGCGCGGTTTGGCAAGCCAAGACAGGGCAGTAGGGCAGTAGGGGAATAAGTCGCTTCTCTTTGCTTCACCCTACTGCCCTACTCCCTTATTGCCCTACTCCCTTAAGCGGCCAGATCGCGCAGCACGTATTGCAGGATGCCCCCATTCTTGAAGTAGTCGAGCTCGTCCAGCGTATCGATGCGGCAGATGATCGGAACCTCTTTGACGCTGCCGTCGCCGTAGGTGATCCTGGCGATCATCTTCTGCCGCGGCTTGATGTTGCTCAGTCCGTCGATCTCGACCAGTTCGTCGCCCTTGAGGTTGAGCGAGGCCCATGAGGTGCCTTCCTCGAAGACGAAGGGGATCACGCCCATGCCGACCAAATTGGAGCGGTGGATGCGCTCGAAGGACTGGGCGATGACCGCGCGGACGCCCAGCAAATTGGTGCCCTTGGCCGCCCAGTCACGCGACGAGCCGTTGCCATATTCGACGCCGGCGAAGATGACCAGCGGCACGCCTTCCTTCTTGTAGCGCATCGCGGCGTCGTAGATCGATTCCTCTTCTTTCGAGGGGTAATGGATGGTGTAGCCGCCCTCGCGGCCGTTCTCGCCCAGCATATGGTTGCGGATGCGGATATTGGCGAAGGTGCCGCGCATCATCACCTCATGATTGCCGCGGCGCGTGCCGTACTGGTTGAAATCGGCGACGCCGACGCCGTGGTCGGTGAGATACTTGCCGGCCGGCGAGGCCGCCTTGATCGAACCGGCCGGCGAAATGTGGTCGGTGGTGATCTTGTCGCCGAACAGACCGAGCACACGCGCGCCCTTGATATCGCCGATCTTGCCGAAGCCTGACTTCATGCCGGCGAAATAGGGCGGGTTCTGCACATAGGTCGAATTGTCGTCCCAGGCATAGGTCTGGCCTTCCGGCGCCTTGACGTTCTGCCAGTACTCGTCGCCCTTGAAGACGTCGGCATATTTGCGGGCGAACAATTCGCGCGTGACGTTCTTCTCGATGAATTCTTGGATCTCGACCGAACTTGGCCAGATGTCTTTGAGATAGATCGGACTGCCGTTGCGATCGTCGCCGAGCGGCTCGGTGGTCAGATCTTTGGTCACCGTCCCGGCCAGCGCGTGGGCGACGACCAGCGGCGGCGAGGCGAGATAGTTCGCCTGCACGTCGGGCGAGACGCGGCCTTCGAAATTGCGGTTGCCGGACAAAACTGCCGCAGCAATCAAGCCCTTATCGTTGATGGTCTTGGAGATCGGCGCCGGCAACGGGCCGGAATTGCCGATGCAGGTGGTGCAGCCGAAGCCGACCAGGTTGAAGCCGATCTGGTCGAGCTCCTTCTGCAGGCCGGATTTCTCGAGATATTCGGCGACGACCTGGCTGCCCGGCGCCAATGAGGTCTTGACCCACGGCTTCTGCTTGAGGCCGAGCCGGTTGGCATTGCGCGCCAACAGCCCGGCGCCGATCAGCACGCTCGGGTTCGAGGTGTTGGTGCAGGAGGTGATGGCGGCGATGACCACATCGCCATGGCCAAGATCGTAGTTCGTGCCCTCGACGGCATAGCGCTTGTCGATTTCGGCGGCCTTCTTGTATTCGGACTCCATGGCCTTGGCGAAGCCGGCCGGAATGTCTTCAAGTGCGACCCGGCCTTCCGGCCGCTTCGGGCCGGCCATCGACGGGACGACACTGCCGAGATCGAGCTCCAGCAGGTCGGTGAAGACCGGATCGGCCGAGCCGGCATCGCGCCACAAGCCTTGCGCCTTAGAATAAGCCTCGACCAGGGCGATGCGGCTTTCGTCGCGACCGGACATTGTGAGATAGCGGATGGTTTCGCTGTCGACCGGGAAGAAGCCGCAGGTGGCGCCATATTCCGGCGCCATGTTGCCGATGGTGGCGCGGTCGGCCAGCGTCATGTTGGACAGGCCCGGCCCGAAGAATTCGACGAACTTGCCGACGACGCCCTTCTTGCGCAGCATCTGGGTGACGGTGAGCACCAGGTCGGTGGCGGTGACGCCTTCCCTCAGCCTGCCGGTGAGCCGGAAGCCGATGACTTCAGGCAGCAGCATGGAGACCGGCTGGCCAAGCATCGCGGCCTCCGCCTCGATGCCGCCGACGCCCCAGCCGAGAACGCCGAGGCCGTTGATCATCGTGGTATGTGAATCGGTGCCGACGCAGGTGTCGGGATAGGCGGTGGTCTCGCCGTCTTCGCTGTTGGTCCACACGACCTGACCGAGATATTCGAGATTGACCTGATGGCAGATGCCAGTGCCGGGCGGCACGACGCGGAAATTGCGGAACGCCTGCTGGCCCCATTTCAGGAATTTGTAGCGTTCCTCGTTGCGCTCATATTCAAGCTCGACATTGCGGGCGAAAGCCAGTGGCGTGCCGAATTCGTCGACGATGACCGAGTGGTCGATGACCAGATCGACCGGCACCAGCGGATTGATCTTTTGCGGGTCGCCGCCGAGCGAGGCCATGGCGTCGCGCATGGCGGCAAGGTCGACCACGGCTGGAACGCCGGTGAAATCCTGCATCAGCACGCGAGCCGGGCGATAGGCGATCTCGACGCCGGCGGTGCCCCGGTCAGTCAGCCAGCCGGCGACCGCCTGGATGCTCTCCTTGGTAACGGAACGGCCGTCCTCGTTGCGCAGCAGATTCTCCAGCAGCACCTTCATCGAATAGGGCAATTGGGCAATACCGGTGAGGCCGTTCTTTTCGGCCTCGACAAGGTCATAGTAGATGTACTCGGTGCCGCTGGCGGTCAGCGTGCGGCGGCAATTGAAGCTGTCGAGTGATTTGGACACGTGCGATCCCTAACTGTCGGTTGCCGGAAGGGAACGGACGCCAGTGGGCATGCAAATCACGCGCAAAGGTGCGGGTACGGCCATTTCCGCTATCCGTTCCCAAGCGTCCGGGCCGTTCAAGGCGGCACGCGCGCTGGTTCGGCGCAAATTCGGTTCCCGTGCCGACCGCTGGCACGGATGATGCGGATATAGAGAATTTTCTGGAATAGTTCTAGACACGGAATTGCCATTTTTGCTGCGGCGCACCGAAGCCGCGCCTGAACTTTCGGCGAAGGGGAACGGATGCGGCTGATCGCCGAAAATCTTGGCGGCGAACGCGGCGGCGAGACGGTATTTTCCGGCATCGAATTCGCGCTGGGGGATGGCCAGGCGCTGGTCGTCACCGGGCCGAACGGCGCCGGCAAATCGACGCTGCTCAGGATCGTCGCCGGGCTGTTGCCGGTGGCGGCAGGCCGTGTGCGGTTCGAAGGTGGTGGCGAAGACTTTCCGTCGGCCGCCTCGGCGTGTCACTATCTCGGCCACCTCAACGCGATGAAGACGGCGCTGAGCGTTACGGAAAACCTGTGCTTCTGGCGCGATTTTTCGGGCGCCGGTTCCGCGGGTGTTGAAGAGGCGCTGGAAACCGTCGGGCTGGGCGGCATCGGCCATCTGCCGTTCGGCTATCTCTCGACCGGGCAACGCCGCCGCGCGGCGATTGCAAAACTGCTGGTAAGCCACCGGCCATTGTGGCTGCTCGATGAGCCGACGGCAGGACTGGACAATGCTTCGGAGGAGAGATTCGGCGAATTGATGGGGAAGCACCTCGAGAGTGGGGGGATCGTGGTTGCGGCGACGCATTTGCCGCTGGGGATCGAGGGAAAGGAATTGAGGATGACCGGCTGATGTTGGCATTCCTTCACAGGCGAAAGCATCTCACATCATGCTAGCCCTCTTCCTGCGCGACATCCGCCTGAGTATCCGCGCCGGCGGCGGGGCGCTTACCGGCGTGATTTTCTTTCTCGCCGTTATCGCGACCATCCCCTTCGGCGTCGGTCCCGAGCTGAAGCTGCTGGCCCGCATCGGCCCGGCGATCCTGTGGATCGCCGCCTTGCTGGCCTGCCTGCTCGGCCTCGACCGGCTGTTCCAGGCCGACCGCGAGGACGGCTCGCTCGATCTTCTGGTGCTTGGCAACGACCGGCACATGCTGGCCTTGACCGTTCTGACGAAATGCCTGGCGCATTGGGCGGGAAGCGTGCTGCCGCTGGTCATCGCCGCTCCCTTGCTCGGCCTGTTCATGAACATGGAGCCGGCCGGCATCGGCGCCACGGCGTTGACGCTTCTGGTAGGCACGCCGGCGATCACCTTCATCGGTGCTGCCGGTGCAGCGGTGGCAGTGGCGTTGCCGCGTGGCGGGCTGCTGATCTCGGTGCTCGTGCTGCCGCTGACCATTCCCGTGCTGATCTTCGGCGTATCGGCAAGCTATGGCGCGGTGGCGGACCCCGATCCATTCCTGCAGCCCTTCCTCATTCTTGCCGCGCTGACCTTGTTTCTTGCCGTGCTCGGCCCTGTGGCGGCGGCGCTGGCGCTACGGCACGGAACGGATTGATGCGTTGGCTTCAGCTCATGCCTGCGGCGCGGCGAACAATTGCGGAGCCGATGGCGCAGCGTTAAGAGAAGACATGTTGGAACGGCGTGAGACGGACCGGTTGGAAAGCGCCGCGGAGCGAAAAGCATGAGCGTACATGCGCTTTATGTCACCGCCGCCTATGCGATCACGGCCGTGGTGCTGGCCGGGCTGATCGGCTGGATTCTGCTCGACCAGCGCGGCCGCAAGCGAGAGCTTGCCGAGCTGGAGGCATCCGGCGTGCGCCGGCGCTCCGATAAGGCAGTAAAATCATGAGCACGGAAACCCAAACACCGGCGCGCCGCCGCCTGATCGTGCTGCTGCCGCTGCTGGTCTTTCTCGGGCTGGCGGGATTGTTCCTGGCGCAGCTTTTGTCCGGGCGCGACGTGTCGGAAGTGCCGTCGGCGCTGATCGGCCTGCCGGCGCCGCAGACCAACTTGCCGGCGCTCGAAGGCACCAATTTGCCGGGCCTTGATTCAAAACAGTTCGCCGGCAAGGTGACGCTGGTCAATGTCTTCGCGTCCTGGTGCGCGCCGTGCCGCGAAGAGCATCCGGTGCTGCTGGCGCTGTCGCAGGACAGACGTTTCGTCATGGCCGCGCTGAACTACAAGGACCAGCCGGAAAACGCCCGTCGGTTCCTTGGCGATCTCGGCAACCCATTCCAGGCGATCGGCGTCGACCAGGCCGGACGCACGGCGATCGACTGGGGTGTCTACGGCGTGCCGGAGACCTTCGTCATCGGCAAGGATGGCAAGATCGCCTATAAGCATGTAGGGCCGCTGACGCCGGACTCGGCGCGGACGCTGCTGTTACCCGAAATCGAGAAGGCGCTGGCCATGCCGGGCTGATGGCCCGCCGTTTCGTCATGCTAGGGTCTTTTCTCCGCTTTGCGTCGCTACGCCCAAGGATGACGAACGTGATAGGTCGACCGAAGACTCAGCCGTAGATCTGCTTGTGGACCTGGTAGAGCATTTCGCTGCGGTCGGCGCGCATGTCGGCGAGGTCACGGCTGCTGAAGCTGTCGATTTCGGCGACGAGGCGGTTGTAATGCCGGCGCTTGGCGATGCTGGCGCGAGCGCGGCTCATGAGGCTGTCGATGATCATAGCGAGTTTCCTTTTTGCGCCGCGTTTCGCGGCCAGTTGTTCCTCCCTTGATCGATACGGAGCATGACATAGTTATGGTGCGTTGCAAAAATAAGATGTTGCAATGCACCATTGCGCTGGGCGCATAGCCGGTTAACGGGATGTGACCTGCCGTCCGGGCCAGCAGTCGCTTCCATAATGCTTCTGACGCATCATCGATCTTGCCATATCGATCGTGGGCTGGCTTGATCGCGCCTTGCCAAGCGACTGCTACCGGGAGGAACCATGGCCAGTGAATTCTACGAAGTTCTCGATCCGCGCTTTTCGCGGCTGTTCAACGGCAATGCACAGGTCGACAGGCTGTTTACCGGCTGCCGATGGGCGGAAGGACCGGCCTGGTTCGCGGCCGGGCGCTATGTGGTCTGGTCCGACATCCCGAACAATCGCATGCTGCGTTACGACGAGACCGACGGCAGCGTCAGCGTGTTCCGTCAGCCGTCCGGCAATTCCAACGGCAACACCGTCGACCGGCAAGGCCGGCTGGTTACTTGCGAGCATTCCGGCCGCCGCGTCAGCCGCACCGAGCATGACGGCTCGGTCATCACCATCACCGACAAATGGCGCGGCAAGCGGCTGAACTCGCCCAATGACGCGGTGGTCAAGTCCGACGGCTCGATCTGGTTCACCGACCCGAGCTACGGCATCGATACCGATTACGAGGGCGACAAGGCCGAAAGCGAGATCGGCGCCTGCCATGTCTACCGGGTCGATCCCGGCACCGGCGAGACCGAGGCGGTGATCACCGACATGGTCAGGCCCAACGGGCTCGCCTTCTCGCTCGACGAAAGCAAGCTCTATGTCGCCGACACCGGCCGCACCCATGGCGCCCAAAACCCGGCGCACATCCGGGTGTTCAATGTCGACCAGGGCGGCAAGACGGTCTCAGGCGAAAAGGTCTTTGCCGACTGCACCGCCGGCCTGTTCGACGGTTTCAGGCTGGATGCGGCCGGCCGCATCTGGACCAGTGCCGCCGACGGGGTCCATTGC
This sequence comes from Mesorhizobium sp. M0296, assembly GCF_040321675.1. Taxonomy (NCBI): domain Bacteria; kingdom Pseudomonadati; phylum Pseudomonadota; class Alphaproteobacteria; order Hyphomicrobiales; family Phyllobacteriaceae; genus Mesorhizobium; species Mesorhizobium sp. M0296. Next base: position 22,764 of record NZ_JAMYRZ010000029.1, read on the forward strand.
TACGATCCGGACGGGACGCTGATCGGCAAGATCAAGGTACCGGAAGTCGTCGCCAATTGCGTGTTCGGCGGCAACAAGCTGAACTGCCTCTACATCGCCGGCACCACATCCCTCTACATGGTCCGGCTCATGGTCAACGGCGCCAAAACCTACTGAGCGGCCGCCAAGCATATGCAAGGGAGGGAACCATGCCATTCGTGAATACCCGCCTGGTCAAGGAGGTGATTGCCGATGACCCGGCCGGCAAAAAGGCCGCGATCGCCGCCCAGGTGACGGCGGCCATCACCGGCGTCACCGGCCTGACCAACAATGATGTCTGGATAGTCTTCGAGGAGGTCGCTGCCCGCGACTGGTTCGTCGGCCAGACCGACGTCGAGACGCGGAGGGGCAAGGGATAGTTCCCGGCACAGATTGGCCGCAGCTCCTAGCGTCGTCATCCCAGGGCGGAGCAGGAGCGAAGCTCCGTCGCGGAGACCCTGGGATGACGAAAGCACGGTCCGGCGTTCACCGCGAGCGGATGAACTCCGCGAAGGCGGATAGGGCATCGCGCATCGTCAGCCGGTTTTCCGGCTGCGATAAGATATCCTCCACCTCCAGCAGCTTCTTGCCGAGCAGCGCTATTTCGAGCGCTGCTTCCGCATGGAGCGCGAAAGACATTATCCGCATGACCTCGACCAGTGCGGCGCGGGCAAACAGCGAGCGCGGCGAGGCATGCACCAGCATGGCTGGCTTGCCAACGGCGGCATCGCGCGACACCAGCCAGTCAAGCGCGTTCTTCAGGCCGCCTGGCACACCGTGGGCATATTCCGGGCAGGAGACGATGACGCCGTCAGCGGCGGTGACCGCATCGATCAGCACTGCTGCTTGCGGCGGCGTCCGCTCGCCTTCATCGTCGGGGTTGAAAATCGGCAGCCGCCCAAGCCCATCGTAGACGGAGACGTGACAGTCCGGCGGCGCGTTTTGCGCGAGTGCCGCGACCAGGGCCGAATTGGTCGAGGCGGCGCGCAGGCTGCCGGAGATGGCGAGGATGTTCAGCAAAGGAATGGAGACCGGCTTGGGCGATTCGTTGCCGATCACGCTACCACATGGTCTCCCTGTATTCCTCTTCCAGCCAGCGGTCGGTCGCCTCGGCCGAATCGGCGAGCGCCAGCTGGTCGCGCAGGATCTGGCCGAGCGTCGGCAGCGTCGCGCGGTCGTACCAGCTCTCCGGCTTCCACAGTTCGGAGCGCATGAAGGCCTTGGCGCAATGCATGTAGGCGGCCTTGACCGTCACCACGACGACGCTTTGCGGTGCCTTGCCGTCGACCGCCAGCCGCTCACGCAACGCCGCATCGACGGTGATGCGGGCATCGCCATTGACACGCAGCGTTTCGTTCATGCCGGGAACGAGGAAGAGCAGCCCGATCGAGGGATTGAGAAGGATGTTCTCCAGCGTGTCGAGCCGATTGTTGCCGGGCCGGTCGGGGATGGCGATGGTCCTCTCGTCGAGCACTGTTACGAAGCCCGGCCTGTCGCCCTTGGGCGTCACATCGGCATTGCCGGCGCCGTCGGACGAGCCGATCAGCACGAAAGGGCTCTTGCCGATGAAGGAACGGCAGTGGCCGTCCAATGCCTTCAGTTCCTTGCGGATCGAGCCGTCAGTCGGCCGAGGCGTCTTGTAGATCGTCCTCAACTCGTCGCGTGTGGTGATGAATTCCATGCCCCTCTCCTCTTATTCTGACGCAATTCCCTAGGGAAAGCGCTACGCGCTTTTCCCGGGAAAACCGCTACACACTTTCCTGGAATCGCTCTATTTGCCGGCCTTCTCTTCCTTGCCGGTCTTGTCCTCGAGCGAATGGCGCAGGATCAATGGCATTTGGCTTAACGTGAAGACAAGGGTAATGGGGATCGTGCCCCAGACCTTGAAATAAAGCCAGGCTTCCTCAGAAAAGTTGCGCCACACGACCTCGTTCAGCGCAGCCAGAAAAAGGAAGAAGAGCCCCCATCGGAAAGTGAGCTTGCGCCAGCCTTCGGCGTCGAGATTGAAGGCGGAATCAAAGACATAGCCCAACAGCGATCTGCCAAACGCCAACCCGCCGAGCAACGTGATGCCGAACAGGCTGTTGATGATTGTCGGCTTCATGAAAGCGAAGGTCTTGTCCTGCAGCCACAGCGCCAGCGCGCCAAACACAAACACCACGATGGCCGAGACCAACGGCATGATCGGCCAGCTGCGCGTCAAGATCCACGAAACGCTGAGCGATAGCGCCGTCGCCACCATAAAGAACGCTGTGGCAATCAGGATAGGCTCGCCGATATGGCCGAGTATCGGAAACTTCCCGACAAGCCACGCACCGCGGATGGTGGTGAAAAAGAACACTAGGCCAGGCCCGAGTTCGAGCAGGAATTTCAGGCCGGGGTTCAATGCCTTGCGGCGCGGATCGGACAGGTCGCGTTCGAGGATGGGTGGGCTCATAGGGTCCTTCTTACGCATGATTCAATCCAAAAAGCCTGCAACTTTTTGGGATCATGCTCGTCAAGCCACGCCAGCGATCGCCCTGGCGAATTCGCTTGCGGAAAAGGGTTCGAGGTCGTCGACCTGTTCGCCGACGCCGATGAAATAGACCGGCAATTTATGCTTTGCCGCGATCGCCACCAGAATACCGCCGCGCGCCGTGCCGTCCAGCTTGGTCATCACCAGGCCGTTGACGCCGGCGACATTGCGGAAGATCTCGACCTGGTTGAGCGCGTTCTGGCCGGTGGTGGCATCGACCGTCTGCAGCACGGTATGCGGCGCTTCCGGATCGAGCTTGCCCAGCACGCGGACGATCTTTTCCAGTTCCGCCATCAGTTCGGTCTTGTTCTGCAGCCGCCCGGCGGTGTCGATGATCAGCACGTCGGAGCCTGCCTCCTTCGCCCGCTCGAATGCGTCATAGGCGAGGCCAGCGGCGTCGGCGCCGAGCTTCGAGGCAATGACTGGCGAGTTGGTGCGCTCGCCCCAGATCTTCAGCTGCTCGATCGCGGCTGCGCGAAAGGTGTCGCCGGCGGCGAGCATCACCGAGAGACCGCCATCGGTCAGCTTCGCCGCCAGCTTGCCGATGGTCGTGGTCTTCCCCGTGCCGTTGACGCCGACCACCAGGATGACATGCGGCTTGTGGCTGAGGTCGAGCTCCAACGGCATGGCGACGTGGGTCAGCACCTTCTCAATCTCGGCCGCCATGATGGCCCGGACTTCGGTGTCGGAGACGTCCTTGCCGTAGCGGCTGGCGGAGAGCGCGTCGGTAACGCGCAAAGCCGTCTCCATGCCGAGATCGGCGCGGATCAGCACATCCTCCAGGTCCTGCAGCGTGTCCTCGTCAAGTTTCCGCTTGGTGAAGACGCCAGCGATGTTGCCCGACAACTCCTTGGAAGAGCGGGCAAGCCCGTCTCGCATGCGCTGGAACCAGGAGCGCCTCGGCGCCGGTTCGGGCGCCTTCTGCGGCTCGGCTTTCTGCTCGACCTTCTTGGTTACGGTGACTTTGCCGGGGGCGGGCTTTGGCTCCGGCGATGGTTGCGGAACGGCTTCTGGCTCGGGCTTTACCTCCCCCGCGATGGGAGGGTGGGGCGCCGGCACGACCTCCGGTTCGGGCGCGATCTCGGTCAAGATCGGTTTCGTCTCGGCCGGCGCTGGCTGGCGGATCGGGGGCGGTATTTCGGCGGGAGGGACTTCGCGCGCTGGCGCTGCTGAGGGAGCCTCGGTGGGCACTACCGGCACTTCGACGGGTGCAGGTTCTGGCTGGGAGGGGACGATTTCTGGCTGCTGCGGCTCGGCCCGGATCTCCTCCGGTTCCTCAGCAGGCGTTTCCGGCTCGGGTGGAATGGTCGGCGGCGGCTCAGGCTTCTGCTCTTCCGGCGCCGGTTGGGGTGCCGGAGGCAACTCAGGTTCGACTGGCGGTGGAGGTACGGCTTCGACTTCGGGTCGCGACTCGTCGCGTTTCAAAAACTCCGGGACGGCCTGCTCGGCGGCCGGTTTCAGCGCCTCCAGTTCGTCCCATTTGATCGGCGGCAGCGGTGCGGTCTCGTCGGGCCGCTCCTCGACGACTTCCTTCTTGCCGAACGAAAATATCTTCTTGAAAAAACCAGCCATGTCTTGCGCTCTCAGGCGGCGCGGGCGGCAAGCGGCGCGGCGATCAGTCGGATACCGTCATGGCCGGCGATATCAGCCTCGACGATGTCGCCCGGAGCGCCGGCAGAGACCGCGGCCAGCGTAAACCCTTCGGTGCGGCCAAGGCCGTCACGCTCGACCAGGATCGACTGATGCGTTCCAGCGAGCGAGGCAAGATGGCGGCGATAGGCGGCCTCGCCGGCGGCGCGCAGGCGTGCCGCGCGTTGCTTGACGACGTCGCGGCGGAGCTGCGGCATGCGCGCGGCGGGCGTACCCTGGCGCGGCGAAAACGGGAAGACGTGGAGATGCGTCAGGCCGCATTCCTCGACGATCTCCAGCGAGTTTTCGAACATGGCGTCCGTCTCGGTCGGGAAGCCGGCGATGATGTCGGCGCCGAAAACAATGCCGGGGCGCAGTTTGCGCACATCCTCGCAAAAGCGGATCGACTGGTCGCGGCTGTGCCGGCGCTTCATCCGCTTCAGGATCATGTCGTCACCCGATTGCAGCGACAGATGCAGATGCGGCATCAGCCTCGGCTCGGTGGCGATGGCGTCCAGCAGATCGTCGTCGGCTTCGATCGAGTCGATGGAGGAAAGCCGCAGGCGTTTTACGTCTGGCACCTGCTTCAGGATGGTCTTGACCAATTTGCCGAGCTTCGGTGCGCCCGGCAGATCGGCGCCAAAACTGGTCATGTCGACGCCCGTCAGCACGATCTCGGCATAACCATTGCCGACGAGTCGCTTGATCTGCTCGACCACGGCGCCCATCGGCACCGAGCGCGAATTGCCGCGACCGTAGGGAATGATGCAGAAGGTGCAGCGGTGGTCGCAGCCGTTCTGCACCTGGACAAAAGCGCGCGCCCGGCCCTCGATGGCGTCGACCATGTGGGCGGCCGTCTCGCGCACCGAAAAGATATCGTTGACGCGCGCCTTCTCAGTGTCGTTGACGCCGAAATCCGGCAACGCGCGATAGGAATGCGCCTTCAGCTTTTCCTCATTGCCGAGGACGAGATCGACCTCGTCCATGGCGACGAAATCCTGCGGGCCGGTCTGCGCGGCGCAGCCGGTAACGATGATGCGGGCAGCCGGGTTCTCACGGCGGGCTTTTCTGATCGACTGCTTGGCCTGGCGTACAGCCTCGCCGGTGACGGCGCAGGTGTTGAAGATGATGGCACCGCCTTCGAGCCCGCCGAGGCCCGCACTTTCGGCTTCACGCCGCATCACCTCGGATTCATAGGTGTTCAGCCGGCAGCCGAAGGTGACGACCTCGATACCCTTGTTGCCAAGAGGAGCCATCAGGCGGCGCTTTCGGTGTCGCGCGCCCACGCCCCGGTCGACGGATCGAAGCTGCCGGAAAATTCCCATTCGGCGGCACCGGTCAGGATGACGTGGTCGTCGTCGCGCCACAAAACATGCAGCGAGCCGCCGCCGGGCGTCATCAGCGTGACGCCGCGGCCGGTACGCCGGGTGCGGGACGCGGCGACCACAGCGGCGCAAGCAGCCGTGCCGCAGGCCTTGGTCAGGCCGGCGCCACGCTCCCAGGTGCGGATGGCCATGGTCTCCGGCGAGGTCACCTGCGCGATGGTGATGTTGGCGCGCTCGGGGAAGATCGGGTGGTTTTCGAGCAGCGGGCCGAAGCGCTCGAGCTCGTACGACCAGACGTCGCGGTCGACCCAGAAGATGGCGTGCGGATTGCCCATCGAGACGACCGACGGCGAATGCAGCACCGGGGCATCGATCGGGCCGATCTGCAGCTCGATCATGCGGGTGTCGCGGAATTCCTCGGCCAGCGGGATGTCCTGCCAGCCAAAGCGCGGCCTGCCCATGTCGACCGAGATCATTCCGTCGGCATGTTCCTCGGCATTGAGGATGCCGGCGACTGTTTCAAAGGCAAATGTCTTCTGGCCGGTCTCGGCGGCGAGCGCCTGGACGACACAACGCATGCCGTTGCCGCAGGCTTGCGCCCTGGTTCCGTCGGAATTCAAGATGTCGATGAAAAAGGCGGTGCCCGGCGTCCTGGGGTCGTGGATCGCCATGATCTGGTCGAACCTGGTCGCCGCATCGGCATTAAGCGCGACGGCTGCCGCAGGCGTCACGCGATCGGCACGGCCACGCATATCGGCAACGATGATTTCGTTGCCGATGCCGTTCATCTTGGCGAAAGGGGCCGCGCTTGCCATCGATCGAAAGGTCTCTTGCCGGTTTGGCGCCTATATGGCGGATAGCGGCAGAAATTACCAGCGCGGCGTGATTTTCAAGTCACCGCGAAGACGCCAAGCACGATCAGCAGGAAGATGATCAGCACGATGCCGATGAGGATGCGCGCGCCGGTGGCGGCGGCTCCGGCCAGTGCCGGCATGCCGAGCAGGCTCGCCGCGGCCGCGATAATCAAAAGAATGATGATCCACCTGATCATGAGAGACACCTCGCAACCGACAGGTTTGAACACGTACAAACGATTCAGCGAGGTCTTGGGTTCCGCCGGCGGTGGCTGGGGCGGGTCGGAGAACCCGGCTGGGATATGCAGCTACGGATGCAATGTGTCATAGTAATGAATGATCCAAACGACATGTTAGCTGGCACATGAGCTGCGGCCGGCGGATAGGAAATTCGGGACTTGCATATTTGAGTCTCGACGGCTTGGTAAATTTCCAATGACCGAGCGTTGGGACACAATCATTATTGGTGGCGGCCAGGCGGGGCTCGCCATGAGCTACTATCTTCAACAACATGAACGTGAGCATGTTGTGTTGGAACGCGCTCGTATTGCCGAACGCTGGCGGACGGAGCGTTGGGATTCGCTCCGATTTCAATTCATCAACCAGGCAATAGAGCTTCCTGGGCTTTCTTATCAGGGCCCCGAACCAGAGGGGTTCGCCCATCACACCGCTGTCACGCGATTCATCGAGCACTATGCGGCCAAAATTGCAGCTCCGGTTCGCCAGGGTGTCGAGGTCACGAGGCTCCGGCACAGGGATACCGGCGATTATGCATTGGAGACAAACACCGGCAGCATGAGAGCCCGCAATGTCGTAGTGGCGACGGGCCCGTTCCAGCGTCCGATGGTACCGGCGGCCGCCAGGGATTTGCCTCGATCCGTTTACCAGGTTTACGCTTCGAACTACCGCAGCCCCGACGAACTTCCCCCCGGAGCGGTGCTGGTGGTGGGCAGCGGCGCATCTGGAAGCCAGATAGCCGATGAGCTCCAGCAATCCGGGCGCAATGTCTACCTTTCGGTCAGCCCCCATCGTCGGGTGCCTCGGCGCTATCGCGGCCAGGATGTTTTGTGGTGGTTCGACAAAATGGGACGTTTCGAGATCACCATCGACAGTTTCCCGGAGCAGCGGTATCCCCCCTCGACGGTCGTAACCGGTGTCAACGGCGGTTACGATATGAACGTCCGCCGTTTTGCCCGAGATGGCGGAACGGTGCTGGGACGTGTGCTCGGATGCGCCGATGGAAAACTGTTGGTGGCCGCTGATGCCTTCCAGATATTAGCTGAAGCCGACAAATCCTATGACGATTTTGTTTCCGCTGCGGAGGCGTTGGCAGAGAAACGTGAAGTCTCGGACCATATCAGCGATTGCAATGAACACTCAGTAACCCCAATCCTGGCGGAAGTCGGCGGTGCCCGGTCAATGGATATCAGCAGCGAGAACGTCAGCTCGGTTATCTGGGGGACGGGATACCTCTTCGACTACAACTGGATAGATTTGCCAATTTTCGATTCGCGCGGTGCACCCGTTCAACAGCGTGGCGTGACGGCTTTTCCTGGCCTATATTTTCTTGGCCTCCATTGGATGCATACCTTTGGCTCCGGCCTTCTCTCATATGTAGGCCGCGACGCCGCCCACATAGCCAGGTGTATGGAAGCCTTGGATTCGCCTGCGCCGTCAGGCCGGTCGCCGCGCTAGACCGCCGGCACGTCCCAGACTTCGCCCGGCCGCAAGGCGCGAAAACGTTGCCGCGGCAGGCCGGCAGCATCGAGCGCTTCGCCGAGCTTTCTGGGCGGCTCGTCGATCGGCTCGTTGGTGAGCCGGAACGTGCCCCAGTGACAGCCGGCGGCATAGGCGGCGTTGCACAAAAGCATGCCTTGCACCGCCTCCTCCGGATCCTGGTGATGTGGCGCCATGAACCAGCGCGGCTCGTAGGCGCCGATCGGCAGGATGGCGAGGCGGAACCCGCCGTGCTTTTGCGCCATCAGCCGGTAATTGATGCCACCGTGGAAGCCGGTATCACCGGCGAAATAGATCTTTGCGTAGGGTGTCTCGACGACGAAACCCGCCCACAGTGCCATGCGCCGGTCGCGAGTACCGCGGGCCGACCAGTGGTGCACCGGCTCGACATAGACGGCGACGCCATCGCCGATATCGACCCGGTCGCCCCAGTCATGCGCGGAAAGCCGCATACGGGGCACGGCAGCGCCGATGATCGTGTCGTTGCCGAGCGGCGTCAGCAGCAGCGGGTCGTGTCTTGTCTTCAGGCGCTTCAGCGTGGCGAGGTCGAGGTGGTCGTAATGGTTGTGGCTGACCAGCACGAGGTCGATCGGCGGCAAATGCGAAAAGGCGATGCCCGGCGGATTGACGCGTTTCGGACCGGCGAAGGAGAGCGGCGAGACGCGTCGCGACCAGACCGGGTCGGTCAGGATGTTCAGGCCGGCTGTCTGGACGAGCAGCGAGGAATGACCGACCATGGTTAGGCGCAGCGCAGAACCATCGATGCGCTCGACCGGTCTTGCCGGTGGAAACGGGCTCGGATCCGCCGCCGGCCATTTCGAGCGCTCGCGGCTCAATTGCCATTTCAACAGATCGGCAAAGCGACCCGGCGGCCGTCCGTTGGGATTGAAGAACAAGGTGCCGTCGAAATGATCGCTGGGCGGCCCGCTGTAATAGCGGTTGGCGGCTCTCTTTCTCGCGGCCAAGAAATCGGCTCCCTGCAGTTTGCTGATCCCAAGAGATAATGCCGGAGCCGGCCCGCACAAGCATTTGAGGTGAACGCCAAGGATTTGGCGCCAGCGCGCCGTATCGAATCAACCGGAGGTATCGGCCAAACGGCCAAGGCGTAACGCAATTCAGGTAATGTGCATTTTGCGACAAATTTGCAACATTACCGGCGCAAACCGTATTTTAACCATATCGGGTTGAAATTTCGCCACCTTCGCCATCTTGGTGAGGGGGACATTGCGCGGACGGCACCCCCAGCCCGATCCGACGGAGGTTGAAGAATGAAATTTTCGAAAACCGGCCTGCTGGCCGTATCGCTGGCCGTGCTCGTTGCGAGCGGCTGTTCAACCTCACGGTTCACATCAATGGACGAGCAGCAGCCGGCGCCCCTGGAACCTGCGCCCGCCGGCAAGGTGACCGCAAACCAGCTGCCGCCACCGGCGACACCCGGCCCGGCCGATCCGTCGAAATTTCCTACCGCGCCGCAGAACACCCAGGTCGCCTCGCTGCCGCCGGACGGGACGGCGCCGGCCGGTGCGGCCGACCTTACCGCGTCCAGCGTCGCCGGCGTGTGGAAGGCAAGCGTGTCCGGCCAGAGCTGTCAGGTGGCGACGCCGCAGACCAAATTCGGTTCGGGCTACCGCGCCGGACCGCTGCATTGCCCGGCGCCGCTCGACGGCATCAAATCCTGGAACGTCGCCGGCAAACAGCTGACGCTCTTTGACGAGAATGGCGGCACGCTGGCACGACTCTATTCTTCGGGCGGCGAGAAATTCGACGGCCAGACTTCCAACGGCCTGCCGATCTCGCTTACAAGGTAAGTGAACGGCCCCCCATTGTTACGCAATTCCGGACAGAAAACCGCTACACACTTTTCTTGGAATTGCTCTGGAACGACGTGACCAATGCATCTGCGTGACGGCCTCCAGACCCATGCGACCGTCAAGCAGCGCTATGACCATCTGGTCGAGACGGGCGCCATCGGGCGCGATCCGGCGCAGGAGCGGATCGCCGCTGCGCTCGACCGGCTGATCGAAGAGATATCGGCAAAGCGGCTGGCGCAGAAATCAAGCGCGCTGGGGTGGTTGTTCGCCCGCAAGCGCGAGGTGCACGAGGCGGTCAAGGGCCTTTATATCCATGGCGGCGTCGGCCGCGGCAAGACCATGCTGATGGACATGTTCTTCGAGCTGCTGCCGGTGCGGCGCAAGCGCCGGGTGCATTTCAACGACTTCATGGCCGACGTGCAGGACCGCATCCAGAAGCACCGGCAGGCTCGCAAGAACGGCACGGCCAAGGAGGACGACCCGATCCCGCCGGTGGCGCGCGCGCTGGCCGAGGAAGCCTGGGTGCTATGCTTCGACGAGTTCTCCGTCACCGACATCGCCGATGCGATGATCCTGTCAAGGTTGTTTTCGGCGTTGTTTGCCAATGGCGTGGTGCTGGTTGCCACTTCCAATGTCGCGCCGCAGGATCTCTACCGCGACGGCCTGAACCGTCAGTTGTTTTTGCCGTTTGTCGCCATCCTGGAGCGCCACGCGCAGGTGCTGGCGCTTGACGCCGACAAGGATTACCGCCTCGACAAGCTCAGCCGCATGCCGGTCTACGTCACCCCGGCCGATGCCGCCGCCGACCATGCGCTCGACGACGCGTGGGCGGTGATGACGCATGGCAGGCCGACGGCCGAGACGATGCTGACGGTGAAGGGCCGGCACGTCGTAGTGCCGCGTGCTGCCGGCGAGGCGGCGCGTTTTTCCTTCGCCGATCTCTGCGAGAGGCCGCTCGGCGCCCGCGACTATCTGGCCATGGCCAGCCGTTTCTCGACCATCTTCATCGACCATGTGCCGGTGCTCGGCGAAGGCAAGCGCAACGAAGCCAAGCGCTTCATCCTGCTGGTCGATACGCTCTACGATCATCATGTACGGCTTGTGATGAGCGCCGCGGCACCGCCGGCGCAGCTCTATACGGCCAAGCGCGGCAACGAAGTCTTCGAGTTCGAGCGCACCGCATCGCGGCTGATCGAGATGCAGAGCCACGACTGGCTGGAGGACTGGGCGGAGAGGCAGAGGGCGCAGGGATGATCGACGGAGGCACGGCAGGCACAGGCGTGAGGGATAGTACCGAAGGTGGCGCTGCCGCCGGCGCCTATAATTGATAAACATACATGACCAACCCCTCCGCCGGCCCATGCGGCTCTTTTCCGGCTCGGTGCCGACCCACGCCTCCTCACAGCCATGCTCGCGACCGAGTGCGAACATGGCGCCGAGCATCCTCGTCGCAATGCCCTGGCGTTGAAAGGCCGGCGCCACGCCGACCTCGTCTATGTAGAGTTCGCTCACTTTGTCCGGGTGGCGGTGGATGACGGCTGCGCATTGGCCAACGACGATGCCGTCGGCGAGGGCCACGACCATGAAATGACAGGGCTCCGCGAGATAGGCGGAGAGCCGATCCGGCCTGACCGGCTCGTCGAAGACTTCATCGGCAACCCGCATCACAAGGGCGTCATCGTCAGGAAACAGCCTTCTGATTTCCAGTGCCATTGTGTAGAATTCCTCTAGTCGGCTTCAGAATTTTGACGTTTACGTAATTCCCATTGTTTCTAACCGATTGAAATTACTCACTCCAAAATAATCGTTTGAATTTTTGTGCGGCCGGGGCTATTGCGTGCGGCGAATTTCGCGGTTCCGCAGCATTCCGGCCTCTTCCTCCGACGCCGTCATCAAATCGTCAAGGATTTGGGCGCCGTCATAGTCAAAGGGAAAACATCCTGACATGGCACGCAACAAGATAGCGCTCATCGGCTCGGGCATGATCGGCGGCACCCTCGCCCACATGGTCGGCCTCAAGGATCTCGGCGACGTCGTGCTGTTCGATATCGCCGAAGGCATCCCGCAAGGCAAGGGGCTGGACATCGCGCAGTCGTCGCCGGTCGATGGGTTCGATTCGAGGCTGACCGGCGTCAACGACTATGCCGGCATCGAGGGCGCCGATGTCTGCATCGTCACCGCCGGCGTGCCGCGCAAGCCCGGCATGAGCCGCGACGATCTTCTAGGCATCAATCTGAAGGTAATGGAGCAGGTCGGCGCCGGCCTCAAGAAATACGCGCCGAAAGCCTTCGTCATCTGCATCACCAATCCGCTCGACGCCATGGTCTGGGCGCTGCAGAAGTTTTCCGGCCTGCCCAAGAGCCATGTCGTCGGCATGGCCGGCGTGCTCGACAGTTCGCGCTTCCGTTATTTCCTTGCCGAGGAATTCAAGGTCTCGGTCGAGGACGTCACTGCCTTCGTGCTCGGCGGCCACGGCGATTCCATGGTGCCGATGATCCGCTATTCGACGGTTGCCGGCATCCCGCTGCCCGACCTCATCAAGATGGGCTGGACCTCGAAAGAGCGGCTCGACCAGATCGTGCAGCGCACCCGCGACGGCGGCGCCGAGATCGTCGGCCTGCTCAAGACCGGCTCTGCCTTTTATGCGCCGGCCGCCTCGGCCATCGCCATGGCCGAAGCCTATCTCAAGGACAAGAAGCGGGTGCTGCCCTGTGCGGCGTACCTCTCCGGCCAATATGGCGTCAAGAACACCTATGTCGGCGTTCCCGTGGTGATCGGCGCCGGCGGCGTCGAGCGTATCATCGAGATCGAGCTCGCGAAGAGTGAGCAGAAGATGTTCGACAGTTCGGTCGCGGCGGTGCAGGGCCTGTGCGATGCCTGCGTCAAGATCGCTCCGCATCTCGCGGCCAAGTAAGCCGGCAACCAAGCCCGCCAAGCAAGCTGGAGACATAGCGCATGAACATCCATGAATATCAGGGCAAGGCGCTGCTGAAGGGCTTTGGCGCACCGGTGGCCGAGGGCGTGCCGGTGTTCAAGGCGAGCGAGGCGGAAGCTGCCGCCAAGGCGCTGCCCGGCCCGCTCTATGTGGTCAAGAGCCAGATTCATGCCGGCGGCCGCGGCAAGGGCAAGTTCAGGGAGCTCGGCGCCGATGCCAAGGGCGGTGTCAGGCTGGCGAAGTCGGTAGCCGAGGTCGTCGCCAATGCCAAGGAGATGCTCGGCCATACGCTGGTCACCAAGCAGACCGGCCCGGCCGGCAAGCAGGTCAACCGGCTCTATATCGAGGACGGCGCCGACATCGAGCGCGAGCTCTATCTGTCGATCCTGGTCGACCGCTCGGTCGGGCGCGTCGCCTTCGTCGTCTCGACCGAGGGCGGCATGGACATCGAGGCGGTCGCCCACGACACGCCGGAAAAGATCATTACCGTCGCCATCGACCCGGAAAAGGGCGTGACGGCCGACGATGTGAAGAAGCTCAACGCCGCACTGAGGCTCGACGGCGACGCCGCCAAGGATGGTGCCACGCTGTTCCCCATCCTCTACAAGGCCTTTGTCGAGAAGGACATGAGCCTGCTCGAGGTCAACCCGCTGATCGTCATGAGGAGCGGCCGGCTGCGCGTTCTCGACGCCAAAGTGTCGTTCGACAACAATGCGCTGTTTCGCCACCCCGACGTGCTCGAATTGCGCGACACCACCGAAGAGGACGAGAAGGAGATCGAGGCGTCGAAATACGACCTCGCCTATGTCGCGCTCGACGGCAATATCGGCTGCATGGTCAACGGCGCCGGCCTCGCCATGGCAACGATGGACATCATCAAGCTTTATGGCGCCGAGCCCGCCAACTTCCTCGATGTCGGCGGCGGCGCGTCGAAAGAAAAGGTGACGGCGGCGTTCAAGATCATCACCAAGGATCCGGCGGTCAAAGGCATTCTGATCAACATCTTCGGCGGCATCATGAAATGCGACATCATCGCCGAGGGCGTCATCGCCGCGGTCAAGGAAGTCGGGCTGCAGGTGCCGCTGGTGGTACGGCTCGAAGGCACCAACGCCGAGCTCGGTAAGAAGATCATCAACGACAGCGGGCTAAATGTTGTGTCGGCCGATGATCTTGATGACGCAGCCAAGAAGATTGTCGCGGCCGTGAAGGGGTAAAGGGCAGTCGATGATTTCGACCCGACTTCTGTGCGCAATTGGGTTCGGCTGTCTGGCCGTTCCATCGCAATCAGAAGAGATTTCGGATGCAGTCGTGCTCTATGAGAATATTTGCATAGCGTCTGACGGTGATTTGATGAGAAGCGAGCAATTGGCTCTAGAGAATGGGTTTTCAATCCGTTCGAACGATTTCGGCATAAAAACCTATGTTCGCGACCGATCCGGAAACCTCTCTAGGCCTTTTGTGACCCTGAGGTCTGCGAGAACAGATGGAAATGGTCCTGCGATAGGTGTTTGCGAGGTTTTTGGAACTACGACTCGGATATCAGAGTTCGATAACTATGTCCGATCGCAAGGTTTGGTCGAAATACCAAAAGAACAAATTATTGACGATCTGCCGGACCAAACCTTGATGCGGCTTTTCGTAAGCAAAGAATGTGAGACTTCGGTTCAAAACGACGGAAAGTGCCGTTTTGTCGGAACGATAAGCGACCAGCCGCTGGATGGTAAGCTGACAGGAGTTTTTCGTTTCGGGTCTAATTCTCCGCATCATGGGGTCAGTCCGGAATGACCCGCGACCAAATTTCGAGCGAGGATGACGGCCCTCAGTGTGAAGGAATGAGCCTGTGCCTCCGCACAAGATAAACCTCGTCGAGGCGGCGGATCAGAAGATCAAGAAGGTCTTCGACCCGCATATCGCCGGCGACGTGAACGACAGCCAGGTCAAGATCGCCAAGTTCGGCGATGTCTTCGACTGGCACGCGCATGACAATGAGGACGAGGCCTTCCTGGTGCTGCGCGGCCGCATCGCCATCGATTTCCGCGACGGCACGGTGGAGCTTTCCAGCGGTGACTTCATCGTCGTGCCGCGCGCCGTCGAGCACCGGCCGCGTTCGCTGAGCGAGGAACCTGTCGTGCTCATGTTCGAGCCAGCGACGACGCTCAACACCGGCAATGCCAAGAGCGACCTCACCGTTGCCGATCTAAAGCGGCTCTGACCATGAACGCTGCGCCCTTCTCCTCACTCTCGGCCGATCACCAGCGCCTGCAGGCGCTGGTCGGAGCGTGGCGCGGCGAGGAAGAGGTGTCGGCCACGAAATGGGCCGATGGCGGAACAGCGAGTTCGGAAATACTGGCAGAGGCACAGTTCGGCGGCCTGTTCGTAGTGCAGCGCTATCGCCAGCGCCGCGACGGCACGGTTTCGTTCGGCGCGTACAGCGTGTTCGGCTTCGACCAGCAAAACAAAATCGTCACCATGCACCAGTTCGATTCGATGGGTTTCGTGCCGATGTCGCCGGCCAAGGGCAGCTGGAACGGCACGGAGCTGGTTCTGGAGCGGTCGTCGCAGCGCGGCTCCGCGCGTGTGACTTATATTTTCGACAATGCCGATGCCTTCCGCATGCGACTGCATTTCAAACCTGCCGGCGGCGATGGCTGGCAAGACATGGTGAGCGGCGTCTACCGGCGCGTCTCGCCTTCCTCGATCAACGGTTTTTAGAAAAGGGCTCCGATGTCCATTCTCGTCGACAAGAACACCAAGGTGCTGGTGCAGGGCCTGACCGGCAAGACCGGCACGTTCCACACTGAACAGGCGCTGGCCTATCACGGCACGAAAATGGTCGGCGGCATCCACCCCAAGAAGGGCGGCGAAACCTGGACCGGCGCCAAGGGCGAGGCGCTCCCGATCTTCGCCACCGTAGCCGAAGGGAAGGCGAAGACTGGCGCCAACGCTTCGGTCGTCTACGTGCCGCCGGCGGGTGCTGCGGAAGCGATCCTGGAAGCGATCGAGGCCGAGATCCCGCTGATCGTCTGCATCACCGAGGGCATACCGGTGATGGACATGATCAAGGTCAAGGCGAGGCTCGACCGCTCGACATCGCGGCTTATCGGCCCCAACTGTCCAGGCGTCCTGACCCCGGACGAATGCAAGATCGGCATCATGCCCGGCAACATCTTCCGCAAGGGCTCGGTCGGCGTTGTTTCGCGCTCGGGAACGCTTACCTATGAGGCGGTGTTCCAGACCACCAATGTCGGCCTCGGCCAGACCACCGCCGTCGGCGTCGGCGGCGATCCGGTCAAAGGCACGGAGTTCATAGACGTGCTGGAGATGTTCCTCGCCGACGACGAGACCAAGTCGATCATCATGATTGGTGAGATCGGCGGTTCGGCCGAGGAAGACGCCGCGCAGTTCCTCAAGGACGAGGCAAAGCGCGGCCGCAGCAAGCCGATGGCCGGCTTCATCGCCGGGCGCACCGCGCCGGCGGGCCGCACCATGGGCCATGCGGGCGCGGTCATCTCCGGCGGCAAGGGCGGCGCGGAAGACAAGATCGCGGCGATGGAATCGGCCGGCATCAAGGTTTCGCCGTCGCCGGCCCGGCTCGGCACGACGCTGGTCGAGGCGATCAAGGGTTAGGGGAGTAAGGGAGTAAGGGAGTACGGGAATAGGGGAGTAGGGAACAAGACGAGGGCATTTGCCCTACTCCCTTACTCCCCTATTCCCTTACTCCCCTCCAACAAAGGAGACGAAGCAAAGGCTTCGACAATGACATGGCAAGACAAGATCAGGCCAACGACCAGTTTTCGCTTACCTCTTTCCTCTATGGCGGCAATGCCGATTATATCGACGCGCTCTATGCCGCCTATGAGGACGATCCCGCTTCCGTCGATCCCGAATGGCAGGACTTCTTCGCGGCGCTGAAGGACGACGCCGGCGACGTGCGCAGGAACGCCAAGGGCGCCTCTTGGGCCAAGCCCTCCTGGCCGATGCAGGCTAATGGCGAGCTGGTTTCGGCGCTGGACGGCAATTGGGGCCTGGTCGAAAAGCACATCGAAAAAAAGGTCAAGGACAGGGCGGCCGGCAACGGCGCAGCGCTTTCCGACGCCGACGTGCATCAGGCGACGCGCGATTCCGTCCGCGCCATCATGATGATCCGCGCCTTCCGCATGCGCGGCCACCTGCACGCCAATCTCGATCCGCTTGGCATTGCCAAGCCGCTCGAGGATTATAACGAGCTGTCGCCGGAGAATTACGGCTTCACCGAAGCCGACTACGACCGGCCGATCTTCCTCGACAATGTGCTCGGGCTGGAATTCGGCACCATCCGGCAGATGCTCGACATCCTGACCCGGACCTATTGCTCGACGCTCGGCGTAGAATTCATGCATATTTCCGATCCCGAGGAGAAGGCCTGGATCCAGGCGCGCATCGAGGGCACCGACAAGGAGATCTCCTTCACCGCCGCCGGCAAGAAGGCGATCCTGCAGAAGCTGGTCGAGGCGGAAGGCTTCGAGCAATTCATCGACGTCAAGTACAAGGGCACCAAGCGCTTCGGCCTCGATGGCGGCGAGTCGCTGATCCCGGCGCTGGAGCAGATCATCAAGCGCGGCGGCCAGCTCGGCATGAAGGAGATCGTGCTCGGCATGGCGCATCGCGGCCGGCTGAACGTGCTGTCGCAGGTGATGGCCAAGCCGCACCGCGCCATTTTCCATGAGTTCAAGGGCGGCTCCGCAGCGCCCGACGAGGTCGAGGGCTCGGGCGACGTGAAGTACCATCTCGGCGCCTCGTCGGACCGCGAGTTCGACGGCAACAAGGTGCATCTGTCGCTGACCGCCAACCCGTCGCATCTGGAAATCGTCGATCCGGTGGTGATGGGCAAGGCGCGCGCCAAGCAGGACTATCTGTTCGGCCGCAGCCGCGAGGAGATCGTGCCGCTGGAAGAGCGCGCCAAGGTGCTGCCGCTGCTGTTGCATGGCGATGCGGCCTTTGCCGGCCAGGGCGTGATTGCCGAAATCCTCGGCCTGTCGGGCCTGCGCGGCCACCGCGTCGCCGGCACGCTGCATTTCATCATCAACAACCAGATCGGCTTCACCACCAACCCGCGCTTCTCGCGCTCGTCGCCTTATCCGTCCGACGTGGCCAAGATGATCGAAGCGCCGATCTTCCACGTCAATGGCGACGATCCGGAAGCCGTGGTCCATGCCACCAAGGTGGCGATCGAATTCCGCATGAAGTTCCACAAGCCTGTCGTGGTGGACATGTTCTGCTACCGCCGCTTCGGCCACAATGAGGGCGACGAGCCGGCCTTCACCCAGCCGATCATGTATCGCAAGATCCGCAACCAGAAGACGACCATGCAGATCTATGCCGACCGGCTGATCGCGGAAGGCCACATCACCCAGGCCGAGCTCGAAAAGGTGAAGGCCGATTGGCGGGCGCATCTCGAGCAGGAATTCGAGGTCGGCCAGCACTATAAGCCCAACAAGGCCGATTGGCTGGACGGCGCCTGGTCCGGCCTGCGCTCGGCCGACAACCAGGACGAACAGCGGCGCGGCAAGACTGCGGTGCCGGTCAAGACGCTGAAGGAGATCGGCAAGAAACTGACCGAGGTGCCGAAGGATTTCGAGGCGCACAGGACGATCATCCGCTTCCTCGACAACCGCCGCCAGGCGATCGAGTCGGGCGAAGGCATCGACTGGTCCACGGCCGAGGCGCTGGCCTTCGGCGCCATCCTGCTCGACGGCAATCCGATCCGGCTGTCCGGCCAGGATTCGGAGCGCGGCACCTTCTCGCAGCGCCATTCCGTACTCTACGACCAGCGCGACGAGACACGCTACATCCCGCTCAACAATCTGTCGGCGGCGCAGGCCGGTTTCGAGGTCATCAACTCGATGCTGTCGGAAGAGGCCGTGCTCGGCTTCGAATATGGCTACTCGCTGGCCGAGCCGAAGGCACTGACGCTGTGGGAAGCGCAGTTCGGCGACTTCGCCAACGGCGCCCAGGTGGTCTTCGACCAGTTCATCTCGTCGGGCGAGCGCAAATGGCTCAGAATGTCGGGCCTCGTCTGCCTGCTGCCGCATGGCTACGAAGGCCAGGGCCCCGAGCATTCGTCGGCCCGGCTCGAGCGCTTCCTTCAGCTTTGCGCCGAAGACAATATGCAGGTCGCCAACGTCACGACGCCGGCCAACTATTTCCACATACTGCGCCGGCAGTTGAAGCGGGACTTCCGCAAGCCGCTGATCCTGATGACGCCGAAGTCGCTGCTGCGCCATAAGCGGGCGGTATCGACGCTGCCGGAGATGTCGGGCGAAAGCGCCTTTCACCGGCTGTTGTGGGACGATGCCCAGCTGCTGTCGGGCCAGGCCATCAAGCTCACCAAGGATTCGAAGATCCGCCGTGTCGTGCTCTGTTCGGGCAAGGTCTATTACGACCTCTACGAGGAGCGCGAGAAGCGCGGCATCAACGACATCTATTTGCTGCGCGTCGAGCAGCTCTATCCGTTCCCGGCCAAGGCGCTGATCACCGAACTGTCGCGCTTCCGCAATGCCGAGATGGTGTGGTGCCAGGAGGAGCCCAAGAACATGGGCGCCTGGTCGTTCATCGATCCGTATCTCGAATGGGTGCTGGCGCATATCGACGCCAAGCATCAGCGGGTGCGCTATACCGGCCGGCCGGCCGCCGCCTCGCCGGCGACCGGATTGATGTCGAAGCATCTCGCCCAGCTTGCCGCCTTGCTCGACGACGCGCTTGGTGAATAGAACAGAACCGAAAGAAACGGACAGGCACAATGGCAACCGAAATCCGCGTCCCGACACTTGGTGAATCCGTCACCGAGGCAACCATCGGCAAATGGTTCAAGAAGGTCGGCGACGCGATCGCCGCCGATGAGCCGTTGGTTGAGCTCGAAACCGACAAGGTGACGGTGGAAGTGCCGGCCGCCGCCGCGGGCACGCTCGCCGAGATCGCCGTCAAGGAAGGCGAGACGGTCGGCGTCGGCGCACTGCTCGGCACGATTTCGGCAGGCGCCGGCGCGGCAGCCAATGCCGCCGCTCCGGCAACGAAGCAGGAGGCGGTGTCGCAGGCCTCGGCTCCGACTGCGGCCTCGAGCGTCAAGCAGGCCGCTGCCGAGACGGCCAAGATCGCCGGCGACGCCGGCGCAATCGAGACGCGCACCATGCCGCCGGCGCCGTCGGCGGCAAAGCTGCTGGCCGAGCACAATCTCGCAGTCGACCAGGTGTCGGGCTCGGGCAAGCGCGGCCAGGTGCTGAAAGGCGACGTGCTCGACCTGATCGCCAGGGGCGCGCCGTCGCAGCCGGCCGAAATGCCGAAGGCAGCGCCTGTACCGGCACCCGTTGCCGCGCGCGCGCCGTCCCCGGCCGACGATGCGTCGCGCGAGGAGCGCGTGCGCATGACCAAGCTGCGCCAGACCATCGCGCGCCGCCTCAAGGAAGCGCAATCGACCGCCGCCATGCTGACCACCTTCAACGAGGTCGACATGAGCGCGGTGATGGCGCTGAGGGGCAAATACAAGGACGTGTTCGAGAAGAAGCACGGCGTGAAGCTCGGCTTCATGGGCTTCTTCACCAAGGCCGTCACCCATGCGCTGAAGGAGATCCCGTCGGTCAATGCCGAGATCGATGGCACCGACATCATCTTCAAGAACTACGCTCATATCGGCGTTGCCGTCGGTACAGAGAAAGGCCTTGTCGTGCCGGTTGTGCGCAATGCCGACCAGATGTCGATCGCCGAAATCGAGAAGGACATCGGCAGGCTGGGGCTTGCGGCGCGCGACGGCAAGCTGTCGGTTGCGGATATGCAAGGCGGCACGTTTACGATTTCCAACGGTGGCGTTTACGGGTCGCTGATGTCGACGCCGATTCTCAACGCGCCGCAGTCGGGCATTTTGGGTATGCACAAGATTCAGGAGCGGCCGATGGTGGTCGGCGGCCAGATCGTCATCCGGCCGATGATGTATCTGGCGCTGTCCTACGACCACCGCATCGTCGACGGCAAGGAAGCGGTGACCTTCCTGGTCCGCGTCAAGGAAAGCCTGGAGGATCCTGAGCGGCTGGTGCTCGACCTCTAGGGGCAGCCGACGTGAGCCGGAGCATGGATCTGCGCCGCCGGATGAGTTCGTCTCGTTTCCGGTCCGGTTTGTTTGTCACAATCTGCGCACTCGGCGTGCAGACGGTCTCCGCCGCCCATGCCGCCTGCCCGCTCGAGCTCGCCGTCTATGGCGATCCTGAAAACGCCGCCGAGATCGATTTCAGGCCGACCGGCGAGTCGGCCGCCGTCACCAACAGCTTCAAGATGGTGCTCGACAAGGGCGTCGTGCTCGACGGCATCGTCATGTGGACGGAGGGCGTGGCGCGGCCGCATGGCTCGCTGATGTACAAATGCCCGGCCGGCGACGTCACCGGCGACGAACTCGCCGCCTGCACTGTGTGGGAGGGCGTCATCTACACTGCCGACGACCAGGGCAATATCGCGTTGCTGCCGGGCGAAGGAAAGGATGCGCCGAAGAAGCTGATCCTGCCCGATCTGGGAGCGTCGCTGCAGATGTCGGCGGCCTATGGCGCCAACGGCTTTTCCAAGGTGCCCTGGGACGTCTTTGCCCTGAAGGGATGTCAGGAATGAGCGCGAGCGGAAAAATCCTGCTGGTGACCGGCGGCAGCCGCGGCATCGGCGCCGCTACATGCAGGCTTGCCGCCAAGGCCGGCTATCGCATTGCGGTCAATTACGCGTCGAATGCAAAAGCCGCCGAAGCGGTGGTCGCCGACGTCGATGCCGCTGGCGGAGAAGCCTTCGCCGTCAAGGCCGATGTCGGCAGCGAGACGGACGTATTGGCCATGTTCGAGGCTGTCGATGGCCGTTTCGGTCGACTCGACGCGCTCGTCAACAATGCCGGCGTGGTCGACCAGAGCGCGCGCGTCGACGAGCTTAGCGCTGCAAGGCTGGAGCGCATGATGCGCATCAATGTGATCGCGCCGATGCTTTGCGCCCGCGAGGCGGTGAAGCGGATGTCGACCAGGCATGGCGGCAAGGGTGGCGCCATCGTCAATGTTTCTTCGATCGCGGCAAGGCTTGGCGGGCCGGGTCAATATGTCGACTACGCCGCCTCGAAGGGCGCGGTCGATTCCTTCACCATCGGGCTTGCCCGCGAAGTGGCCGGTGAAGGCATTCGTGTCAACGCGGTCAGCCCGGGCATCATCGACACCGAAATTCATGCCTCCGGCGGGCAGCCGGATCGCGTCGAGAGAATGCGCAAGGTGGTGCCCATGCAGCGCGTCGGCACCGCCGAGGAGGTCGCAGCCGCAATTCTCTGGCTGCTGTCGGACGAGGCGTCCTACACAACAGGCGCCAATCTGGAAATCGGCGGCGGCCGCTAAAGCAAAAGGGACAGTATCATGGCCTATGACGTCGTTATCATCGGATCGGGACCAGGCGGCTACGTCTGCGCCATCAAGGCGGCGCAGCTCGGTCTGAAGACGGCGGTAGTCGAAAAGAACCCGACCTTCGGCGGTACCTGCCTCAACATCGGCTGCATCCCGTCAAAGGCGCTGCTGCATGCGTCCGAGATATTTGCCGAGGCCGGCCATTCCTTCGAGGCGCTCGGCGTCGAGATCGGCGCGCCCAAGCTCAATCTTGGGAAGATGATGGCACACAAGGATGCGACGGTGACGGCCAATGTCAATGGCGTCGCCTTCCTGTTCAAGAAGAACAAGATCGACAGTTTTCGTGGCACCGGCAAGGTGGTTGCGGCCGGCAAGGTGTCGGTGACCTCCGATGACGGCAAGGTCGAGGAGATCGAGACCAAGAACATCGTCATCGCCACAGGCTCCGACGTCGCCGGCATTCCCGGCGTCGAGGTCGATTTCGATGAGAAGGTGATCGTCTCGTCGACCGGCGCGCTGTCGCTGGACAAGGTGCCGGGCCATCTGGTGGTGGTCGGCGGTGGTGTCATCGGTCTGGAGCTCGGCTCGGTCTGGGCGCGGCTCGGCGCCAAAGTCACCGTGGTCGAGTTCCTCGACACCATCCTGGGCGGCATGGATGGCGAGGTCTCCAAGCAGTTCCAGCGCCTGCTGTCGAAGCAGGGCTTTGAGTTCAGGCTGGGCGCCAAGGTGACTGGCGTCGCCAAGGCCAAGAAGGGGGCGACGGTTACCTTCGAGCCGGTCAAGGGCGGAGCAGCCGAGACGATCGAGGCGGACGCGGTGCTGATTGCGACGGGACGACGGGCCTATTCGGACGCTCTCGGGCTGAAGGAGACCGGCGTCGACGTCGATGAGCGCGGCCGGGTCAAGACCGACGGCCATCTCAGGACCAACGTGCATGGCATCTATGCCATCGGCGATGTCATCGCCGGGCCGATGCTTGCACACAAGGCTGAGGACGAGGGCGTGGCGGTGGCCGAAACCATCGCCGGCCAGGCCGGTCATGTGAACTATGACGTGATTCCGAGCGTCGTCTACACCACGCCGGAAATCGCCTCGATCGGCAAGACCGAAGAAGAATTGAAAAAGGCCGGCGTCGACTACAAGGCCGGAAAATTCCCGTTCAGCGCCAATGGCCGCGCGCGCGCCATGCTGCACACCGACGGCTTTGTGAAAATCCTGGCCGACAAGGCCAGCGACCGTGTGCTCGGCGTCCACATCGTCGGCTTCGGCGCCGGCGAGATGATCCATGAGGCGGCCGTGCTGATGGAATTTGGCGGCTCGTCGGAAGACCTAGCCCGCACCTGTCACGCCCATCCGACGATGTCGGAAGCGGTAAAGGAGGCGGCATTGGCGACGTTCTTCAAGCCGATCCATATCTGAGCGGTTGAATCGCAGGCGACGGTGGCGATTGGCGAAAGCGGGGCTGACAGCCAATCTCCCCCCAAGTGCGGGAGATGTCCGGCAGGACAGAGAGGGGCGCGAAGGATCACCACAGACGGCCTCCATTCTGAACCACAGATGGATTCCAGGGTCTCCGCGATGTCGCTTCGCTCCTGCTCCGCGCTGGATGACGAAGATGAAGTTAACCCATGGCTAATCGCAGCTCAGAGCATCGACGGCTGCTCCCCAAAAAAACGGCCCGCCTTTCAGCGGACCGTTCATATATTAAATCAGCAGTCTGATCACTGAGCCGGGGCCGGTGCTGGTGCGGGAGCCGGAGCCGGGGCTGGCGCAGGGGCCGGAGCGGGTGCAGGTTCTGCCGGAGCGGGAGCCGGAGCGGGTGTCGCCGGAGCTGGCGCAGGAGCCGGTTCGGCTGGCTTCATCGGCTCGGCAGGTGCTGGGGCCGGAGCCGGTGTGCTGGCTGCGGGCGGTTCGGCAGGCGCAGGTGCCTCGCTACGTCTTCCAAAAACATAATAGGCGACAATTGCCAGGATAACGACGACCAGTGCAATCAGCCAGCCGCTGCCGCCGCCGCGTGGCCGTGCGGTACCCGGTGAGGTGAATGGGTCGTTCGGATTGGGTGTGTTCGCCATAAAAGTGTCCTCCGTGGATGAAAAACATCAAGTAATAGCCATCAACGTACAATCGTTGAATCGGTTTCACATTAGGCGTTGAAAACGCCGAAAACAGGGCAATTCTGATCCGGAATCGCTCGCAAGCATGCATTTCCACCGCAAAATGGGTTCGATCGAGCCAAACCGAACCTTTTTCGGTTTCTTGGCACGAAGCGCGGCTGGTCCGCCGTCGCGCCACGCGTAAGGGCTGATCCCGCCTCGGCAATGATTCGGTGTGCAACTCCGCCGTGTCGTTCAGTTGACGGCGGTCACCGTATAGCCGGTCTTGCGGAAACCCTCGACCAAGCCTTGCGCTCCGGGAAGGTGCATGGCGCCGACCGCCATGAAGACATTGCCGTGGGCGAGGATCGGCGCTGCACGATCGACCATCACCTTGTTGCGGCTGGTGATCATGGTCTGCTCGAATTCGGCGTAACCCGATTGGTCGTCGACTTGTTCGGGGATGACGGCCCGAAACAGCGGTACATACATGCCAGTGTCGCCACGCCGGTAAAGCACGATCATGGTTTCGTTGACATCGTTCACCTTGTCGCCAAGCTTCAGCGTATCGACCAGCCCCTTCAGGTGAAAGGCGATCGGCAGCGAAGCCATGGCGCGCAGCTGGTCGGCGATTGTCTCCAGGCCCTCGACCGATTTGCCCGAAGCCTCGGCGTCCTTGGCAAGCTTGACGTCGAGCACCGGCGCACCGCCAGCCTGGCGGGCGACTTCGCATGCAGGTAGCGCCACCATCGCCGACAGCAACCAGGGTTTCATCTTGGCGACGGTCGCTGGCGGGATGCCACGCGCATCGAGCGCCTTGTTGACCACCGCCGCATCCTCCGGCGACAGCAGCGACGAAAGCGTCGTCTTGTCGGTGAACATCATCAGATCCGGCTCTTTCAGCAGTGCGGCCATCATCTTCTGCTTGTCGAGCACTTCGGTGGTCTCGATGATGACGGTGCCAGCCGCATCGAATGCCTTCTGCGCGGCGGGTGGCAGCGTGGTGACGCGCGGGTCGGTAACGTGCATGGTGCCGAACAGGAAGGACGGTTTTTCGCCCGATTTTTCGAGCTTCCACAGCAGGCCCTTGCCGTTCGGCGTCGCTGCCGCGTCTGCCTCGATCTTGCGGTAGGCAGCCGGGTCGTCCTTTTGCAGCGCGCTCAGCATATCGCTACCGGCGCAGGCCGAAGTCTCGGCGCGTGCCTTGCCCGCGGCGAGCAGCGCGACGATGAGGAAAGAGAGGAAAAACAGGGCGTTGAGCGCGACGAGCAGCTTCAGCGACATATGGGTCGCGCGGTCGGCGATGGCGATGAGGCGTTTCATGCTGCGGTTCTAGGCGCAAAAAGCGGCAAAACGGTTAACCGGCGCATCAAAATTGTTGCGAGATGCCCACCGACACATGCATCGATCACGTACGAGGATGAGCTGCTTCGTAAATCTCGAGCAGCCTGGCGGTGTCGACGCCGGTGTATATCTGGGTTGTCGACAGGCTGGCGTGGCCGAGCAACTCCTGGATGGTGCGCAGGTCGCCGCCCCGCCCTAGCAGATGCGTGGCGAAGGAATGGCGCAGCGCATGCGGCGTCGCCGTGTCGGGCAGGTTGAGCGCCGAGCGCAGCTTGGCCATGTCGCGCTGGACGATTGCCGGGTTGAGTGGGCCGCCGCGGGCACCGCGAAACAGCAGGCCCTTGGGATCGAGATGCCAGGGACACAAGCGGCGGTATTCGGCAATCGCCCGCAGCGCCACCGGCAGCACCGGCACCAGCCGGGTCTTGCCACCCTTGCCGGTGACGCGCAGCACGGTATCACCAGGTGAGGAAAGATCGGCGCCCGACAGGCCGAGCGCCTCGGAGATCCGCAAGCCGGACCCATAGAGCAGGGTCAGCACGGCGGCGTTGCGCGCGGCAATCCACGGCTCCTCCGCCAGTTGGCCTTCCACCGAGACGACGTGTTTTGCATCGCTTGCGGTCAGCGGCTTGGGCAGCGATTTCGGCTGCCGCGGCGCGCGCAAGGCTGTCGCACCTGCCGCATTGGCGAGGCCGCGCCGTTCCAGGAAACGCAGCAGCGAACGGATGCCGGCCAGCCCGCGCCCGAGCGTGCGGGCGCCGGCGCCCTCGGCACGGCGGGCAGCGAGAAAGCCGCGCAAATCGGCGGGGCGCAGATCGGCGATGTCGGAAATGCCGGGCGAGCCGCCGCAATGGCCGGTCAGGAAATGCAGGAACTGGCGCGTGTCGCGCTCATAGGCCTCGACGGTTTCGGGCGATAGCCGGCGTTCGCGCGCCAGCATCTTCAGCCAGGCCTCGCGCGCCGCCTGCAGGTCGGGTTTTGCCGGTATGAGGAATTCCTGCATTGCACTCTTCCAGTTCCCGCCATCTTCCGGCACGCGGGTTAGGAAGCGGTGAAGAGCAGCGTCATTGAAATGACGACGGGCTGGGGTTAGAGCAAGGCAAAGGATTTTCCGCAGATGATCAAGCCGCAAAACCCCGTCCAGATGGCCGTGATCGGTGCCGCGCATGGCATCAAGGGCGAATTGCGCGTCAAGAGCTTTACCGGCGACCCGCTGGCGCTGGCCGATTACGGTCCGCTCTACGCCAGGGATGGCCGCGCCTTCCAGATCGTCGACATCAGGCCCGCCAACACCGTGGTGGTGGTGCGGTTCAAAGGCGTCAACGACCGCAATGCCGCCGAGGCGCTGGCCGGCACCGAATTGTTCGTAGATCGTTCGGTGTTGCCCGATGAGGGCGAAGAGGATGAATTCTACCATGCCGACCTCGTCGGACTGGAGGTCAAGGACGACACCGGTGCGGTCGTCGGCAAGGTCGTCGCCGTGCACAATTTCGGCGGCGGCGACATTCTCGACGTGACGCTGGCGGGGCGCAAAGGGGTGCTCATCCCGTTCACGCAGGCCGCCGTTCCGGAAGTGTCGATCGCCGGCGGCTTTGTCCGCGTTGATCCAGCCGCCGCAGGGTTGGTCGAGGACGAGGACGGCGAGCCTCTCGCTGACGACGGTTTCGACCCCAAGGGTAGGCCGCGCGGGCCGAGGGACGCCGGAGGCAACCGGTGAGTTTTTCGGCTTCGGTGCTGACGCTCTATCCCGACATGTTTCCCGGCGCGCTCGGCCTGTCGCTAGCCGGCCGCGCGCTGGAGACCGGCATTTGGTCGCTCGAAACAGTCCAGATCCGCGACTTTGCCAGCGATCGCCACCGGACCGTCGATGACACGCCGGCCGGCGGCGGCGCCGGCATGGTGATGCGGGCAGACGTGCTGGCCAGCGCCATCGACCACGCCTCGCCGGCAGGCGATCCACGTCCGCGCCTGCTGATGAGCCCGCGCGGCAAGCCGCTGAACCAGGCACGCGTGCGCGAACTCGCCGCTGGGCCGGGTGCGGTGATCGTCTGCGGCCGCTTCGAAGGCGTCGACCAGCGGGTCATCGAGGCGCGCGGCCTCGAAGAAGTTTCGATCGGCGACTTCATCCTGTCCGGCGGCGAGCCGGCGGCACTCGTGCTGCTCGACGCCGTGGTGCGCCTGCTGCCCGGCGTCATGGGCAATGCGGTATCGGGCGAGGAAGAGAGCTTTGAAAACGGCCTGCTCGAACATCCGCATTATACGCGGCCGCAGGAGTTCGAGGGCCGGCCGATTCCCGAAGTGCTGATTTCGGGCAATCACAGGAAGATCGCGGCGTGGCGGCGGGCCGAAGCGGAGAGGCTGACGAAGGAGCGACGGCCGGATCTGCTGGAGCCTGATCCATCCCAATAAAATCGGGATGAATCAGACTCCATCTTGCTGTTTGACCATGATCTTTTCCGAAAACCGGATCCCACTTTTCGGGATCATGGTCGAGCCGCTCAGCCCTTATCGAAATAGTAGAAAGCCAGGAACAGGCCGACGGCGATGACGAAGCCGCGCACCGCGTTCTGCGGCACGCGCCTGGCGATCCAGACGCCGGCATAGCCGCCCAGCGCGCCACCCGGGATCATGATGATCGCCTGCAGCCAGGCAATGACGCCGCCCGAGACGAAGACGAGGATGGCAACCGCAGCGATGACCACGGCCAGCATGTTCTTCAGTGCGTTCAGCCGGTGATAGTCGCCGGACTGGGTGAGACCGAGCGTCGCCAGCATCATGACGCCCATGCCGGCGCCGAAGAAGCCGCCATAGACGGCGGTGGCGAACTGCGCCAGCGACCCGACCAGCGAACCTACCGCGGCCTCATGCTCCGGCTTGGGCGCCGGCTTCAGCCATGGCCCGGCAGCGAACAGTGCGGTTGCCGCCAGCAGCAGCCACGGCACCAAGGCGCGGAACGACGGGTTGTCGAGCCCTAGAAGGATAAGCGCGCCAGACAGCGCACCGAGAGCCGAAATGAGGCTGAGCAGCAGTGCGCCGCGCCAGAAATGCTTGATGTCGTGCCAATAGGCGAGCGTCGAGGTGATGTAGCCAGGAAATTGCGTCACCGACGATGTCGCATTGGCGACGATCGGCGGCAGGCCGGCCAGTGTCATGGCGCCAAAGGTTATGAACGTGCCGCCGCCGGCAACGGCGTTGACCGCGCCTGATAGAAAGCCGGCGAGAAAGAGCAGGACCGCGTCCAAGATTGGCATGAGGGGTGTCGTCGCTGGAGGAAAATGCCTGTCTTCCGGCTTAGAAAGCTTGACGCGCGGGCGCAACCCCCTAGACCACAAGCGATCACGGGATTGCCACAGCGGGCGCCAGCCCAAAAAGCAGCGCAAAAAAGAAACGGCCCAAAAAAGAAACGGCGAAGACGTGACAAAGCGCCGAAATAGCTGTATGTGCGCGCCGAACCGGAAGAAAAATCTGCCAAGAGCGATCTTCTGGCCCGTCAACAATGACGGTGTAGTCGCCCCTGCCCGATGTTCTCGAACAGACGTTCTCGAACGAAGGGCATAGCCGAGCGGTCGATGCGACTGCAAGGCGAGTGTCGGACGCTCTGACTGTCGGAAGAACAAGAAGTGGATCTATGAGATGGACATCCTCCGTCAGCTTGAGGCCGAGCAGGCCGCCAAGATCGAAGCCAAGCGCAAGCTCCCCGAATTCCAGCCCGGCGATACCGTGCGCGTCCAGGTCCGCGTGACCGAAGGCACCCGCACCCGCGTGCAGGCCTATGAGGGCGTCGTCATCGCCCGCGCCGGCGCCGGCTTCCAGGAAAACTTCACCGTCCGCAAGATCTCCTACGGCGAAGGCGTGGAGCGTGTGTTCCCGGTCTATTCGCCGATGGTCGAGGGCGTCGAGATCGTGCGCCGCGGCAAGGTGCGTCGCGCCAAGCTGTACTATTTGCGTGACCGTCGCGGCAAGTCGGCCCGCATTTCGGAAAACACCGGTGTGCGCGCCCGCAAGCTAAACGACGAAGAGCGCGATGCGCTGAACGCCGAGAAGGCGCGCATCGAGGCCGAGAAAGTGGCCGCCGCCCAGGCGCTGGCCGCCGAGAAGGCCGCGCAGGACGCCGCCGAGAAGAAGGCCGCCGACGAGGCCGCCAAGGCCGCGGAAGCAACTGCCGCCGAATAAGGCGTCTTCAAAACTCATGGTTTTGGAAAGGCGGCTTCGGCCGCCTTTTTATTTCGCGAGGTGGATTCGATTTTGCCGGTCCGCAATCGATACGGATCGTTCTGTAATTGCCGCCGTTGAAAGCATTGGAATTCATTTTCGTGCCGAGCGCCGCATCGGAGCGGCTTGCAAGGCGCCTGCGGAAAGCTAAAGTCGGCGCCGGATTTCCTACATGCCTCGGTCGATCGAGGCGGTTCAGTTCCTGGGGAGCATAGTCATGATAAATTCGAAACTGCTGCTGGCCGGCCTGCTGGCTTGCCTTCTCGTGCCGGTCGCGGCTCTGGCGCAGGCGCTGCCCGACCTCGGCGGCAAGAAGGTGGTGGTGGTGACCGAAAACGCCTATCCGCCGCTGCAGTTCATCGATGCCAAGACCGGCAAGCAGATCGGTTGGGAATATGACGCGATGAACGAGATCGCCAAACGGCTGAATTTCAAGGTCGAGTACCAGAATACCTCTTGGGACGCGATGATCCAGGCGGTTTCCGACAATCAGTACAACATCGGCATGACCGGCATCACCATCAAGGACGACCGCAAGCAGAAGGTCGATTTCTCCGACCCGTATATGCGCTCGGAACAGTTCATGCTGGTGCGCGGCGACGAGAAGCGCTTCACCGATGCCAAGACGTTCGCCGCCTTCAAGGACGGGCTGATCGGCGCGCAGGCCGGCACCACGCCCTTCTACACCGCCGTCTACAGCGTGCTCGACGGCAACGAGCAGAACCCGCGCATCAAGCTGTTCGAGACATTCGGCGCGACGGTGCAGGCGCTGAAGGCCGGCGACGTCGACGTCGTGCTCACCGACGGCACTGCCGGCAAGGGCTATGTCGATGCGTCCAACGGCGGCCTTAAGCTGATCGGCGGCCCACTCGGCACCGAGGATTTCGGTTTCATCTTCCCCAAGGGCTCCGACCTGGTGAAGCCGGTCAACGCGGCAATCGCCGCGCTCAAGGCCGACGGTACGCTCGACGCGCTCAACAAGAAGTGGTTCCTCGACTACAAGATGGGGCAGTAGGCCCGCTTGTTGCGCGCATTTCATGACGATTGTGCGCGGGAACTCGCGCTGACTCTGCGCTCGTACACCCCCCTCTGGCCTGCCGGACATCTCCCCCTCAAGGGGGGAGATCGGATTTCGCATCGGCTTTCGCCAATTTTCAGTGTTGCAGAACGGGCCGCGAGGTCAAAGCTGCCGATCTCCCCCCTTGAGGGGGAGATGGCCGGCAGGCCAGAGGGGGGTGTGACAGAACGCTGCCTTCGTGACTCTGTTATCGGTACCGCTTGATGCCGTCGGCGCCTCTCGCCTCAGCCAAATCCGACTTCCCGTGGTGGCTTGCCGTGGCCGTGGCGATCGCCTTGGCCGCCGCCATCTTCATCGCTGCCAGCGACCTCTATGCCCAGGTCTTCGCAACCGTCGCCAAGGGCATCGGCGTCACCATCTTCGTCACGGTGGTCGCCTTCGCGCTGGCTTGCGCGATCGGCCTCGGCGTCGCGCTGATGGGCCTGTCGGGCTCACGCTGGCTCAGCCAGATCGGCCGCTTCTACGTCGAGATCATCCGCGGCGTGCCGATGCTGGTGCTGTT
Organism: Mesorhizobium sp. M0296; assembly: GCF_040321675.1. Lineage (NCBI taxonomy): Bacteria > Pseudomonadati > Pseudomonadota > Alphaproteobacteria > Hyphomicrobiales > Phyllobacteriaceae > Mesorhizobium > Mesorhizobium sp. M0296. Next base: position 54,203 of record NZ_JAMYRZ010000029.1, read on the forward strand.
GTTCTGGATCGCCTTTGCCGGGGCGCCGGCCTTCGTCGCGGCATGGAACGCGCTGACGGCGCCGCTGCAAAGCGCCGGCCTCTTCGGTGAGCTGCTGGTACGCGACGTGTCGTTGCTTTGGCGCGCCGTCATGGCGCTGACCATCGGCTATTCCGCCTTCATCTCGGAGGTGTTCCGCGCCGGTATCCAGGCGGTCGAGAAGGGGCAGATCGAGGCGGCCAAGGCGCTCGGGCTGACGCGCACCCAGCTCTTCCGGCTGGTCATCTTTCCGCAGGCGATCCGCACCATCCTGCCGCCGCTCGGCAATGATTTCGTCGCCATGGTCAAGGATTCCTCGCTGGTCTCGGTGCTCGGCGTCGCCGACATCACCCAGATGGGCAAGATCTACGCCGCTGGCTCGTTCCGCTTCTTCGAAACCTATTCGATCGTCGCCTATATCTATCTCATCCTGACCGTTGGCCTATCGTTGGTCTTGCGGGCGCTGGAGAAGCGGCTCCGCCACCAGCATGGGGAATAGAAGGCAGGCGAAAACGGCGCTACCATCGATCGGACGCGACCGGGGAGGACCCATGATCATCGACAAGGCCAATGCGGCGCTGGAAGCGGTCTATACGGCCGACACGCCTGAGACGCTCGCCAAGGCCTATGCGCAATGGGCCGCGACCTATGACGGCGAAACCGCGGCGCTCGGCTATCTCCTGCCGTTCCTGATCACCGCCTGGGTGGCGCGCCATGTGCCGGCGGGCGAAGGGCCGCTGCTCGACGCCGGCTGCGGCACCGGCCTGTCGGGGCCGTCCCTGAAGGCACTCGGCTACCACGATATTGCCGGGCTCGACCTGTCGCAGGACATGCTGAAAATCGCCGGCAGCCGGCAGGCCTACAGCGAGCTGAAACAGGCGATGCTCGGCGGGCCATTGCCTTGGGCGGACGGGTATTTCCGCGCCTTTTTCTCGACCGGCGTGTTCACCATCAGCCACGCACCGGCGTCGGGCCTGCATGAACTGGTACGCATCACCAGGACGGGCGGCCACGCCATCTTCACGGTCCGCGACCAGGTGTTTGAAAGCGGCGGGTTTCAAGCCGTGTTTGGCGAACTGGAGCAGGCGAAAAAATGGCGGCCGGTCGAGGAGAGCCCGTGGTTCCGCTGCTACGCAATCGCCGAGCCCGACGCGCTGGTGAAGACCTTCGTGTTCGAGGTGCTGTGAGCGAAGGCAGACGCGATTGCTGAAAAGCCAAAACATTGATATGAGCAGCGCCATGGAAGAGCTTTTTGGCGATCCGGCCTATAAAGGTTTCGTGCTGCAGGACAGGAAACGCCTGCCGTCGCGATTTTCCGCGCGCGTCTGCGGGGCGCTGACCAGCCGACTTAGCTAGGGCAGACTCGCCAGGCTGTTTCGCCGGTCCGACCGGCGTCGTTTTCCCTCTTTAAATCGACGGATTTACGCAAATGAGCGCACCCCGCACCCTCTACGACAAGATTTTCGACGACCATGTTGTCGACCGCCAGGACGACGGCACCTGCCTGCTCTATATCGACCGCCATCTGGTCCACGAAGTCACCAGCCCGCAAGCTTTCGAAGGCCTGCGCATAACCGGCCGCAAGGTTCGGCATCCGGAAAAGACGCTGGCCGTGGTCGACCACAATGTGTCGACCTCGCCCGAGCGCAAGTTCGGCATCAAGAACGAGGAAAGCCGCATCCAGGTCGAGGCGCTGGCCAAGAACGCCAAGGATTTCGGCATCGAATATTATTCCGAGAAGGATATCCGCCAGGGCATCGTCCACATCATCGGTCCCGAGCAAGGCTTTACGCTGCCCGGCATGACCATCGTCTGCGGCGACAGCCACACCTCGACGCATGGCGCGTTCGGGGCGCTGGCGCATGGCATCGGCACCTCGGAAGTCGAGCATGTGCTGGCGACGCAGACGCTGATCCAGCGCAAGGCCAAGAACATGCTGGTGCGCGTCGACGGCGCACTGCCGGAAGGCGTCACCGCCAAGGACATCATCCTCGCCATCATCGGCGAGATCGGCACGGCCGGCGGCACCGGCTATGTCATCGAATATGCCGGCGAGGCAATCCGTGCGCTGTCGATGGAAGGCCGCATGACGATCTGCAACATGTCGATCGAAGCCGGCGCCCGCGCCGGCCTGATCGCGCCCGACGAGACCACCTTCGCCTATGTCAAGGACAAGCCGCGCGCCCCCAAGGGCGAAGCCTGGGACGCCGCGCTCGCCTACTGGAAGACGCTGCAGTCCGACGAAGGCGCGCATTTCGACAAGGTGGTCGTGCTCGACGCGGCAAAGCTGCCGCCGATCGTCTCCTGGGGCTCCTCGCCCGAGGACGTGGTCTCGGTGCAAGGCATCGTGCCGAACCCGGACGACATCACTGATGAGAACAAGCGCACCTCCAAGCAGCGCGCACTCGACTATATGGGCCTGAAGCCGGGCACCAAGATCACCGATATCGAACTCGATCGCGTCTTCATCGGCTCCTGCACCAATGGCCGCATCGAGGATCTGCGCGCCGCCGCCAAGGTGATCGAGGGCAGACAAGTCAATCCGCGGGTCAGTGCGATGATCGTGCCGGGCTCCGGCCTGGTCAAGGAACAGGCAGAGGCCGAAGGCCTCGACAAGATCTTTGTCGCCGCCGGCTTTGACTGGCGTGAGCCGGGCTGCTCGATGTGCCTTGCCATGAACGACGACCGGCTGAAGCCGCATGAGCGCTGCGCCTCGACCTCGAATCGCAATTTCGAGGGGCGCCAAGGCTTCAAGGGCCGGACGCATCTGGTGTCGCCGGCAATGGCCGCGGCGGCGGCGATCGCCGGCCATTTCGTCGACATCCGCGAGTGGAAATAGGGCAGGCGCGCGCAGTCGGATATGAGGAGCCCGAGCCGCAATGCGGTTCGGGCATTCTTCAGTCGGGCCGCCTGACGAATTCATGGAATCCCTCACGGCGGCCGGGTTGGTCCTTTGCGACGACCAGCGCCAGTTGGCGCTCGTCGAAGAGTTTGAACCATTCGTCCCATTCGACCAGTTCATAGCCGCCGGCATTGACCGGGCGTTCGGCCTCATCCTGGTCCTGGTAGGCATGCTGGCCGAAGACCAGCCTCAGCATGGGCTGCGTTCCGGCTTCGGGCGACACGTCGACGATCGCCGGAAAGCCGGCGCGTGCCGCGGCCCATGAGCGAATTGCATCGTGATCGGTCAGCATGATCGTGTCGGCCATCGGAGCGTCTCCTGGTTGCCGTCGTGAAACGCCGCTCGCCGTTCGCGGTTCCGCCCAGCGGCTTTGTCGACGCACCTGTCGTATATTCGCTTTCGCTTAACCGCTTGTTTGGGCTTCCGCTCTAAGGTGCTCCAAGGGGAAGCGAGGGGAAATTACAGCGCTTGGACACCGGCCTGCTCATAGCGCTGCTCAATCCAGGCATCGCCCTCACACTCGGCGCGGCATTTCTCGTGCTGTGGTTCTATCAGCGCCACCGTCCCTATCTGGGCGTGCTGGCGGCGGGCTACTCGGCCTCGGCCGCAGGCTTCCTGCTCCAGTATTTCACGCTGCCGGTCGGCATGGCACCGACCAAGCTCATCTCGATCCTGTGCTTCACCTTCGCCACCTGCTGTCTCGCCGGCGCGGTCATTGCGCGCTATGGGCGGCGCGTGCCTTACCCGGCGGTCGGCATTCTGGCCTGCGGCGGCCTGGCCGCGTTCTCCTGGTTTCTTTTTGCCCGGCCGGATCTCACCTGGCGCATCCTTGCCATCAATTTCAGCTTCGGCGGCATCAGCCTGGTTGTCGCCGCCGAGTTGCGCGTGGTGCGCAACAACGGCCCGACAGAAATGATCCTGTTCGTGCTGTCGCTGCTTTCCGGCCTGAACTTCCTGGCGCGGACGCTTGCCGTCGTCATCGCGCATGGGCCGTTCACCAGCTATGAAGGGCTTTACTCCTCGTCCTATTGGACGACGGCGCTGCTGTCGCATGCATTGCTGTCGCTGCTTATTGCGCTTTGCCTGTTCGGCGCCGCCGCGCTCGATGTGATGAAGGCCCTGAAGACCGAAACCCTGACAGACCCGCTGTCGGGCCTGCTCAACCGCCGCGGCTTCGAGGAGCGCGCCATGCTTGTCCTGCAGCACTGTGCCACGGCGCAATTGCCGGTTGCTGTGGTGCTTGCCGATCTCGATCATTTCAAGGCGCTCAACGATCAGCATGGCCACGCGGCCGGCGATCGCGTCATCGCCGACTTCGCTGCCCAGCTTCTGTCGGCTGCAGGTACGCGCGGCGTTGCCGGCCGTATCGGCGGCGAAGAGTTCGCCGTGCTGTTGCCGCTCAGCGACCTTGGCGCGGCAAGACTGTTTGCCGAAGCCATTCGCACGGTCTATTCGGCGGGCAGAATCGACGGACTTCCGTCCGACACAAGAGTGACCGCGAGCTTCGGCGTGGCCGCCCGCACCAGCGACGAAGGGCTGGACCCGCTGATGCGCCGCGCCGACGAAGCGCTCTACAAAGCCAAAAGGAGTGGCCGCGACAGCGTATGCCTGTCCTATCAGCGGCCTGAAACGGTCGTCCTTCCCAATCGGACCAGTGCTGGCTGAGCGTCAGCGGCGGCTTCGAATTAACGTCTTTTTCGCGCGTTGGTGATTTGCTGTTCGGGGGGAGTGCCAAAACGCCATGGGCAGCGCTAATTTCATCCTGCTGATCAACCTGTTCGTTGCCGGGCTGCTGGCGGCGGCCTTCATGACGATCGCGGTCTATGACGCCGGCCGGGTGTCGGCACGCTGGCTGGCGTTCGGCTATGTACTCGGCACGGCTTATTTCGCGATCGAGTTCAGCATTCCTGCCTTCGACAATGCGCGCCCCGTGGTTGTCGCCGCCTTTGCCGCCTTCCTTGGCGCTACCGTCGCCTTCAATGGCGGGCTTGCCCATAAATACCGCGTTTCGCCGCCTTGGCCGCCGATGCTGTTCTTCCTGGTCTTCGCCACCCTCGCGGTCTACTTCGTGCAGGACCTGCCACGCCAATCCTTTGTGCGAATGGCGGCCTACCAGCTTCCCTATGCGGCCATGCAGTTCACCGGGCTGGCGATCGTCTTGTCGTCCAGGCAAAGACGCGAGCGGCTCGACTATATGCTGATGGCTGTCCTGGCGGCCAGCACCTTGCAGTTCGCCAGCAAACCCTTCATCGCCCATGCGCTTGGTGGCTGGGGCGCCAACCCGCAATCTTATGCGCAGACCAGCTATGCGTTGGTGTCGCAGTCGGTCGGCACCGTGTTCGGCCTGGCGCTTGCGCTGGTGACATTGGCTATCCTGGTCCGCGACGTGCTCGCCGAGGCGACGTCGAAATCGGAAACCGACACGCTTTCGCGGCTGCTCAACCGTGGCGGCTTCGAGCGCCATGCCGAGATCGCACTGCGTGACGCCATGCGGCGCGCCGTTCCAGCGGCACTGGTCATTGCCGATCTCGACCATTTCAAGCGCATCAACGATACTTACGGCCACGCGTCGGGCGATCGGGTCATCGAGACCTTTGCCGGTTTTCTCCGCGATGCCGCGGCCGACCATCAGGTCGCCGGCCGCATCGGCGGCGAGGAATTCGCTATTTTCCTGCCGGGGACCAATCTAGCCGCCGCCCGGCTCTTTGCCGAGGGCACGCGTAGCGCCTTCGGTGCCACGCCGATCGACTGCCTGCCCGCGGATCACCGCTGCAGCGCCAGCTTTGGCGTTGCCGAGCTTGGTCCGGGCGAAAGCTTTTCCGACCTGCTGCGGCGCGCCGACAAAGCGCTCTATCAGGCGAAGGGCAGCGGTCGCGATTGCGTGCGTGTCTCGGTGGGGCCGGCTGTTGCCCTGCCGGCGCCGTCAACCAAGGGCGGCGTGGCCGTCAGCGGCAGGGGCTGAGCTCCGGCATTTCGCCGTCGGAGAGGCCGTACATATAGCTGCGGCCCTTGACGAAAACCGGCGGCCTATAGCAGTCGCCGCCGCGGACATCGTCCGATTCGTTTTCGTAGATCACGTCGGGCTGGCCGGCGCTGGTGTAGTCGGACAATTCCTTGGCCAGCTTGCCCTCGCCAACGAGGATACGCTTGTAGCCGGCGGCGCTGTCGATGACGAGATTGCCGAAGGAATCGGCATAGACGCGGTCATGATGACGCGTCCCGGCGAATGCCGGTGCGACGACGCCGACGGCGAGCGCCGCCAATAGGAACCAGGGAAGGCGCGATCCTGCTGAATTCGAATGCATGGCGTGCTGCTCCATTGCTGAGAGGCAAGCCTCCTCGAATCAGAAATTAACCTTTTATTAACCTTTGTTAAGAGGGCAACCGCAGCAGGGGCGAGGTCTCGGAAAATATGGTTAATACTCAATCGCCCACCGGCCATCATTCGGCCATGCCTTGTTTCCACCATCCCCAGCATCGGGCGCGACTCAAAAAGCATGAAATCCGGTGGCTTGCCGGAGCATCGCGGCGGGCTCGATACGCGGTGGGGAAAGCAGCAAATGAGATTACGCCGCACGTTTCGGATGGCGCTAGCCATTCCGCCGCTGCTGGCTGCAGCCGCCTGCGCGCCGCAGACCAGCGCGCCCAAGCTCGGCAACACGGCCGCCGCTTCCGTGTCGCTTGCTCCCGCGGCTAGTGAACCGACGGCACCGCAGCCGCGCACAGCTACTTACAACTGCGCCGACGGTAGCGTGATGACCATCGAGAATCTCGGCACGTCGGTGCGCGTCCTCGGCCAGAACGGCGCCAGCGCCGAGCTGCCGGCGTCACCGGCCAATCAGACCAGCCGTTACGGCGAGGCGCATGACGCAATCGTGATCGATGGGCGTGAGGCGCTGGTGATGAAGGGCGGTGCATCACCGCTGGCCTGCAAGCGCTGATCCGCCGCTTGCGCCAGCCATATTTTGCAGTGCGGCGACATTGTGCCGGCGCAAGGCGACAGCCCTAATCGATTGAAGCTGAAAGCCTCGCTTTCATCAGACTAAATTACGTTTTCGAAACGGTTTTCCGGCTTTGACGCGGTGCAAAAAGAGCATTAGAAACCGGCTGTCCGAAGTCGCAACCGGAAGCGGTAATGCCGCATTCCCACCTGAGGCTCCAGAGACGCCGAACTGGGGGAGCCATGAGCAAATCACCAGCCACCCGCGAATTTGCCAGACGTGAACGGCCGCTTTCGCCGCATCTGACCGTCTATCGGCCGCCGATCACCATGACGATGTCGATCATCCATCGTATCACCGGCGGGGCGCTCTATTTCGGCACGCTGCTGGTCGCGCTGTGGCTGATGGCGGCGGCGAGTTCGGAGGCGACCTTCAATGCCGTCAACTGGGCCTTCGGCTCGTGGCTGGGACGGCTGGTGCTGTTCGGCTACAGCTGGGCGCTGATGCACCACATGCTGGGCGGCGTGCGCCATCTTATCTGGGACACTGGGGCAGGGCTGGAAAAGCATACGGCATCGAGGATCGCCTGGGCGACGCTTGCCGGCTCGGTCACGTTGACGCTGCTGATCTGGATCGCCGGCTACATGGCGCGGGGAGCCTGACATGAACGGCAAGAACACCGACATGCGCACGCCGCTGGCCAAGGTCCGCGGCCTCGGTTCCGCCCGCGAGGGCACCGGCCATTTCTGGCGCCAGCGGCTGACGGCGATCTCCAACATCCCGCTGGTCCTGTTCTTCGTCGGCTTCCTGATCGCACTCAACGGCGCCAGCTATCTCGAGGTGCGCGCCGCACTTGCCAATCCGTTCGTTGCACTGGTGCTGGCGCTGGTGCTGTTGTCGGTGCTCTACCACATGCGGCTCGGCATGCAGGCGATCATCGAAGACTATGTGCATGGCGAAGGCACCAGGCTGGCGCTGCTCGCCCTCAACACATTCTTTCCCGTAGTCGTCGGCGTCGCTTCGGTCTTCGCCCTGCTTAAACTGGCATTTGGAGGCTGATTTTTTGGCCAAGGACGCGAAGAACGCCAACACGGCTTCCGCCTATAGCTATGTCGATCACAAATTCGACGTCGTGGTCGTCGGCGCCGGCGGCGCCGGCCTGCGCGCCGCGCTCGGCATGGCCGAACAGGGCCTGCGCACCGCCTGCATCACCAAAGTGTTCCCGACGCGCTCGCATACGGTTGCGGCGCAGGGCGGCATCGCCGCCTCGCTCGCCAATATGGGTCCCGACAACTGGCAGTGGCATCTCTTCGACACCGTCAAAGGCTCAGATTGGCTGGGCGACACCGACGCTCAAGAATACATGGTGCGCGAAGCGCCGGCGGCGGTCTACGAGCTCGAGCACTACGGCGTTCCCTTCAGCCGCACCGAGGACGGGAAAATCTACCAGCGGCCGTTCGGCGGCATGATGATGAATTTCGGCGAGGGGCCGCCGGTGCAGCGCACCTGTGCGGCCGCCGACCGCACCGGCCACGCCATGCTGCACACGCTCTATGGCCAGTCGCTGAAGCACAATGCGCAGTTCTTCATCGAGTATTTCGCGCTCGACCTGATCATGGAGCCGGACGGCACCTGCACCGGCGTCGTCGCCTGGAACCTCGACGACGGCACCATCCACCGCTTTTCGGCCAAGATGGTGGTGTTGGCGACCGGCGGCTATGGCCGCGCCTATTTCTCGGCCACCTCGGCGCATACCTGCACCGGCGATGGCGGCGGCATGGCCGCACGCGCAGGCCTGCCGCTGCAGGATATGGAGTTCGTGCAGTTCCACCCGACCGGCATATACGGCGCCGGCTGCCTGATCACCGAGGGCGCGCGCGGCGAGGGCGGCTATCTCGTCAATTCCGAGGGCGAGCGCTTCATGGAGCGCTACGCGCCGTCAGCCAAGGATCTGGCTTCGCGCGACGTGGTCTCGCGCTGCATGACGCTGGAAATCCGCGAGGGCCGCGGCGTCGGCCCGAAGAAGGATCACATTTTCCTGCATCTCGACCATCTCGACCCGGCCGTTCTGCACGAGAGGCTTCCGGGTATTTCGGAATCGGCAAAGATCTTTGCCGGCGTCGACCTGACCAAGGAGCCGATCCCGGTGCTGCCGACGGTCCACTACAATATGGGCGGCGTGCCGACCAATTACTGGGGCGAGGTGCTGAACCCGACGGCGTCGAATCCGGACCAGGTGTCGCCCGGGCTGATGGCGGTCGGCGAAGCCGGCTGCGCCTCGGTGCACGGTGCTAACCGGCTGGGCTCCAACTCGCTGATCGACCTGGTGGTGTTCGGCCGTGCGGCGGCAATCCGGGCCGGCCAGGTGATCGACCGCACATCGGCGATCCCTTCGCCCAACGAGGCCGCCGTCGAAAAGATCATGGACCGCTTCGACCGGCTGCGTCACGCCAACGGCTCGACGCCGACAGCGGTTTTGCGCGAAAAGATGCAGAAGGCGATGCAGGAGGACGCGGCGGTGTTCCGCACCCAGGAATCGCTGGAAAGCGGCTGCAGGCGCATTTCGCAGATCTGGGGTGAACTCGGCGACGTCAAGGTGTTTGACCGCTCGATGATCTGGAACTCCGACCTGGTCGAGACGCTGGAGCTGGAAAACCTGATGGCCAACGCCATCACCACCGTCTACGGCGCCGAGGCGCGCAAGGAAAGCCGCGGCGCGCACGCGCGGGAGGACTTTTCGGCCCGCGACGACGCCAACTGGCGCAAGCATACGCTGGCTCGGCTCAACGAGGCCGGCGAGGTGGCGCTCACCTACCGGCCGGTGCACACCGAAACGCTGCTTAAGGAAGCAGACGGCGGCATCAACCCGGCCAAGATCGCGCCGAAGGCCAGGGTGTATTGATCATGGCGCTGGCGGTTGCGGGATATTCCGGCACGCCCCTTCCGGCCAAGCTCGGCCTGAAGGACGGGATGATTGCCGCCTTCGTCGCCTTGCCGCCCGAACTCGACGATCTGGCAGACGCCGTCGAGTTTGCCCACGTCGACCGGCTGGCTGACTGGTCGGCGATCTCTGGCGTTCATGACAAATACGATGCCGTGCATGCTTTCACCCGGCAGCGTGTCGAGATCGAGGACCGTCTTGGCGACATCGAAGCAGCGATCAAGCGGGATGGCATGGTCTGGGTCTCTTGGCCGAAGAAGGCATCGAAAGTGCCGACCGACGTCACCGAGGACGTTATCCGCACAGAGGCGCTGAAGCTCGACCTCGTCGACGTCAAGGTCGCCGCCGTGAACGAGATCTGGTCCGGGCTGAAGCTCGTCATCCGAAAGGACCTGAGGTAATGGTCGAACTCACGCTTCCGAAAAACTCGAAGATCATGGCCGGAAAAACCTGGCCGAAGCCGGAGGGCGCGACCAATCTGCGAGAATACCGCATCTACCGCTGGTCGCCGGACGATGACGAGAACCCGCGCATGGATACGTATTTCGTCGACATGGACGATTGCGGGCCGATGGTGCTCGACGCGCTGCTCTGGATCAAGAACAAGATCGATCCGACGCTGACGCTGCGCCGCTCCTGCCGCGAGGGCATTTGCGGCTCCTGCGCCATGAACATCGACGGGTCGAACACGCTGGCCTGCACCAAGGGCTGCGACGACATTTCCGGCGCGATCAAGGTCTATCCGCTACCGCACATGGCTGTGGTCAAGGACCTGGTGCCCGACCTCACCAATTTCTACGCCCAGCACGCCTCGATCGAGCCGTGGCTGAAGACGGTGTCGCCCGAGCCGGCCAAGGAATGGCTGCAGAGCCATGAGGACCGCGAAAAGCTCGACGGGCTCTACGAGTGCATATTGTGCGCCTGCTGCTCGACCTCCTGCCCGAGCTACTGGTGGAACGGCGAGCGCTATCTCGGCCCGGCGACGCTGCTGCAGGCCTATCGCTGGCTGATCGATTCCAGGGACGAGGCGACGGGCGAGCGGCTAGACAATCTCGAAGACCCGTTCCGGCTCTATCGCTGCCACACCATTATGAACTGCGCCCAGACTTGCCCCAAAGGGCTCAACCCGGCCAAGGCGATCGCCGAGATCAAGAAGATGATGGTGGAGCGACGGGTTTAGGCGGCGGGCGGGTTGCAGCCGAGATCGTCTCGTCCGCAGCGATCCTTCGCGCTCCCCTCTGTCCTGCCGGACATCTCCCCCTCAAGGGGCCCTCAAGGGGGAGATTAGCAGCTTGGAGGACAGCGCCCTTTCTGCAGCCTTGAAAAGTGGCGAAGCGGTGATGACAGCCAATCTCCCCACTAGAGGGGGAGATGTCCGGCAGGACAGAGGGGGGCGCTGTCCCGCCGAGTTGGAAAGGATAGCAAACTTATGACCGATATCGACCTTCCCATCCTCTCTCCCATCGAAGCCCGCGTGCTCGGCTGCCTGATCGAGAAGAAGGAGCTGACGCCGGACGTCTATCCGCTGACGCTCAATGCAGCACATGCGGCGGCCAACCAGAAAACGGCGCGCGAGCCGGTGTTGTCGGTCGAGGTTGGCGAAGTCAGAAGGGCGCTTGGCCAGCTCGAGCAGAAGGGCCTCGTCAGGCAGGTGTTCGCGTCGCGCGTCGAGCGCTATGAGCATGTCGTGGCACAGCGCTTTTCCCTGACCTCGGCGCAGATCGCGCTGCTCGGCCTGTTGTTGCTGCGCGGCCCGCAGACGGCCTATGAATTGCTGGCGCGAAGCGAGCGCCTGGCGCGGTTGCCGTCGATCGAGGAGCTTCGCGGCAATCTCGATCTGCTGATCGGCCGCCGGCCACCGCTGGTGCAGCAGATCGACCGTGGTCCCGGCCAGCGCGAGGATCGCTATGTCCATCTGCTCAGCGGGCCGCCGCAGCTGCCGGCTGCCGCAGCGCCCCTGCAGTCGTCCTCGCCGGCGTCGGATCTGGAGACGCGCGTGCAGGCCCTCGAGGAAGAGGTCGCGGCATTGCGCGCCCGTCTCGACGCGCTGTCCGGGGATGGGCGATAAGGATTTTCGAGACGTCGGACGGCCCCTCAGGTAACGTGTTCGTTGCCTACTTTCGATTGGCTGGCGCTGCCCCGCCTGCCGGCGACCTCTCCCCGTATAGGGACGAGGAGAGGGACGCTCTTCGACGGTTTCGTCAATCATCAACGTCGCAAGAAGAGTGCCGCCGCGGCGGCCAGCTTCTTTCTCCCCGTCACTTACGGGGAGAAATGCCCGGCAGGGCAATGAGGGGCGGCGCCGACTTTAACAATTGATGGACTCCAACACCAGTTGGAATCTATCAGGCATAAAAGCTCTCTCACCCGAGCCTGGCGTCGAGCGATACCTTGATGGCGCCGAGCGCCTTCGAGACCGGGCATTCGGCCTTGGCCTTCTCGGCCAATTCCTTGAACTTGGCGGCATCGATGCCCGGTACCTTGCCGACCAGGGTGATCGCGCTGCCGGTGATGCCAGTGCCGGGAACCAGCGTTACCACGGCCTTGGCGTCGAGTTCGGCGGCCGGGGTGCCGTTCTCGGCGAGGAAATGCGAAAGCTGCATGGCGTAGCAGCCGGCATGGGCGGCGGCGATCAGCTCTTCCGGATTTGTGCCGGATTTGCCGCTCTCGTCCTCGAAACGCATCTTGGCGGAATAGGGCGTGCCCTTCAGCGTCCCGCTCTGTGTATCGAGCGTGCCTTTGCCTTCCTTGAAACTGCCTTTCCAAACGGCGTTGGCGGTGCGGTCCATCAATTCCTCCTTGATTGTCGTGATTGAGCCCGTGATCGGCATCCAGTCGACTATAGCGCGCGCCGGAGCGAAGGCCACCCACGCTTTCGTATCGGCGGCAGCGTGACACATCATGTCGAGCGAAAAAAATTAAAAAAAATACGCGTGCAAAAATGTCGACTTCCATCTGTCCCGGCCGTCCTGCGGGCGGCCATGGACTTGGTGGCCGGATGGAGGACCACATGAACAACCTGTTTTCTGCTCACTGGACAAGCACCGGCCACAGGGCCGGTGAACAACAAGCCGACTGGTCGCGCCTGCAGCCTTCCGGCTTCGGCCGATTGCTTGCGGCGATTGCCATTATCGGGATTGCGGTATCTCTTCTCGACTATGCTGCGGCCGGTCTCGATTCTGCGGCAGGCAAGGGCTCCGCGGAGATTTCCGTAGCCTCGTCTTCGGCTTCAAGCCAGGAATGGAGATAAAAATGAAGTATGTTTGCCTGGTCTATGGTGAAGAAAAAGATCTCTACGCAATGACGCCCGAGAGGCTGGCCAAGCTCGACGCCGATTCGATGGCCCATGACCGGTCATTGGACCAACGCGGGATGCTGATCATCGCGCAGGCGCTGCAATCGGTGAAAACGTCGAAAACCGTTCGCAGGCGCAAGGGCAAGCGGCTGGTCACCGACGGCCCCTTCGCCGAAACCAAGGAGCAGTTGCTCGGTTTCGTCATGATCGAGGCCGAGAGCCTAGACGAGGCGCTGGAGATCGCGGGCGAGATTCCGCTGGCCGAAATCGGCACGATCGAGGTGCGGGCGATCTACAAGGTGCCCGGGTCATAGAGATGTCTCGATAGGTTCCTCCGCGGAGCGGCGGAGACCAACGACTGGCGCGGGCTTTCGTTTTCCTCATCGGACGCAACTTTTGCGTGTTGAAGCGAAGCAATACTTCTCCTATGGTCGCCGAGATCGGGGGATTTCGGGGCATGCATATATTGATTGCAGCAATCGGCCTGCTGGGGGCAGCGGCGTTCTGGTGGTACCGGCTGAAGACCATGAACGACGCGGCGCGTGAGGTTGCCGACGTCGTTGGCCGCGTGCAGGGCAACGTCCGCCGCAAGAAACTGCGCAAGCAGGCGGCGCTCTCGCCGCTGACGGCGATCGACGATCCGGTCGTCGCCGCCGCGACGCTGATCACCGCCATCGTTTCCGAACATGGTCCTGTGCTGCCGCAACGCGAAGCTGCCATTCGATCGGTGATCTCGGAGATTGCCGACAAAAAACAGACCGATGAAGCGGTGATCTACGCCAAATGGGCGGCATCGCAAATCGACGACGCCACGGTCGTCATCGACAAGCTGGCACCGTTCCTGCGCGAACGGCTCGACGCGGCCGAAAGGAGCGATCTGCTGCGGATGGTCAGCCGTACGGCGGAAGCCGGCGGACAAAACCTGCAGATTCCCGACCAGCGCATGCTGCGGCTGCGCCAGAAGCTGGGCTTCGAGGTGAACTAAGTTCCCTGACACGGAAATTTGGCAGACCGCATGGCGATTAAGCCGAGACGCCTGATCGCTTCAGGGCCTGTTTAGATCGCCTCGCCCTTCAACAGTTTCGGCGTGTCGCCGGACAGACCCGACGCCTGGCGGATGAAAAACCCCTTCAGCCGGGGCATGCGCTCGACGAGGCCGAGGCCGATGTCGCGCAAAGTGCGCAGCGGGCCGAAATCGTTGGAAAACATCCGGTTCAGCACATCGGTGGTGATGCCCATCTGCACCGTGTCGAAACGCCGCCATTGCTGGTAGCGCTCAAGCACGTCGAGCGCGCCGATGTCCTGGCCGAGCCGGTCGGCCTCGACCACCACTTCGGCCAGCGCCGCCACGTCCTTGAAGCCGAGATTGAGACCCTGGCCGGCGATCGGGTGGATGCCGTGGGCGGCGTCGCCGGCCAAGGCGATGCGCGGCGCGACGAAGGCGCGCGCAATGATCAGCCCTAGCGGCCAGGCACGCGGCTTGTCGGCGATATGAATTTCGCCGAGTTTCAGGCCAAAGCGCTGCTCGAGCTCATATTCCAGGACCAGCGCGTCGCCACTGACCAGTTTCTCGGCATCCTGCGACCGTTCGACCCAGACGATCGACGAGCGGTTGGTGCCGTCCTTGCCCGGCTTGAGCGGCAGCATGGCAAACGGGCCTGCGGGCAGGAAATGCTCTTCGGCGCGGCCGTTGTGCGGCCGCTCGTGCGCCACCGTGCAGACGATGCCGGACTGGCCATACTCCCATTTTACCGTCTTGATGCCGGCCATGTCGCGCAGCTTCGAGTTGACGCCGTCGGCGGCAACCAGCAGCCGCGCCTTCAGCGTCGCGCCGTCGGCAAGATGCACCGTTATGCCGGCGCCGTTGATGTCGAAGGCGCTGACGGCGACGCCTTCGATGATGCCGATGCCGAGTTGTTCGGCGCGCCGGCGCAAGGCGCCGTTCAAATCCTTGTTGGCGACCATATGCGCAAAGGGTTCGCCGGGCGCGACCTCGCCGTCGAAGGTGAGGAACACCGGGCGGACCGGATCGGATGTGCGCGAATCGGTGACAATCATTTCGGTGATTGCCTGCGCCTCCGGCGCGATCTCGTTCCAGACGCCGAGCTGGTCGAGCATGCGGCACGCGGCGGCGGCAATCGCCGAGGCGCGGCCGTCCTTCTGCCAGACGCCGGCCGGCGCGGCATCGACGACGGCGACGGCGAGGCTCGGCCGCGCCTGCTTCAGCGACACGGCGGCGGCCAAGCCGATATAACCGGCGCCGGCGACCAGAACGTCGAGCGAATTCTTGCTGTCGACCATGGGCAATTCCTTTCGCAGCCTGACTGTCGCCGGGCATTCCGCCCTTGACTGCCCGCTGTTCCTGTCGGAAACCGCCATGGTAATTTTGCGGCGAGGTCAAGATGACGGCAGCCATGGACGAGCTTCTCGGTATTCTCGACCTCGAGCAGCTGGAACACAACCTGTATCGTGGTCGCAGCCCCAAGCTCGATTGGCAGCGCATCTTCGGCGGCCAGACCATCGCCCAGGCGCTGGTCGCCGCGCAGCGAACGGTCGAGCCCGAGCGCCACGTGCATTCGCTGCATGGCTATTTCATGCGGCCGGGCGACACCAAGGTGCCTATCATCTACGAGGTCGACCGCATCCGTGACGGCGGCTCCTTCACCACGCGCCGCGTCGTGGCGATCCAGCACGGCCAGGCGATCTTTTCGCTGGAAGCCTCGTTCCAGCAGGATGAGGTCGGCCTGGAACATCAGGTGCCGATGCCGCAGGACGTGCCGGCGCCTGACACGTTGCTGTCGCAGCGCGAATTGCTGGGCAAGTTCGGCGAAGCCGTGCCCGACGGCATCAAGCGCTATTGGGAGCGCGACCGGCCGATCGAGATGAAGCCGGTGATGCTGAAGCATTATACCAGCCGGGAAAAGCTCGAGCCGAAGCAGAACATCTGGATCCGCACCACCGGCCCGGTGCCGGCCGACCGCGCCACGCAGGCGGCCGTGCTCGCTTACCTCTCGGATATGACGCTGCTCGACACCTCGACCTTTGCCCATGGCCGCGCCATTTTCGATCGTGATATCCAGGCAGCCAGCCTCGACCACGCCATGTGGTTCCACCGCAGCCATCCGCTCGACGACTGGATGCTGTACACGCAAGACAGCCCGTCGACGCAAGGATCGCGTGGCTTTACCCGCGGCTCGCTGTTTGCCCGCGACGGCACCCTGATCGCCTCGGTTGCCCAAGAAGGACTCATCCGGCTGAAGCGGCCGCCTGCGGAGTAGGCATTTTTCGAAATTTGCCTACTTTTTAAGCATATGCACTGCCGCGCCTGTGAACAGGCAGCTGCCAGACCTTCTCGATTTCGTTGTTTAACAACAGCTTAACACCCTGCTTCGGCAATTGGCACGGAGCTTGAATCCTAGCGGGCACTCTCCGGCTCTCATGGGGATCGGCGAAGTCGTGCAAACGCGGGGACCCGCAACAGCAAAGGGTGAAACCTTATGAAGATCGTGATGGCAATCATAAAGCCGTTCAAGCTCGACGAGGTGCGCGAGGCGCTCACCGCAGTCGGCATCCAGGGCCTGACCGTCACCGAAGTAAAAGGCTACGGACGTCAGAAGGGGCACACGGAAATCTATCGCGGGGCGGAATACGCGGTCAGCTTCCTGCCGAAGATCAAGATCGAAGTCGCGGTCGCTGTCGACATGGTCGACAAGGCCGTCGAAGCCATCACCGCGGCGGCCAAGACCGGCCAGATCGGCGACGGCAAGATCTTCGTTTTCGGCATCGACCAGGCGGTGCGCATTCGCACCGGCGAAACAGACACCGACGCGCTTTGAGCTGCGGATACGTATTCCAATGGAGAGTTCAATGAATATTCCTTCCACCTTGAAGATAACGGGACGCGCGGCCGTTTTAGGTTCGCTCGCTCTCGCTGCGCTGGGCACGGTTGCTGCGTTCGCGCAGGAAGCGGCACCGGCTGCCCCTGCGCCCGCGCTCGACACCGGCAACACAGCCTGGATGCTGACCTCGACGGCGCTGGTGCTGATGATGACCGTACCGGGCCTGGCGCTGTTTTATGGCGGCATGGTGCGCAAAAAGAACGTGCTCGCCACCATCATGCAGAGCTTTGCCATCACCTGCCTGGTGACGGTGCTGTGGTTCATGTTCGGCTACTCGCTGGCCTTCTCGGATGGCGGCGGCATGAATGCCTATCTCGGCGGCTTCTCGAAGTTCTTCCACAACGGCATCACCACCTCCTCGCTGTGGCTGCCGGGCGTGGCGAACATTCCTGAGTTCGTCTTCTCGATGTTCCAGATGACCTTCGCCATCATCACGCCGGCGCTGATTGCCGGCGCCTTCGCCGAACGCATGAAGTTCTCGGCGCTGCTCATCTTCATGGGCGCGTGGCTGCTGGTGGTCTACGCCCCGATCGCGCACTGGGTGTGGGGCGGCGGCTTCCTCGGCACAGCCGGCGTTCTCGATTTCGCCGGCGGCACGGTCGTTCACATCAATGCCGGTGTTGCCGGCCTGGTCTGCGCGCTGGTTCTCGGCAAACGTGAAGGCTACGGCACCACCAACATGGCGCCGCACAACCTCGTCTACTCCGTCATCGGCGCTTCGCTGCTGTGGGTCGGCTGGTTCGGCTTCAACGCCGGCTCGGAACTGGCCGCCGACGGCCTTGCCGGTGCCGCGATGCTGAACACCCAGGTTGCCGCTGCCGCTGCGGCGCTCGCCTGGATGTTCGCCGAATGGATCGTCGCCAAGAAGCCGAGCGTGCTTGGCATCATCTCGGGCGCCGTCGCCGGCCTGGTCGCGGTGACGCCGGCTTCCGGTTTCGTCAATCCGACCGGCGCCTTCATCGTCGGCATCGTCGCCGGCGTGCTCTGCTACGTCTCGGCCGTCAAGCTCAAGCACGCGTTCGGCTATGACGACTCGCTCGATGCATTCGGCGTGCACGGCATCGGCGGCATCATCGGTGCATTGCTGACCGGCGTGCTCGCCGATCCGGCGATCAACAGCCTTGGCTCGGGTGCCTCTGTCGGCAAGCAGCTCTACGGTATCGTCTTCACCATCCTGTGGACGGCGATCGCGAGCTTCGTGATCCTCTATATCGTCAAGGCGCTGGTCGGCCTGCGTCCTTCGACCCAGGAAGAGGTCGAAGGCCTCGACATCAGCCAGCACGGCGAAGTGGTGCCGTGAGGTTTATTGGCTGGCACCGGCGTTTTGCCGGTGCCGGGAAGATCCCGTCGTGATGCTCCCGAAAGGGCTCACGCCTTGAGGCCCGGAAGATTTCCGGGCCTCTTTTTTGTGCGTAGGCGGCCGTTATGGCTCGATCACAATCGCTTGACCAAGGTGCTCGATCCGCCGGCGGCGTGCAACAGCGGCCGCAGCGGCTCCGAACTGTGGTGGCGGTCGCCCGTTCCGGTGACGCAGAATGCCCATGGTTAATGCGCCCTTAACCTTCCCGCCGCTAGTCTGACAGCCGAATCTGCCGTGTTGCGCGTCCGCGCCCGGCCGGGCAACGACAGACGAGGAAGAGCATGCGTTCAGGGGCTTCAGCACCGCTTGCGCTGGCCGATACGGAGCACGGCATGCGGTCGTTCGCGAGGCGCCAGGTCGGGCGGCTGGTCGGTGCCGGGCTGTTTGCTCTGGTTGGTTTCGGCGTCGCCGCCCTTGCCACCTGGAACGTCGCCGATCCGAGCTTTTCGCACGCCACCGACAACATCGTCACCAATGCAATGGGTTATGCCGGCGCCGTCTTTTCCGACATTGCCATGCAGTTCTTCGGACTTGCCGCCGTTGCGGCGCTGGTGCCGGCGGTGATCTGGGGATTTCTGCTGTTTACCGCGCGCGGCGTCGACCGGCTGCCGAAACGGGCGTTGGCCTGGTTCGGGTTTTCGCTGCTTGGCGCGGCAATTGCCGGCTGCGTGGTGCCGCCCAAGACCTGGCCGCTGCCGACCGGCCTCGGCGGCGTCTTCGGCGACATGGTGCTCAATATCCCGGGCCTGGTCATCGGCGGCTATCCGACCGGCCTCGTCGCCAGCGTACTCGCCGTGCTCCTGGCAGCGCCGGCGCTGTGGGTATTCTTGTATGGCTCGGCGCTGATTTCGCGCAAGAACGGCTTTGCCGTCCTCGAACAGCCTGCAGTGCCCGATCCGCAGGACGACCTGCTTTTCGACAATGAAGAGGACGAGGGCGACGAAGGCATATTGGCGCTTGGCGCCATCACCCACTGGTGGCTGTCGCTGCGGGCCTATCTGCGCCGCCGCGCCGCGCGCCGGCGCGAGCGCGACGATTTCGAGCCGGAGATGGAACCGCGCCCCAGCGCCTGGCGGCGGGCGGCCGAACGGGTCGAATCGGCCGAGTTCGCCGAGGCGCGGATGAGCCCGGGCGGGCGCGCCCGCGTCGAGCCGGAATTCTTCGCCGCCATGGTCAACGACCGCAGTGCCTCGATCGACCCTGACGATGCCGACGTCTTCGATAACGACGACAATGACGACGACATGGATTTCGCGCCCGAGCCGGCCGGCCAGCGCCGCGCCGCGCCGACGGCCAAGGTGCAGAACTTCCGTTCCGACGCGGCGACACGCGTCGAGGCGCCGGCGCCGCGGCCGGCCCCCGGCGCCCGCGTCCAGCGCGAGGCGCAGACTTCGCTGATCGGCTCGGAAAAATTCGAGATGCCGTCGCTGCACTTCCTGTCGGAACCAAAGAACGTGGTGCGCGACGCCAGCCTGTCCAAGGACGCGCTGGAGCAGAACGCCCGCCTGCTCGAGGGCGTGCTGGAGGATTTCGGCGTCAAGGGCGAAATCATCCATGTCCGTCCGGGTCCGGTCGTCACGCTTTACGAGCTGGAACCGGCGCCCGGCATCAAATCGTCGCGGGTCATCGGCCTGTCCGACGACATCGCCCGCTCGATGAGCGCCATCGCCTGCCGTGTCGCCGTGGTGCCCGGCCGCAACGCGATCGGCATCGAATTGCCGAACGCCAGGCGCGAGACGGTCTATTTGCGCGAGATCATGGCCAGCCGCGATTTCGAAACCACCAAGGCCAAGCTGGCGCTGGCGCTGGGCAAGACCATCAATGGCGAGGCGGTGATCGTCGACATCGCCAAAATGCCGCACGTGCTGGTCGCCGGCACCACCGGCTCGGGCAAGTCCGTCGCCATCAACACCATGATCCTGTCGCTGCTCTACCGGCTGACGCCGCAGGACTGCCGGCTGATCATGATCGATCCAAAGATGCTGGAGCTCTCGGTCTATGACGGCATTCCGCATCTTCTGACGCCGGTCGTCACCGATCCGAAGAAGGCGGTGGTGGCGCTGAAATGGACCGTGCGGGAGATGGAGGACCGCTACCGCAAGATGTCCAAGGTCGGCGTCCGCAACATCGACGGCTTCAACGCGCGCGTGCAGCAGGCCGAGAAAAAGGGCGAAAGGATCTCGCGCACCGTGCAGACCGGCTTCGACCGCCAAACCGGCGAGGCGATCTACGAGACGGAGAACCTCGACCTCGAGCCGATGCCCTACATCGTCGTCATCATCGACGAGATGGCCGATTTGATGATGGTCGCCGGCAAGGACATCGAAGGCGCGGTGCAGCGCCTGGCGCAGATGGCGCGCGCCGCCGGCATCCATGTCATCATGGCGACGCAGCGGCCGTCGGTCGACGTCATCACCGGCACCATCAAGGCGAATTTCCCGACCCGCATCTCCTTCCAGGTGACATCGAAGATCGACAGCCGCACCATCCTGGGCGAACAGGGCGCCGAACAGCTGCTCGGCATGGGCGACATGCTCTACATGGCCGGCGGCGGCCGCATCCAGCGCGTGCACGGTCCCTTCGTCTCCGACGACGAGGTGGAGAAGATCGTCGCGCACCTGAAATTGCAGGGCGTGCCGGAATATCTCGACGCCATCACCGAGGACGACGACAAGGATGACGATGAGCCGTCGGGCAAAGGCAGTGGCGGCGGCGACGGCGGCAATTTCGAGGATTCCGACGATCCCTACGACCAGGCGGTTGCGGTGGTGCTGCGGGACGGCAAGGCCTCGACCAGCTACATCCAGCGCCGGCTCGGCATCGGCTACAACCGCGCCGCCTCGATCATCGAGAAGATGGAGAAGGAAGGCATTGTCGGCCCGGCCAATCATGCCGGAAAACGCGAAATCCTGGTGCCGACGGAGGACGACAAGTTCTAGAGCGCATCCGCGCCGGCAACTTTGAACCTTTTGGCGCGTTGCAACGGACGGGCGCCGTGCGGTCCGCCAAACTTAAGCCCAACTGGGGGGCCAGACCAATATAACGAGCAAGCAATCAGATGATGGTGACCGGCATGAAAAACGCAACTCTCGCCCAAAGCAGGGATTTCGCCCCAACCCGCCGGCAGGTGCTCGGCCTCGGCCTGGTCCTGGCCGGTGCGGCGGCCGCCAATGTCGTGCCCGGCTTCCAGCTGCTGGCGTCGGCGCAAGCAGCGGTTCCGGCGACGGCGCAGAAGATCGCCGATCATTTCTCCTCGGTCAAATCGATGAGCGGCGAGTTTGTGCAGTTCGGGCCCAAGGGCGAGCAGACCGGCGGCAAGTTCTTTCTGGAACGACCGGGCAAGATACGCTTCAATTATGACGGCGCCTCGAATTTCAGGGTGATTTCCGACGGCAAGTCGGTGGTCATCCTCAACAAGAAGCTGCGGACCTCCGACCTCTACCCGCTGTCGAAGACGCCGCTGAAGCTGCTGCTCGACGACAAGATCGATCTGTCGGGCGGGCGCGTCAGAAGCGTCAAGGAAGAGGACGATCTCACCACCATCCAGCTTGCCGACAAATCGGTGTTCGGCAATTCGAAGATCACCATGATGTTCGATCCGAAATCCTATGAATTGCGGCAGTGGACCATCACCGATGCGCAAGGCAAGGACACGACGGTGATGATCTTCAACACCAAGGAGGGCGTCAGCTTCGCCCCCGACACTTTCGCCATCGACTATACGGCGAACCGCGAGCTGAACACCAAGACGCGGTAAATTCTCTTCGGGCGTCAGCGCCGCCCCTCACCTGCCTGCCGGCATCCTCTCCCCGTATAGTGACGGGGAGAGGGGCGCTCTCATCGTCGGTTTCGCCAATTTTTCGCATTGCAAAAAGAGCACCAAGCGTGCGGCCAGCCCCTTCTCCCCGTCACTATACGGGGAGAAGGTGTCGGCAGACGGATGAGGGGCAGCACCGGACTCGACCATGACAGGCTCGGCCAAGCGCCGGCTTGTCTTTGCGGTGCGCGGCTGGCAGTAGTTTCCGCGATTGACTTCCGCCAGACCCATCCGGCGGATCTCGCGTTGTCCGGAACCCACATGCCGTTTTCAGTCGCTACCTGGAACATCAACTCCGTCCGGCTGCGTATGCCGATCGTCGAACGCCTGCTGGTCGAGCAGGCGCCGGACGTGCTCTGCCTGCAGGAAACCAAGGTTCCGGACGAATTGTTTCCGGAGAAGGCGTTCCGCAAGCTCGGCTACGAGCACATCGCCTTCCATGGCCAGAAGGGCTATCACGGCGTTGCCACCATAGCGCGGCGGCCGATCGAGGTGGTCGAAAAGCGCCGCTTCTGCGAGATCGACGACAGCCGGCATCTGTCGGTCACCGTCAACGCCGGCGGCAAAACGATCCTGCTGCACAATTTCTACGTTCCGGCCGGCGGCGACGAGCCCGACCCGGCCGTCAACCGCAAGTTCAAGCACAAGCTCGATTTCGTTGCCGAGATGAACGCCGTCCGCGCCGAGCATGACGAGCACTCCGGCTCGATCCTGGTCGGCGACCTCAACATCGCGCCGCTCGAGCACGATGTCTGGTCGCACAAGCAGCTCCTCAATGTCGTCAGCCATACGCCGGTCGAGACGGAAAACTTCGAGGCAATGCGGCTCGCCGGCGACTGGATCGACCTGATGCGGCTCAATGTGCCTTACGAGGAGAAACTCTACACCTGGTGGAGCTATCGCGCCCAGGATTGGCAGGCCTCAAATCGCGGCCGCCGCCTCGACCATGTCTGGTCGTCGCCAAACCTGGTGCCGCATTTTGCCGGCTATGAAATCCTGCGGCCGGCGCGCGGCTGGGAACGGCCCTCGGACCATGTGCCGGTGATCGGGCGTTTCAACCTGGATTAGCTTTAACAACTCAGCGAAACCTGAAGCTATCCGCAATGTAGTCGGGACGGGCGTTCAGCGTGGCGAAAACGTCCTCCAGGTCAGGCGCCCCCGCCAATATGCCCGACAGGACCAGCGTCGTCGCGACGCCGACGCCGTTGCCGCCGGCGATGTCGTGCTCGACGCTGTCGCCGACGCAGATCACGCTTTCGCGCTCCGGATGGCCCGCCAGTGCCAGCGCTGCCTCGAATATCTGCGGATTGGGCTTGCCAATGCGCGCCACGCTGCCGCCGAGGCTCTCATAGAGATCGGCGAGCCGGCCGGCGCCGAAGCGAGGGCCGACGGCAGTCAGCATGATCTTGTCGGGATTGGTGCAGAAGCATGGCACGCGCCGCGCCGCCGCCGGACCAAGAAGCCGGCGATAATGGTCGAGGTCGTAGCGATCGCCCTCGCTGGCGGAAATCAGCACCAGTTCGGCATCGTCGCCGTTCTTGGCCAGGACGAAGGGCAGGCCGTCGACAGCCGAACGGTCATTGTCGCGGCAGATCAGCAGGCATTTTGTCTGCGGGCGCAGGGCTCCGGATGCTGCCATTTGGTGGAAGGAGCGCCACGCCACCTCGCCGGAGGAGACAAAGTGATCCCAGCTTCCCGGTTCGAAGCCGAGCTTCAGCAGGCGGCGCTCATTGGGTTGCGCCCGCTTGCCGGAATTCGAGATCAGTACGATGGTCTTGCCGGCGCGCTTGAGTGCCGACAACGCTTCGACAGCACCTGGATAGGCGCTGGTGCCGTCGTGCAGCACACCAAATTGGTCGAGCAGGAACACCTGATAGCGGTCGGTCAGCGCGGCGATGCCGTCGAGGTGTTGAATTGCCTTCGCCGTCATAAAAGCCCCGCTGCGCTTGCGCCCATCAGCGCCAGCCGCGCCGTGCCGGCAGCGGCCTCCTCCGAAAGAGCCGGCACCAGAGCGACGCCAAGCTTGCGCTGCCGGATCGCTGTCCAGGCCGGATTGGCCGCACCGCCGCCGACGCTCCTGACCGATGTCAGCCGGGGGGCGCCGAGTTCGGCAAGCCGGCGATAGCCGAGCGCTTCGATCGCCGCAATACCCTCGAACATCGCTTTCAGATAGTCGGCGTCGTCGGCGGGCCGCGGCTCGAGGCGCGGCGGCAGCGCCGGATCGGCTATGGGGAAGCGTTCGCCCGGCGCCGGCAGCGGGTAATAATCGAGGCCGGTCTTCGTCGCCGGGTCGATTTTTTTGCTGAGTTCGACAATGCGGGCGACGGGGAAATGCTGGGCCAGCACCTTGCCGCCGGAGTTCGAGGCGCCGCCCGCCAGGTAGGTGTCACCCAGCCGATGGCTGTAGATGCCGAATTGCGGCGCCGAGATCGGCCGGTCGGAGAGGATCTTGATGGTCAGCGACGAGCCGAGCGCGGTAACGCCGTCGCCCGCGGCACTCGCACCGGTCGCCAGGAATGAGGCGCAGCCATCCGTCGTGCCGGCAACGATAACCACGTCGCGCGCCAGGCCGAACATTTTCGCAGCGCTGGCGGTGAGCGTGTCCGTGACATCGCCCGGCCGCACGACGCGGGGCAGGAATTCCATGCGCACGCCGGTCGCCGCGATCCAGTCCGGCCAGTGCCGGGCCTCGACGTCGTAGCCGGTCTTCAGGGCGTTGTTCTCGTCGCTGACATCGAAGCGGCCGGAAAACTGTCCGGCGATCCAGTCTGCCTGGTGCAGCACAGTGGCGACGCCGGGCAGGTGCTGGAAAGACAGCGCCTTGGCGAGACCGGAGGTCGCCCCAAGTGCAGCGCTCGTTGCCGGTGCCGCGCCGGCTATTGCTGTCAGAATAGTGTCGTCAGCGACCTTGTCGTTGTACATCAGCGGTTCGGCCAGCGGCCGCCCGGCGCCGTCGACCGGCAGCAGCGTGCCCGACGTACCGTCGACGGCGATCGAGCGCACTGCCGCGCGATCGATACATTTGAGCAGTTCCGCCAACGTCGCGCCGACCGCCTCCCACCATATGGCGGGGTCGCGGCCGTTCGGCCCAAATCGCTCGAGGGCAATAGCGGAATGCGCCGCAATGGAAAAGTCCGGACGCATGGCGACGGCGCGCGCGCCGGATGTGCCGATGTCGATGCCGATGGCAAGCGGACCAGACGAACGCGGCATGTCAGCTGCCTCCGGCATTGAGTTTCTGGCGATATTTTTCGGCGTCCCAGTTGATCAGCTCGTCATTCTCCGCCGCTGTCAGATAATTCAGCTTCGCCGAGACATCGATCCGCGCTGTCACGTCGGAAAGGCAGCGCTGCATGGCGTCGGCACCGGCGCCGGCGTCGCCGCGCATCAACACGCCGAGTCCAGGAAACAGGATCGCCACGGGTGCGGCGCCGCAGCGCTCGATGACGCGCTTCACACCCTCGTCCGGTCTCGCCACGACCGAGCCTTCGCCGAGAAAGATGACGTGGTCGGGGTAGAGGCTGCCACCCGAAGCCATGCGGCAGCTTTCGGGGTCGATCGCCACCGCATGCGCCTCAACGTCCGCCGGCAATCTGTAGTCGCTGTCGCCGGCGCGCGCCGTCAATGCCGCGATGTCCGGTTCCGCCACCTGGCGCGGCGGCCGCGCCAACAGTCGTGTCACGCGCCGCAGCAGCATGTCGGCCGCCGCGACGGTCTCGGCTGCAACGACCAGGCCGTGATTGCCGAGGATAAGGATATCCACGCCTGGCCGAAGGCGCTCGGCGATACCCTGCGCGAGCGGCAGTCCCGGCCGGCGATAGGGAACATACGCCCATTGATGGCCGTCGAGCCGCCTGGCGGCCTCGGCCTCGCAGTCGGCCTGCACGGCCAGCGAAATGGTCTCGACGCAGTGAACATGCAGAACGATGCGCTGCGGCATCAGCGCATGCACGGTGGTCTCGATCGACGGGCGCAAGCCGCGCGCGTTGAGGGCGCCGACAGTGAAGGCCTGCGGCTGTTCGGCGGCCGGGTCGCGCCGTTCGATGGCGTCGAGCAATGGCGGGATGCCGACCGGCACCATGATGTCCGCGATGAGCGCGTCCTTCAGCCAGGTGCCGGAGGCCTTGATCCAGAGCGTGTCGCCGGCTTTCAGCGAGGTGTTGCCGCCGGCGGCCTGGGTCAGATGCGGGTCGCTGCCGATGGCGGCCGAAAGCGACCGCAGCGCTGCCAATTCCTGCGCATCCGCACTGATCGTCATCGAAATTCCTCCACAAACCGGCCGCGTGGCCACGGCTTTGGACGTCCCGGTGCCGGGACGAAGACCGACGCTGGTATCGCAGATGCGAGTAAGTTACGTCAACAGTGATGTTATCGCGTCAGATCAGGCTTGCAATCCAAGGCGTGTTGAGTAAGTTGCACCAATTGCGTGCAAAATGGCAATGCCGTCCAAAATGCTTGGGAGGCAAGCGCATTGGGAGGTAAGGGTTGAGCGACTCCGGCCGCCAACGCCAGATTGTCGAGCTTTTGCGGGACCGGCCTTTCGCATCGGTGCGCGAGCTGCAGGAGCGGCTTGGCGTGTCGGCGGCGACAGTGCGGCGCGACATCGACAAGATCGACGAGGCCGGCGAAGCGCGCAAGGTCTATGGCGGCATCTCGGCGCTCGATGGCGCTTCGCAAGCCGGCGTCGCCTATGCCAGGCCCTATGACGAGAACCGCGACCTCGCCGTCGAGGCCAAGCGGCAGATCGCCGCTCTCGCCGCCACCATGGTGCGCGACGGCGACGCGGTCATGGTGCATGGCGGTTCGACCTGCTTCCATCTCGGCGTCAAGCTCGCCGACCGCAACATCCGGCTCTACACCAACTCGATGCCGCTCGCGGCCTATCTCAGCGACCACGGCCATTGCAGCCTCACCGTCGCCGGCGGCGAACTGCACCGCGAGCCGGGCATCATCCATTCGCTGACGCAGACGGTGCCGTTCTACGCCTCGAAGTTCTTTCTCGGCGCGCAAGGCATCGGCCAGGAAGGCCTTCTGGAATCGCACCCGCTGCTGGTCCGCTCGATCGTCGAGCTCAGCCTCTGCGCCGACCAGATCGTCGTGCTGGCCGACAGCCGAAAACTGTCGATCCACGCGCGCAATGTGGCACTGCCGCTGTCGCGGATCGGCACGCTGGTCACCGATGACGGCCTGTCCGAGACAGATGCCCGCATGCTCGAAGATGCCGGCGTCATGGTGCGGATCGCGGCTTCCTCGGGAGGCGCCCAGTGAACATCGCCGTCCTCGATTTCGGCAAGACCAATTCGAAGCTGTTCGTCTTCGGCCAGGACGGACAGATCCTCGACGAGCGCCGCACCCAGCCGAGCTGGATCCACAAAGGCGGCTTCAGCGTGCTCGACGAGCCAGCGCTGCACGACTGGGCGGCCCGCGCCATCGATGATGCAGTCGACACGCATGGCGTGGAAGGGCTGATGGTATCCGGCCATGGCTGCACCTTCGCGTTGGTCGACGAAGCCGCGCTGACGCATCCGATCCTCGATTACGAGCAGGAACCGCCAGCTGAAATCGCCGCGCAGATCGACCGCCGCATTCCGGATTTTGCCGAGACCTTTTCGCCGCGCCTGCCGCTTGGCTTCAACTACGGCCGCCACATGTTGTGGCTGAAGGAGGTGGAGCCCGGTGCCTTCGCCACAGCGAAATCGATCCTCGGCTACCCCCAATATTGGAGTTGGCGGTTTGGCGGCCGGCCGGTATCGGAAGTGTCGTATCTTGGCTGCCACTCGCATTTATGGGCACCGCGCAAACGCGATTTCAGCTCGCTGGTCGATGCCGAGGGCTGGCGCGGCCAGATGCCCGCCTTCGAGCGTGCCGGCGCGGTGATCGGCGAGCAGCGCTTCGGCCAGGCCGCGAAGCCAATCGCCATCCATAATGGCGTCCACGACAGCAATGCCGCGCTCCATGCCTACCGCCGGCAGCAGCTCGGGCCGGTGACCGTGGTCTCGACCGGCACCTGGGTGGTCGTGCTCAATCCGGACTGCCCGCTCGACGCACTCGACGGCGAGCGCGACATGCTGGTCAATGTCGATGTCGATGGCGGCCCGGTGCCAACCGTCCGCTTCATGGGCGGGCGCGAATTCGCCACGATCAGCGCCGGCTGGCAGGGCGCAATCGCGCCGTCATCGATACAACGGGTGATCGACGCCGGCATTATGGCGCTGCCGAGCTTCGCGCCCGGCGGCCCGATGCCGCACCGCCGCGGCGAACTGGTCGGGCGTACGCCCAATGCCGAGGAACGCGCGGCCATGGCGCTGCTCTATGTCGCGCTGATGGTCGATCTGTGCCTCGAGCTGATCCATTCGGACAACACAGTGATCGTCGACGGCGGCCTGAACAATGGCGGGCTGCTTGCCGCGTTGCTGGCGCAGTTGCGGCCCGGGCAGGCTTTCCTGCAGGGCGCAACGCTGGAGGGCAGCGCCACCGGTGCTGCCGCACTTGCCTTCGAAAGCGTCGGACGCGAGTTTGCCACCGAAGCGCCGGAGGCGGTGCATGCGGCAAGTTTCAGCGGCCTTGCCGGCTATCGCAACGACTGGCGCGGCCTTGCCGCCGACCGGGCTGTGGCCAGCGCAGCTGCAGGAGGTGCGCGATGAGCGCCGCCGCCCGGATCGAGACGGTGCGCCAGCCGGTGCTGGAGATGCGCCACATCTCCAAGACGTTCGGTGCGATCCGCGCCTTGCACGATGTGTCGCTGACCGTTCACGCCTGCGAGCTGCACGCGCTGATGGGCGAAAACGGTGCCGGCAAGTCGACGCTGATGAAGGTGCTGTCCGGCGCCTACCGGCCGGACCCCGGCGGCGAAATCCTGATCGACGGCGTGCCGGCCGCGACTGGCGACCCGATCAAGGCGCGCGCCGCCGGCATTGCGGTCATCTATCAGGAGCTGTCGCTGGCGCCTAATCTGTCGGTAGCGCAGAACATTTTTCTCGGCAACGAGCCGCGACGGTTCGGCGTTGTCGACCGCGAGCAGTGCAATCGGCGCGCCAGCGAGATCATCGCGCGGCTCGGCGTGACCTTCTCGGCGCGCACTCCGGTCGCAAGCCTGTCGCTCGGCGAGCGACAGCTGGTGGAAATCGCCCGCGCACTGTCGACCAATGCGCGCATCATCGTCATGGACGAGCCGACCACGTCGCTGACCTCGCGTGAGACCGACCGGCTGTTCGAGGTGATCGCGACGCTGAAGTCGCAAGGCATCGCCATCATCTACATCAGCCACCGCATGGAAGAGGTCTACCAGCTCGCCGACCGCGTCAGCGTGCTACGCGACAGCGGCTATGTCGGCACGCTCGACCGCGCCGACCTGAACGCCTCGCGCCTGGTATCGATGATGGTCGGGCGCGATCTGTCGACGTTCTACAAGAAGGATCACCGTCCGCCGGACAGCAAGCGCGCCATCGCGCTGTCGGTGCGCGGCATGTCGGACGGCAATCTCATAAAGAATTGTTCCTTCGACCTCCACAAGGGCGAGGTGCTGGCACTGGCCGGCCTGGTCGGCTCGGGCCGCACCGAACTGGCACGGCTGATCTTCGGCGCCGACAGGCACACATCAGGCACGCTGGAGCTCGGCGGCAAACCGATATCCATCGGTTCGCCGAGCGAGGCGCTCGATGCCGGCATCGCCTACCTGACCGAGGACCGCAAGCAACTTGGCCTGTTTCTCGACATGTCGATCTCCGACAATATCAGCATGGGCGTGCTGGCAAAGGACGCGAAGGCCGGCGGTTTGCGCGACTTCACGGCTGCCGAAAAGCGCGCTGCCAAGGCGGTGTCAGACCTCTCCATCCGCACCAGCTCGGTGCAGGCCAATGCCGGCTCGCTGTCGGGCGGCAACCAGCAGAAGGTGCTGCTCGCCCGCCTGCTGGAAACCGAGCCGCAGGTCGTCATCCTCGATGAGCCGACCCGCGGCGTCGATGTCGGGGCGAAGTCGGAAATCTATCGGCTGATCGACAATCTGGCCAAGAAAGGCATCGCCATCCTGATGATCTCCAGCGAACTGCCGGAGGTGATCGGCATCGCCGACCGCGTGCTGGTGATGCGCGACGGCACCATTGCCGGCGAGGTGACGGCGTCGGAGGGCGAGCCGCTGCGGCAGGAAGCGATCATGGAACTTGCAACGGGAGCGGCTCAGCGATGACCGACAAGGTGGCCGACACGATGAAGGCGGACGACCGGGCGGTCGGCAGGAGCACGAGATGGCGTACCGCCATCGCCGCACTCGGCATGCTGCCGATCCTGATCCTGCTGGCGGTCGGCTTCCAGTTCATCAATCCGCGCTTTTTCACCCAGACCAATCTGCTGATCGTCATGCAGCAATCGTCGATCAACATCGTGCTGGCCGCCGGCATGACCTTCGTCATCCTGACCGGCGGCATCGACCTGTCCGTCGGCTCGATCCTTGCCGCCTCGGCGATGGTGGCGGTGATGGTGTCGCTGGTGCCCGATTGGGGACTGCTGGGCGTGCCTGCGGCCATTCTCGTCGGGCTCGGTTTCGGCGTCATCAACGGGCTGCTGATCGCCTATATCAAGCTGCCGCCCTTCATCGTCACGCTGGGATCGCTGACCGCCGTGCGCGGCGTCGCCCGCCTGCTCGGCCAGGACACGACGGTGTTCAACGCGGACCTGCCGTTCGACTTCATCGGCAACGGTTCGCTGTTCGGCATTCCGTGGCTGGTAATCATCGCGCTGGCGGTCGTCGTCCTGTCCTGGCTGGTGCTCAAGCGCACCGTGCTCGGCACCTGGATCTACGCCGTCGGCGGCAACGCCGAGGCCGCCAGGCTGACCGGCATCAAGGTGCCGCTGGTGCTGCTCTTCGTCTACGGCGTTTCCGGCCTTCTGGCCGGCCTTGGCGGCGCCATGTCGGCGGCCCGGCTCTATGCCGCCAACGGGCTTCAGCTCGGCCAGTCCTACGAACTCGACGCCATTGCCGCAGTCATCCTCGGCGGCACCAGTTTCGTCGGCGGTGTCGGCTCGATCTGGGGCACGCTGATCGGCGGCCTGATCATCGCCGTGCTGTCCAACGGGCTCATCCTCGCCGGTGTTTCGGACATCTGGCAGTACATCATCAAGGGATTGGTCATCATCGTGGCGGTCGCCCTCGACCGTTACCGGCTCCAGGCAGGAGCAAGAACGTGATGGCCCTTAGTCGCCGGCATCCAACGAGCCGGTTTCATGTGTAACGCACCGTGAGAGGCGCGGGGCATCAGGAGGAAAACAAAACAATGAAGACCATCGCTAAACTGCTCTGCGGCGTCGCCCTTGCGGCCGCCGTCATCGCGCCGGCATCGGCAAAGGATCTGAACAAGGTCGGCATCTCGGTCGGACTGCTCGGCAACCCGTTCTTCGTCGCCACCATCAAGGGCATCGAGGACGCGGCCAAGAAGATCAACCCGAATGTGCAGGTGACCTCGGTATCGGCCGACTACGATCTCAACAAGCAGGTATCGCAGGTCGATTCCTTCATCGCTGCCGGTGTCGACGTCATCATGCTCAACGCAGTCGATGCCAAGGCGATCGCGCCGGCGGTGAAGAAGGCGCAGGCGGCCGGCATCGTCGTTGCCGCTTTCGACGTTTCGGCGCCGGGCGCCGACGTCACCGTGATGACCAACAACGTCAAGGCCGGCGAAGAGGCGTGCCAGTATCTGGTCGATCATACCGGCGGCAAGGGCGACTATGTCATCCTCAATGGCCCGGCCTCGTCGTCGATCCTGGAGCGGGTCAAGGGCTGCAAGGACGTGCTGGCAAAGCACCCCGACATCAAGATCCTTTCCGACGACCAGAACGCCGAAGGCTCGCGTGACGGCGGCCTGAAAGTGTTCCAGTCGCTTCTGACGCGTTTCGACAAGATCGACGCGGTCTTCGCCATCAACGATCCGACGGCGATCGGCGCCCAGCTTGCGGCCAAGCAGCTCAACCGCTCGGAGTTCATCTTCACCGCGGTCGACGGCGCGCCCGATATCGAGAAGGAACTCGCCTCCGGCGCGTCGATGATCAAGGCCTCGGCCTCGCAGGATCCCTATGTGATGGCCGGCCAGTCGCTGACGATGGCGGCTGACCTGCTTGCCGGCAAGAAGCCGGCCGAGCCGACGGTACTGCTCGACCCGAAGCTGATTACGGCCGACAATTTGAAGGATTACAAGGGCTGGACCGCAGCTCGCTAAGCCTCCCGAGCCTGGGGGGGGGGGGGGGGGGGGGGGCCGCCCCGTGTTGTGGGGGGGGGCTGGTGTGAAACAGAGCGGGGGGGGGGGGGGGGGGGGTTATAAAACGCGACCAGGAGGCGGGGCGGGAGAGCACCGAAAAAGAGGTAGGGGGG